>JAIMBF010000041.1 GCA_023511585.1 Terriglobia bacterium
TTGGCGAGCTGCACGTCGCTTTCGGTAATCTGGCCGACGGCGGCATGCAGCACCCTGAGCTGAACCTCTTCCGTGCCCAGCTTCTGCACGGTTGCCTCGATCGCCTCGGCGCTGCCTTGAACGTCCGCCTTGATGACCACGGCGACCTCTTTTTGCTCGCCCGCCTGGATGCGTGCGAGCATCTGGTCGAACGTCCCGCGCCCGGCGAGGCTGCCGGCGGCTGCTTTCTCGCGCAGCTTGCGCTGGCGAAATTCGCTGATTTCGCGGGCTCGAGCTTCGCTTTCCACCGCAATAAAGGGCTCGCCCGCGCCGGGCACGCCGGAAAGGCCCAAAATCTCAACCGGCGTGGCCGGCCCGGCGGAAGCCATCGGGCGCCCCTTGTCATCCAGCATGGCGCGGATTCGCCCCCATTCGGCTCCGGCCACGACAATATCGCCCTGATGCAGCGTGCCCCGCTGAACCAGCACCGTGGCAACCGGGCCGCGGCCGCGATCGAGCCGGCTTTCCAATACGGTGCCTTCCGCCGCGCGGTTGGGATTGGCGCGCAGATCCAGAATTTCGGCCTGCAGGAGGATGGCTTCCAAAAGCCGATCCAACCCGATCTTCTTGGTAGCGGAAACCTCCACGCATTGCGTGTCTCCGCCCATGCTCTCGACCACCACTTCGTGGTTGAGAAGCTCGGTGCGCACGCGGTCGGGGTTGGCGTCCGGCTTATCGATCTTGTTGATCGCCACAACGATGGGCACACCCGCAGCCTTGGCGTGACGGATGGCCTCCACGGTTTGGGGCATCACGCCGTCATCGGCAGCGACCACCAGCACCACGATGTCGGTCACGCTGGCGCCTCGGGCGCGCATGGCGGTGAACGCTTCGTGGCCGGGCGTGTCGATGAAGGTTACCCGATCGCCGGATGCAAGGCGGACCTGATAGGCGCCGATATGTTGGGTAATGCCGCCGGCTTCGTGCGCGGCCACGTCGGTCTGGCGCAAGGCATCCAAGAGCGAGGTCTTGCCGTGGTCGACATGGCCCATGACGGTGACCACCGGCGGGCGCGGCAGAAGCTCGGCCTCGGTATCGGGGGCCCCTTCCAGGCCGAGCTCGACATCGGCTTCGGAGATGCGCTTCACCCGATGCCCGAATTCTTGCACCACGAGCTCGGCGGTGTCGGCATCGATGGTTTGCGTGATCGTGGCCATCACCCCGAGTTTCATCAATGCCTTGATCACATCGGCCGCACGAACCGCAATGCGGTTGGCCAGCTCTTGCACAGTAATCGTCTCAGGCAGCACGACCTCGCGCACCACTTTGACCTGATCGGAACGCAGCCGCTCGAGCTCCGCCTGGCGGCGCTCCCGTTCCCGCTGGCGGCGCACCGAGGCCAGGCTGCGCACCCGCTCATCCTCGCCTTCCAGCGCGGCGAGAACATCGATCTTGTTGACCCGGCGCTTTTCTTCCAGCCCTTTCTTGGCCGGAGCTAAGCTTGGCTTGCGCGCTGCCGCGCCGGCACGGCGGGCCGAGCGTTCTTCTTCCTCTTCGTCCAAGATCGCGGCACGGCCGGGCCGGAGATGCAATGTCTCCGTAGGTTTCGGAGGCGCCGGCGGAGGCGTGGGCTTGGCAGCCGGACGCGGAGCGGCGGTCGCCCGTTGAGGGCTAGGCTTGGCAGGGGACGGAGCAGCGTGCGCTTTCGCCTCTTCTGAAACTTGCTTCGCTTCTTGCTTGGCTTCCTCGGCCTTGCGGCGCTGTTCTTCTTTGGCTTTGCGCCGGGCTTCCTCTTCTTCCTCGGCCTTTCGCTTCGCTTCCTCTTCGGCCGCTTTGCGGGCTTCTTCCTCACGCCGACGCGCCTCTTCGGCCGCGGAAAGAATGGCGATTTTCTCGCGCTCCCGCGCTTCGGCCTCGCGGCGCGCGGCTTCGCGTTGTTGTTCGGCCAAGGCACGCTGCCGGGCAGCAAGTTCGGCCTGCGTGAGGGTTCGTCCTGCCACACCGGCGCGGGGCGGAGATGTCACGCCGAGGCGTTGGTCGGCAGCGGCGGGGGCGGCCTGAGCGCCGCCCGCGACAGAGGAAGGCTGGGCAGCTCCCGCTCCTTGTGCGGCCCCCGCGCCGGGCGCGGGCGGGTGCGGCACGCCGCGCTTTTTGCGCACCTCAACCTGGACGACCTTCGATCGACCATGGCTGAAGCTTTGCCGCACGGAACCGGCTTCCACCGTTCGGCCCAGATCGACTCGCCCGGTGGGGCGCAGCGACAACCGGCCCTTATTGCTGTCTTGTTCTTTGTTTTCCGTCATCTACTCGTTTGTCTCTCCACGTCCTTGCTCGGCAGAGATACTCTCCGTGCCGTTGCCTTCAATGCCCTCAAGCCTGAGCAAGTCCCACTTGAGGGCCTGCGCCAACCTGCCTTTGGCCACCGCCACGTGCACCACCTGGGGGCGGCCGAAAATCTCACCCAATGCTGCGGCGGTCAGCGGTGCAAAGACGGGAACATCACGTGCGCCGCTCAAAAATCGTGCCCTTTCTTCACCGCTTCCGTCACTTGCCTGCAGCACAAGGCCAGCCCGACCGGTCGAAAGCCATTCACGCGCTTTGGTAAAGCCGGAAACGGCTTGCCCTGCGCGACGGGCAAGCCCCAGCGTTTCCAAGATACGTCGGCGCAGCCCCGCGGCGATCATGTCCGTGAGGTCCTTCGGCACCACCACCTTCCGTCGTGCCGCACGCGCAAACGCATTTTCCGTCCGCGCCGTTTCTAACACATCCCGCCGTGCGCTCAACCATAATCCCCGGCCGGGCAGCCGATTGGCGAAGTCCGGCACCACCCGGCCGGCGGGATCAATCACAAAGCGGAGCATGGTCTCCTTCGGTTGAACAAGGCGCGTGACGATGCATCGGCGCAACGGGCCGCGCTCTTCGTCTTCCGCCTGATTGAAAGGGGCGTGTTCAAGCGCGGCGGCCATCTCCGCTGACGTTCTTGGCTGCGCCCGGTTCGTTCTCGAACCAATGTGCGCGCGCGGCCATGATGATATGGTTGGCGGTTTCCTCATCAAGGTTCTCTGCGCCGACGATTTCGATGAGCTCGTCGGAGGCAAGATCCGCGAGATCATCCAAGGTTTTGATCCCTTTCTCGCCGAGCGCCACCTGCATGGCCGGCGTTAATGCCTCAATGGCGGCGATTTCATCACTCACACCCAACGTGCGCCGCCGTTCGTCCAATTCGGCGGCATGCCGCGCCAGATAGTCTTCGGCACGGCGGACAAGTTCGGCGGCGATGCTCTCATCAAAGCCTTCAATTTCGGCGAGCTCCTCAACGGGCGTAAGGGCCAGCTCCTCCACTGAGGTGAAGCCTTCGGTCACCAACAGCCCGGCGATGACGTCGTCCACGTCCAAGGCATCGACAAACAGGCTGGTGCGGCGGCGGAACTCTTCCTGACGGCGTTCGCTTTCCTCGGCTTCGGTCAGAATATCGATATCCCAGTGCGTGAGCTGGCTTGCCAGGCGCACGTTCTGGCCGCGCCGGCCGATGGCGAGGCTCAACTGATCATCAGGCACCACCACTTCGGCGCGTTTGGCGTCCTCATCGATCACCACTTTGGTTACCTCGGCCGGAGCAAGCGCGTTGACGACAAAGGTTGCAGGCTGGGGAGACCAGGGAATGATGTCGATTTTCTCGCCCTGGAGCTCCTGCACCACAGCTTGCACGCGCGAGCCTTTCATGCCCACGCAGGCGCCCACCGGATCGATCGAAGGATCGCGGCTATAGACGGCCATTTTGGCACGCGAGCCGGGATCCCGCGCGACAGCCTTGATTTCGATGATGCCGTCGTAAATCTCCGGCACTTCTTGCGCAAAGAGCTTGGCGAGAAACCCGGGATGCGTGCGGGAGAGAAAAATTTGCGGCCCGCGCGGCTCTTCGCGAACGTCATAAATATAGGCCCGCACCCGATCGCCGTTGCGAAAACTCTCGCGCGGGATAAGCTCTTCTTTGCGCAAGAGCGCTTCGGCGCGACCGAGATCAACCATAAGGTTGCCGTATTCCGTGCGCTTGACGGTGCCGTTTACGATTTCGCCGATACGGTCTTTGAACTCCAGATATTGGCGTTTGCGTTCGTATTCGCGCACCTTTTGCATAATGACCTGCTTTGCCGTTTGCGCGGCGATGCGGCCGAAATCGATGGGGGGAAGCGGGTCGATCAGATATTCGCCGACCTTGATGTCGGGCTTGATTTTGCGGGCAATGGCCAGCGGGATTTGCGTCTCTTCGTTCTCGACATGCTCGACCACTTCGGTCCAACGCGAAAGGCGCACTTCACCGGTCTTGCGGTCGATGCTCGCGCGGATGTCCTTTTCATGGCCGTATTTGGCGCGGCCGGCTTTTTGAATTGCCTGCTCCATCGCCTCGAGAACTTCTTCACGGTCGATGGACTTCTCTCGGGCGACGGCATCCGCCACCATAAGGAGTTCGGGTCGGGCGACGGCTGTATCCATGGTTTTCATAAACTCTTTCGGCTGCTCTCTTTGTTCGTGTCTCAGTTCGTGTCTCAATTGCTCTGCTTGGTTTCCGCGGTGGCTGCGATCAACGCCTCGGTCAGTACGAGCTTGGCGCGGCGAATGGAAGCCAACGGCAAGTTTACCTCGGTTTCGTCATCAAGGCGCAACCGTGCCACGGTTTCATTCGCACCAAGCACAATCCCGGCGAAGCGTTTGCGCCCCCCGATCGGAGCCATCAGTTCCACATGCGCAAGATGGCCCGCGAACCGGTTCCAGTCTTTCACGCGCACCAGCGGCCGGTCGATGCCCGGCGAGCTGACTTCAAGCGTCCAGGCGCCCGGAATCGGGTCGGCCACATCGATCACGGGGCCCAGAGCATAGCTCAGGGCTTCGCAATCGGCCACACCCATGGGCTTGCCGTCCTGGCGCTCAACCATGATCTGCACCGTCGGGCGTTCACGGCCGAGGATCAAAAGACGCACAAGCTCGTAACCCATGTGGGCAATCGTCGGTGAGACGATATCCACAAGCTTTGCTTGAAGAGCAAAAACGCGCGGATCTTCGTTGGTCAAATGAAAAAGGCGGCCGGTCAAGGCCACCCTCCCGTTGAACACAGCAGAGAATGTTGCTTCATAGATAGAGCAGCAGTTCGTCTTTTGCAAGCAAACGCCGCAAAAAGAATGCACGCGGGCTGCGCTTTTTCGGCGGGCTAGCCGAACCGGCTTTCGGCCGCAAGGCGGGCTTGCGCGCGCTGGTGCGAGGCCCGCACGGTGCGGGCCAACATGGTAATCGCCAAAATCGTTGCCCCATAGGCCAGAAGCTGCAGCCCGTCCGGCTGATCCGTATAGCCCACGAGCGTGTGGGCAAGCCGGCCCAAAATCGAATCCTCGGCAAGCAGCCAGCGCGTATCCCAAAGCGGCTCGGCGAGAATGGCGGCGTATCCGCCTTGCTGGAGAAAAACCACGGCCTGGCTTGCCATGCCGGCGGCCAGCAGCGTGATCAGCCATCCGGTCACGGCAAACAGACGACCGGCGGGAATCGCCAGCAGGCCCCGATACATCAGCGCGGCAACGAGAACGCCGCCGGCAAGGCCGATCACGCCGCCGCCGAGAATGCCGAGGCCTGAAACGCCGCCGGCTGCGGCAATTCCGTAAAGAAACAGCACAACCTCGGACCCCTCGCGCAGCACCGCGATTCCGACAACCATGCCCAGCATCCGCACCGGGCGGCGCCCTTCACTGACGTCCGTGCCGAGCGCCCGCATCTCCCGCGCCATGGCACGGCCATGGCTTGCCATCCAAATGTTGTGCCAGGCGAGCATCACAACCGCTGCCAGCAGAATGGCCGCCTGAAACAACTCCTGCCCGGAGCCGACAAAGGCGGCGTTCAGTTGATCGGCGAAAGCCGCGAGCAACGCTGCGCCCAATACCCCAAGCGCAATACCCGCACTGACCACTCTGCCGCGCCCGACCACCCCGTGCGAGGCGGCGAGCACGATGCCGACGATCAGGCCGGCCTCAATCACTTCCCGAAATGTGATGACCGCTGCGCCCAACATGAGCGGATCCCCTTACGCAATGCCGGGAAGACTATTTGGCCACCACCACGCCCTGTGCGGTTGCCTCGTGATACTCACCCTTGAAGGGGTAGCGACCCGGCGCAAGCGGGCGAAGATGCACGCTGCCCTCCCCATGCCCGGCGATGACCTTTTCCACTTTCAGCGCGGAGGAATCGAATTCCTCGGCCGTTGCATCCAGGTTTTTGATGTGAATCACAACCGGTCGATGCGCGGGAACCACGATTTCGGCGGGGGTAAACCGATGGTTCTCAATCCTGAGTTCCACGCCCGGAGGATCTTCCGCCCAAGCCGCAAATGCGGCGAACGCAGCAAGGCAGACGGAGAGAAGTGCGGCACTTTGTAAGCCCCGCGGCAGTTCGCGAAAAGAGAGAAGAGTTTTGCTCATGGTGGTTTTTAGACGCCGTCGCGGCCCCTCCGGTGATTGCAGATGCAACGCATTCTCATTTGCAAGTAGAGATACGCCGCGCGAAAGCCCGCGTCAAGCGCAAAGCTCCCCGCACGCCTGTTATGCTTGCTTCAGCTCGATCAGGCTCTTGCGGATGCGCCGGCCGCGTTGGATCTTGTCTTCGATATAGGCGGCATCCCCCCAACGCACCGCGCGCGCCATGGCTTGCGCATCTTCCATAAAGCGCGCGAGCATTTCTAACAACGCTTCACGATTGTTGAGGAATACATCGCGCCACATCTCCGGATCGGAAGCGGCGATCCGGGTGAAATCGCGAAAGCCGGAAGCCGCGTATTTCAAGACTTGCTGGCGGCTTTCATCGGCCAGATCATCCGCTGTGCCGCAAATGGTAAATGCAATCAAATGCGGAAGATGGCTGACTATGGCGAGCACGCGATCATGGTGGCCCGCGTCCATCACCTCCACCATCGAGCCGCAGCGGCGCCAGAATTCTGCCATACGCTCCACGGCGGCCGGGTCCGTTTCGGGAAGCGGCGTCAGCAAGGTGAATCGCCCATCAAAAAGGCTTGCAAAGCCCGCGTCCGGGCCGGAATATTCCGTGCCCGCAAGCGGATGACCGGGCACGAAATGCACCCCTTGGGGAATATGGGGCGTCACATCCCGAATCACGGATTGCTTGGTCGAGCCGACATCGCTCAATATCGCGCCTTGGCTCAGATGCGGTCCGATTTGTTCCGCCAAAGCGCGAAAAGTGCCGACAGGCGTGCAGAGAATCACACAATCGGCGCCGGCAACGGCAGCTACTGGATCCGCTTCGATCCGATCGACAATGCCGAGTTCGGCAACGCGCGCCCGCGTTTTCTCGGTCCGCGCCGTTGCCACGATCTCGGCGGCGAGCCCGCCGCGTTCGCGGTTGACGCGGGCAATCGAGCTGCCGATCAAACCGATGCCGATCAACGCAAGGCGGCGGAAGAGAGGCTCAGCCATCCGCCTTTTCCTTTTCCATGCGGACAAAGTGCGCAAGCGATTCGGCCACGAGGGTACATTCCTCCGCGGTGCCGATGGTAATACGCAGGCACTGCGCAAGCCCGTAGGCTGCCACACGGCGGACGATGATCCCACGTGCGCGCAAAAATTGATCCGCCGATTGCGCTTTGGCCGGAGTGCCGAAATCGGCAAGAATGAAATTTGCTTCGCTCGGCCAGACCTTAATGCCGAGATCGGCAAGCATACCGGAAAGGCGCGCCCGCCATTCGCTGTTATGGGCGCGGCACTTTTCCACCCATCCCGGTTCCGCCAAAGCGGCGATACCGGCCGCCTGCGCCGCGGCATTGGCATTGAACGGCCCGCGCACACGGTGCAGCACATCGACAATCGCGGCAGGTGCAAAGGCCCACCCCAACCGCAAAGCCGCGAGACCGAAGATTTTGCTGAAGGTGCGTGTCATCACGGTGTTTTCGCCGGCAGCAACAAGGGCACTGCCGGGGTCGTAGTCTGCGCGATCCACATATTCGGCATACGCCGCGTCGATCACCAACAGCACTTCGTCCGGCAGGCCCCGACGGAGCCGTTCTAACTCGCTTTGAGGTAACAAGCTTCCGGTGGGATTGTTCGGATTGGCAAGAAAGACAAGCCGCGTTGCCGGAGAAACCGCCGCCAGAATGGCATCGACATCCGCCGTCAAATTCCGCTCGGGGGCTTTCACCACCCGGCAGCCCGCCGCGGCGCCGGAAATGGCGTACATCAGAAAGCCGTGCGCGGACATCACAAGCTCGGTGCCCGGGCCGCCATAGGCATGGCAAAGCAGGCTGATCAGCTCATCGGAGCCGGCGCCGCAGACGATGCGCGCCGGATCAAGCCCGAAGCGTGCGCCAATTGCCTCTCGGAGCTCCCGTGCATCGCCGTCCGGATAACGGTGCAATTCGGAGCCAAGCCGCTGATATGCCGCCTGCGCTGTGGGCGGGGGACCGAACGCCCCCTCGTTAGAGGATAATTTATAGACCCGATTCGCCCCCTGCAGCGTCGATTCGCCGCCGACATAGGGCTGAATGCTCAGAATCTCCGGACGAGGCTTTGGGCTCATGGGCTCTCCGCGCGAATGGGAACGGCATAGCCGCCGAGTACAACCGCCGGGCCAAGCTCGCGCGCAAGCGCCGCCAGACGCGGATCATCGCTGGTCACGTGTCCTTCGACATCCACCAAAAGGCGCGCCAGAGCCTCGCTGCTCGGCCGACACAGCAGAATTTGGCCGACCGAGAATCCGGCAGCTTGGAAAGCGGCATTCACCCGCGCGCGGCTGAGCTCGGAGGGGACTTCAAGGCCCAGCATCGAGCGGTCGTCTCCGGAGGGATCTGGCGCCGCCGCCGCCACCACAAAAGCGGTCACCCGCGGGGCCCCTTCCGGGCGGTTCAACCAGAAGGGAAGGCGTGCGATAATATACATGCGCGGGTTATCGCGATGCAGCAACGCTTGCCACCAAGCCCCCGCGCCCTGCGCCGCTTCTTCCGGGGGCGGCAAAATCGCAAGCGAGGCCGAGCCGGCACTGACTTCGGCAATCGCCTGCGCCGGACTGGGATGCTGGCGCAGCGGCGTGAGCGCCCCAAAATGCTCGCGCGCAAGCTGGGTAAAGGCAAATGCCTCTCCCGGTTCGCAGACGGCAAGCACGAAGTTTCCTTGCATCGCGCAGGTTGCGGCGAGCAATTCCCGCCAAATGCGCACAATGCTCTGTTGCGGGAGCCGCCCGGAATGACGCGCGAGAAGCCGGCGGATGATTTGCGCCTCGCGGCCGGGACGCAGCGCAAGCCCGCCCCCCTTCACGGCGGCCACGCGTTCGACCACCGCAGCCCGTTGCATCAAGAGCTCGTGCAAAGCGTCATCCAATCGGTCCACTTCGGCACGAAGCGCCGAAAGGCCGTTCTCGGGGGAGAGATCTTGGTTGGTAGCAAGAGGAGGGGGTGTTGCGGACATCGGCGTTTGATTTGATTCTCTATCCCAAGAGATAGCCGATCGCGCGGCCTCTGCAAATCTGCGTGGCAGCTTTGCCGACAAAAGGATATTTCGATGCGGGCAGCCAGTTGCGGTTGCCCGCAGCTCTGCTTATGCAGCAAGGTAGGATGGATCCGACGATCGATATTGCCATCGAGCACACCCATGTGCGGTTTGCGGACGGGCTCACGCTGGAATGCGGCACGCATTTGCCGAGCCTGACCTTGGCCTACCGTACCTACGGCCGGCTGAACGAGGCCCGTAGCAACGCCATTCTGGTTTGTCATGCACTGACCGGAGATCAGTATGTTGCCGAGCGCCACCCGCTGACCGGCAAGCCCGGCTGGTGGGAGCTGGTGGTGGGTCCCGGCCGGCCGATCGATACGGAACGGTTCTTCGTGATCTGCTCCAATGTCTTGGGCGGCTGCATGGGAAGCACCGGGCCGCGCAGCGTGCGCGACGACGCGGCGGGCGACGGCAGTGCGCTTTGGGGCATTGATTTCCCTCCGATCACGATCGGCGATATGGTTCGGGCGCAAAAGAAGCTGGTCGATTACCTGGGGATCCGCCGGCTGTTTGCCGTGGTCGGCGGTTCCATGGGCGGGATGCAGGTGCTGCAATGGGCTGCCTCCTACCCCGATGCCGTCTTTGCCGCCGTGCCCATTGCCGCTGCTGCCCACCATTCGGCGCAAAACATCGCATTTCACGAAGTGGGCCGGCAAGCGATTTTCGCCGATCCGGACTGGCAAGGGGGGCGGTATTGGCAAAGCGGGCGCGTGCCTGCGCGCGGGCTTGCGGTTGCCCGCATGGCCGCGCATATCACCTATCTCAGCGAAAAGGCGCTGACGCGTAAATTCGGCCGCCGCCAACGCCCGGGCGAAGCCGCCGCCGGTTCGGGCTTTCCGTTCTTTGGCGATATTTTCGAGGTGGAAAGCTATCTCCGGCATCAAGGCAGCACTTTTGTGAAAAGATTTGACGCGAATTCTTATCTGACCATCACGCGTGCGATGGATTATTTCGACCTTGCAGCAGACTACAATGGCGATCTTGCGGCGGCGTTTCGCCATTCGCAAACCCGGTTCTGCCTGGTTTCATTCAGCTCCGATTGGCTGTTCCCGACCGCGGAAAGCCGCGCCATCGCCCAGGCTCTTAATCGTGCGGGAGCCAATGTGAGCTTCGTTGAAATCAAAACCGATAAAGGGCACGATGCGTTTTTGCTTGACGAGCCGGATTTCCATCGCACGTTAGCGGGTTTTCTCGCCGGCTGCCGAGAACACGCGGGATTGTTGTGAGCACCGTGCGCCAACGCGAGGCAATTCGTTACGTTGCCAAAAATATGCGCGTTGATCTTCGCCTCATCGCGGAGATGATTGCGCCGGGATCGCGCGTTCTCGATATCGGCTGCGGCGACGGTACATTGATCTCCTATCTTTTTCACACCAAGGGCTGCGATGCCCGCGGCATCGAAATCGATATGGCGGAAGTGACACGCGCGATTGCGCATGGCCTGCCGGTGATGCACGGCGATGCGGATGTCGATCTCGCCTACTATCCCGACGGTGCATTCGATTATGTGGTGCTTTCACGTACCCTGCAGGCGGTAGGGCGGCCGCGGGAAGTGCTGCGCCAAATGTTGCGCATCGGCGCGCGCGCCGTCATCAGCTTTCCGAATTTCGGGCATTGGCAAGTGCGTTGGCAATTGTTGGCGCACGGGAAAATGCCGCTGACCGCGATTTGGGATCGGCCTTGGTACGAGACGCCGAATATCCATCCTTGCACGATTCGAGATTTCTTCGAGTTGTGCGAAACCGACGGATACATTGTCGAGCAGTGGCTTGCCGCCGACGAAACCGGCCGCCGCGCGCCGTGGCGGCGCTCGCGCTGGCTGGCCAATATTTTCGGTCAACAGGGCCTGTTTCTATTACGCAGCGCTTGAGCGGAAACCCTGCCGTCTGCTCTTGGAATTTTCTGCTATCGCCGACGGAGAAGCGATTGGCGCCGCTTGGGGCAATGGCTATTTGAACCATTCGTGCCGCAGCGGATTGATCTAGATCAAAGCCGAATACCGCCCGCCGTGTTGTGCCAACGCATCGCTTCTGCTTGAGGATTCGGTCAAGCATGCGGGCGCGAAGCATCGAGACGGGAGGAGAAGGGCTTTATGGCCGAAGCGGAATTCCCGGTTCTGCTTGTCAGCAACGCGCTGGCGCTGCTTCCTGCCCCAATTCTGGAACGCGGCATCGGTTTGCTGTTGGCCGTGCTTGCACGCAAACATCCACGGCTCTTTCGCACGCTGGCGGCGCATCCGCCCTGCGCGATCGGCATCGAGCCGATCGATCTTCCGCATCGCTTCGTGCTTCGCTACGGCGGCGGTTTTCCCTCGCTCATACCGACAGGAACGCTCGATCAACCCCTCAACGCCCGTGTCAAAGGAAAGCTTGAGTCACTCGTCGGTTTGCTGGAAGGGAGGCTGGATAGCGATACCTTGTTCTTCTCTCGCGAAATCGTGATTACCGGCGATACCGAAACGGTCTTGAGCCTTCGTAACGCGCTGGAACGCGACTCGGTAGATCTTTTCGCAACGGCAATGGCGCTGTTCGGGCCGGCAAGCGGGCTCGTGCAGCACGCCGCACTCGCGCTGGAGCGGCGTCTGGTGAAGACGCGTCGGCGCCTGATGGCTTGGCACGAAGCACTGCATGCCGCGCGCCGTGAAGAAGCCTCGGTGGCGGCGCGTTGCGCGCGGCTGGAAGCCCAGTTGCAGGAGGCAAACGCTCGCTTGGCCAAGCTGGAAGCAAGACTGAGGCGGCGAGATCTGGCGCGGGATCTATCATGAAAGCTTATCTGGAACTCGTCTGCCCCGCAGGCACCCCGGCTGCCCTGCGCGCGGCCGTGGACGCAGGCGCGGATGCCGTTTATTGCGGGTTTCAGGATTGCACCAACGCCCGCAATTATCCGGGGTTGAACTTCGATCGCCACGAGCTCAAAAGCGGTATCGCCTACGCGCACGCGCGCGGCTGCCGCGTTTTCGTCGCCGTCAACACGTTTGCCCGTGCCGGAGATTTCGGCCCCTGGCAGCGCGCCGTCGATGATGCGGCAGCCTTGGGTGCCGATGCTATCATTGTGGCCGATCTCGGCGTGCTCGACTACGCCGCCAGAACTTATCCAAAGCTGAGGCTTCATCTTTCGGTTCAGGCGGCGGCGGCAAGTGCGTTTGCGATTCGCTTTTATCGCGAAACGTTTGGGATCAGCCGTGTCATCCTCCCGCGCGTGCTGGCTGTGGAGGAGATCGCGGCGCTTATCGGGCAGACGGACATCGAGGCCGAGGTGTTTGCGTTCGGCAGCCTCGGCACCATGGTCGAAGGGCGGTGCTATCTTTCCTCTTACATCACCGGGCGTTCGCCGAGCATGGACGGGGTCTGCGCGCCGGCCGAGCATGTTTCCTACCAGGAAGAGGGCAACTGCCTGGTCTCGCGTCTGGGCGAAGTGGTGATCAACCGCTTCGGACCGCACGAACCCGCCGCGTATCCCACGCCATGCAAGGGTCGATACCTTGTCCATGGCCGGCCGATCTATTTGTTTGAAGAGCCGATCGGGCTGAATGTCATTCCGTTGTTGGCCGAACTCAAAGCGGCGGGGGTCACTGCGCTGAAAATCGAGGGGCGCCAGCGCAGCCGCGCCTATGTGAGCAAAATTGTCGGCACCTTTCGGGCGATTCTCGATTCGCTCGCGCAAGGCAAACCGCTGCCTGCAGAGGCCGCCGAACTTGCCGGTGTGGCGGAAGGCGGACGAGAGACGTTCGGCGCCTACGCGCGAGGCTGGCGATGAGCAATCCGGCAAAAAGCCGTTTAACCTTGGGGCCGATCCTATTCCATTGGCCCAATCCGCGGCGGCGCGATTTCTATGCGCGCATCGCCGATGAAGCGCCGATTGATTGCGTTTATCTGGGCGAAGCCGTCTGCAGCAAACGGTTGCCTTGGTTCGAGGAAGATTTGCCGGAAATTGCCGCTCGACTGCGCCGGGCCGGTAAAGAAGTGATCTTTTCCACCCCGGCTTTGATCACCACCGAGCAGGAAGCGGCAGGAATTCAGGCTCTGCTCGACGCCGGCGAAACAATCGAAATCAACGATTTGGCCTGCCTGCATTGGGTCCGAGGAAAACGGTTTGTCTCGGGCCCGTTGATCAATGTGTTTCATGAGCGGGCGTTGGATGTGCTGCGAAACCATGGTGCCCGGCGTGTAAACATGCCGGTTGAGCTTTCCGCCGCACAGATCGCCACGCTTGCGCGCCATAACCGAACCGGCGAGACGGAGGTTTTTGCATTCGGCCGCCAGCCGCTTGCCATTTCGCAGCGCTGCTATCACGCCCGCGCGCACAATCTGCACAAGGATAACTGCCAGTTCGTCTGCGGTTTGGATGCGGATGGGTTGGAAGTCTCCGAACTCAGCGGGCGGGCGTTGTTTGCTGTGAACGGCACGCAAACCCTTTCGCATGGGTTCCTGGTTCTGCTGGATGAGTTGGCCGAGCTGCAAGCAGCGGGCGTGAGCCATTTCCGACTCTCCCCACACACGCTGGATATGGTGGAAGTCGCCGGGATTTACCGCGCCGTGCTCGACGGCACTTGCAGCGCGGAAGAGGCCAACGCGCGCCTTGCCGAACGCATTGCTCCGATCCCGTTTATCAACGGTTATCTGCATGCGCGGGCCGGCCGGGAATGGCAGCCCGCCCGGCCGAGCACCTAGGCGTTAGGTTCCTCGGAATTTCGGCGCGCGCTTCGCATGGAAGGCTTCGACGCCTTCGCGAAAATCGTCCGACTGGCGCAAGCGACTATAACAGTGCCCCTCTAACTCGATGGCGATCGAGAGCGTGGCATCTTCGGTATCGTTCAAGAGTTTCTTGGCCGTGCGCTGTGCGAGCGGGGAAAAGCTGCGCAATTCCTCAACCAGAGCATCGACCGTCGCTTCCAGCTTATCGTCGGGCACGCATTCCGTTGCAATGCCCCATGCCACCGCCTGAGGGCCCGGAATCCGTTTCGAACGCATGACGATATCTTTCGCCCGCGTAATGCCGACAATCTTCTGCAGCCGCGCGGAGCCGCCGGAGCCCGGGATTTGGCCGAGTTTTTGCTCGGGCAAGGCATAGAGGCATGTTTCGGAGACGATGCGAAAGTCGCAAGCAAGCGAAAGCTCGAACCCGACGCCGAAGCAATAACCGCGGTTTGCCGCAATCACCGGCTTCGTGCAACGCGCCGGCGCGGCGATATTCCAGGCAAGCTTGGAAACATGCTCGGGCGAGGCCTCGAGAAACCCGCGAATGTAACCGCCGGAGGAGAAGTGCTCTCCTTCCGCACGAAGCACGATGACCCGAACGTGCGGATCTTCATCGAGCGCCTCGAAAGCCTTGCGGAGTTCATCGCGCTGGCGCATCGAAATCGTGTTCATCGGCGGTCGGGCGAGAATGATATCACCCCGTTCGCGAGACGGATCGATTTCAACGCGAAAGCCGTCGAGATTTTGGAATCTGGGATCAAGAGCAGTTTGATTTTCGCTCATGGATTGAGCCTTTCCATAAATTTCGATTTGGCAAAGAAAATACCTCTGCGGGCTAAGCGGTCCTGGCCGTGCCTGCCTCTGGCACATACTCGCCTGCTGCGAGTTTACGGCGAAGCAGCTTACCCACGGGAGATTTCGGAATTTCCTCCACGAAGACATAGCGGCGCGGTCGTTTGAAATTGGCCAGGCCGGATGCACGACAATGCGCATCGAGCGCCGCTTCGCTCACGGAACGCCGGCGCTTGATGAAAGCAGCCACGATCTGCCCCCACCTTTCATCGGGCAGCCCAACTACGGCCACTTCGGCAACCGCGGGATGAAGTGAAAGGCAGTTTTCGATCTCCACCGGAGAGACGTTTTCTCCGCCGGTAATAATCAGATCGTCGACGCGCCCGGTGACGAAAATGTCTCCGTCCGCATCGACATAGCCGCTATCGCCGGTGAAATACCATCCCTGACGCAGCGCTTTGGCATCGGCATCGGGGCGCTTCCAATAGCCCTCAAACGCTTCATCGCTGGAAGCAAGCACCACGATTTCTCCTTCCTCGCCGGGTGCAGCGAGCGCGTTTACGTCGGCAGCGCCGAATTTCACGACGCGGACCATTTGGTTAATCCCCGCCCGGCCGGCAGAGCCGGGCTTGGCCGCGGCCTGCTGGTTGATGGTAAACGTGTAGATTTCCGAGGATCCGAAGTGGTTGACGAAAATTTCCGGTTTGAATGCCTCCGCAAGCTTTTGCAGCAAAGCATGCGTCATCGGCGCGCCGGCAAAACCGAGTTTTCGAACTGAGGAAATATCGGTTTTCGGGAAATCGGGATGGTGCACCAAATCGTGATAAAGCGTGGGCACAAGATAGAGATTGCTGATCCGTTCGGCCTCGATCAGTTGAAGCGCACGAGCCGCATCAAACCGCGGCAGGCAGATGAAAGCGCCGCCGATCAATGACATCGCAAGCAGCGAGCGCACCCCCATGGTATGATAAAGCGGCATCACCCCGAGCGTGCGCTCGCCATGGGCGTAACGGTTTTGGGCCACATGGGCAACGGCGGCGGCACGTTCCGCGCGGTGCCGCCGCGGCACGCCCTTGGGCCTTCCGGTCGTTCCGGAGGTGTAAAGCATCAGAGAGAAAGCCTCGGCATTCGCGCGTGGTTCAGCAAGAGGCGCATCGCGCGCCAAGAGAGCGGCGAAAGAAATCTCGCCCGGTTGCTCCGCCGTTTCGAGAGAAATGCGCGGGAGTTTCCGGCAAGCCGCGCTTGCTGCAACCGCCGGCGCTGAAACTGCTTCGAAAACGATCGCCTTGGCGCCGGAGTCTTCAACCACGAAATCGATCTCCTCGGCTTTTGCGCGCCAATTGATCGGCGTGATGATAATTCCGGCAAGCTGACAGGCCCAATGCAGCGTTGCGGCTTCCCAGCGATTCTGCAGCACGGTGGCGAGATGGTCTCCCAGACGCAGGCCGAGCGCATCCAAACCCGCCACCACGGCCGAGATGCGTCGGTACCACTCTTCGTACGAGAGTCGCACCGCGCCATCGACAATGGCCAGCGCCTTGGGGTCGCGCGCGACACTGGCGATGAAACTTGTGCCAAGATCAAACATGGACGGCATCCTCTCTGAGTTTTGCCGCCGCTTCGAGGGCAGCGGCAATCATTGGGGCATAGCCTGTACAACGGCACAAATGCCCGCTCAGCACTTCGCGCAGCTCCTCCGCCGAAGGGTCGGGGCGGGTGGCAAGAAAAGCCTCCAGCGACATCAAAATGCCGGCGGTGCAGAACCCGCACTGCAGCGCGTGGTGGCGACGAAAAGCGGCTTGGAGGATGGAAAGCCGTGCGGGTGACGGCGCCAGCCCCTCGATAGTACGAATCTCGCAGCCCTCGGCTTGCACCGCCAGAGTGAGGCAGGCGCGGGCCGGCATCCCGTCGATGAGGACGGTGCAGCAACCGCACACCCCGTGCTCGCAGCCCACATGCGTTCCGGTGGCGCCAAGCAGGTGGCGGAGCGCGTCGGTGAGCAGCATGCGGGGCTCGACCTCGAACGCGGCCGGGCGGCCGTTCAGGGTAAAGCGGACGACGTGACGGGTTCCCGCATTCAGGCGCGGCATGCGGCGGCTTCCTCTAAAACTTTGCGGCCAAGACTGCGCACGAGATCCCGCCGATAGCGGGCGGTCGCATGGATATCATCGCGCGCTTGAAGGTCCCAAGCAAAGGCGTTCAAGGCGTCATCGAGCGCAGTGCCGTCGAGGAGCGGAAAATCGCGCGCAACCGGCCGCTCGGCCACCCCCGCGACCGCAAGCCGCATGCGTTTTGCATCAACCACACCGGCGCAGGCGACGATTGCGAAATCGCCATGCCTTCTTCCCACCTCGGCAAACGCATAACCCTCGCCGGGGCGGCGTTTCGGAAATGCCACCGCTTCGATCAGCTCATCATCGCCTTTATCGGTCAGCATCATGCCGACGAAAAACTGCTCCGCCGAAACCCGCCGCGTTGCGCGACGGGAGCGAAGGCGAATTTCGCCTTCCAGCGCGACCAAGCAAAGCGGAATCTCGGCGCTTGGGTCGGCGTGGGCGACAGAGCCGCAGATGGTGCCGCGGCTGCGGGTTTGGAAATGGCCGACCCAAGGCAGTGCCGCGGCAAGCAGCGGCACTTCGGTGCCGAGTGTGGGCCGCGCCAGGACCGTTGCCTGGCGGACGGCGGCGGAAATAACGATAGCATCCTGTTCGAGCGAGATCGCCGAAAGCGCCGGAATGCGCATGATGTCGATGAGCAGCGCAGGCCTTGCCAGACGCATGTTCAACATCGGGAGCAGGGTTTGCCCCCCGGCAAGAATCCGCGCCTCGGAGCCCCCTTGATCCAACGCGGCCAGGGCTTCTTCAAGCGATTCCGCACGCAAATAGTCGAACGGCGCAGGCTTCATCGCCGCACCCCGAACAACGCCAGCAATCGCGCAAGCAGCCGCGCCATCAGGCCGGGCCGGTGTTCCTCCGCGCCGATTTGGCGTGCAAGGGCGGCGAAAAATTGCCCGATGACAACCTTGGCCGCGCCGTCGAGCAACCGATCGCCGATCGCGGCCACTTTTCCGCCCACTGCGCCCTCGTAGGTGTAAGAGATCACGGTGCCGCCCTGAGCGTCGGGCGCGAGATGTACCACGCCGCTGCCCTCCCCGTTGCCGAGCGCGCCGGAGATTGAACCGGAAAGACGCGCGGCCTTCGGCGCGTCAAGATCGGAAAGCGCGATCTCGGCTTTGTATCGCCCCTTTACGGGCCCCACCCCCAAAGTGACATCCGCCAGAAACCGCGTTTCCGAGAGCTTCTTCACGCCGTGCGCGCCGGGAATAACGGAGGCCAGCACGTCCGTATCCAAAAGCATTTTCCAGACGAGCTCGGGCGCGGCACGCACCCGCGTCTCCCCCGCGCCGATGATCCGACGCTCTCCGGGCTTGGATACCCTGGGCTTGAACATATCCCGCGGCGGCGTAGGTTCTTCCCCGTGCACCAGGGCTGCAAGCTTGGCCGGGGTCAAGGGCAGGTCGATCGCTTCCGCCCCCAGCGCATCGGCAACTGCATTGGCAATGCAGACCGGGGTTGACATGCAATTCCCTTCACCCACGCCCTTGGCTCCGAGCGGCGTAAAAGGGGAGGGGCTCTCCATGTGCAGAATGGTGATGTCCGGCACCTCGGTCGCCGTGGGCAGAAGATAATCGGCGAAGGTTCCGGCCAGAAACGCGCCGTCCTCTCGGTAGGCCAGCTCTTCATAAAGCGCCGCCCCGAGCGCCTGGGCAAATCCGCCGCGGATTTGACCTTCCACCATGCCCGGATGCAGCACGCGCCCGCAATCATGCATGGTAACATAACGGTCGATGCGGACCTTGCCGGTGACCCGATCCACCTCCACGCCGCAGAAATCGAAAATAAAACCATGGCAGAGAGAAGAGTTGATGGCGTCCGCATCCGTCGGCGCGGTGAGTTCCGGCGGCGTCCAGAAGAGGGTTTCCGAGAGCGCGTCTTTGGCATCGTCGGGAACCGTCGCCGGTGCCCAATGGCTTGTCGCCGCCACGCGCGCGAAAGGGAGTGCAGCATCGGGGTTTGTGCGCGAGAAGATTTTGCCGCCGGCAAAGACCAAATCTTCCGCGCGCACATTGAGCTGGGCGGCCGCGATCCGCGCCAGTTTGCTGCGAAGTTTTACCGCCGCAAGGTGCGCGGCGCCGGCCACCGCCGGAGCAAAGCGGCTGGAGTAGTTGCCCGAGGCGATCGACCATGCATCTTTCGCGGTATCAAGCTCGGTGCTTACCTGGATCTCGTCTTTCGAAAGGCCAAAGACATCGGCCACGACCTGCGCAAGAACCGTGCGATGACCTTGGCCCTGCGGCGCCGAGGCAACCTTTACCGTAACCGAGCCCAGCGGATCCAGCGTAATGGTCGCGGTGGCTTGCGCACCGTTTTTCGGACCGGCTCTGCGCCGCTCTTCGGCAGTCAGAACCGTGGTGATGTAACCCATGTTGGAAACGCTGGGCTCCACCACCGCGGCATAACCAATCCCGTAAAGACGCCCGGCTGCGCGCGCCTCATCGCGCCGGCGGCGCAAATCATCGAGCCCACCCTTTTCGACCGCAAGCGCGACCGCGCGGGCGTAATCGCCCGAGTCATACAACGCGCCGCTTGCCGTCCGGTAAGGAAAAGCGCCGGCAGGAATTAAGTTGCGGCGGATCACGTCCAGCGGATCAAGTTTCAGCGTGACCGCGATCCGCTGCATCAACCGCTCAAGCGCATAGTAAACTTGCGGCCCTCCGAAACCGCGCACCAAGCCGGAGGGTATCTTGTTCGTCAGCACCACCCGGTTGCGCACCCGGATGTGGCGAATGTCATAGGCGCCGTTCAGATTGCCGTGCATCCGGTAGAGCGTTGCCGGCTCGGGCGCGCGCAGATAGGCACCGCAATCCTCAATCTGGTCCCAATCCAACGCTACGATGCGGCCGTCGTTCTCCACGGCTGCCGAGAGCGTCGTGACCCGGCTCGTTGCCGAAACCGATGCGGAGAGATGCTCCAGCCGATCTTCGATCCATTTGACCGGGCGGCCGACGATCCGTGCAGCGGCGGCAATCAGCACCGCATAGGGCGCAACCCCTTGCTTCACGCCGAAGCTTCCGCCGGAATTCGGCGGCAGCCGGAGGCGCAGCTTATTGCCGGAGACCTTCAACGCCCGCGCCATCACGGCGTGGATGCTGAACGGCCCCTGAAAATTTGCGAGGATGTCGTAAGCCCCCTCGTGCGGGTCGTATTCCGCAATGACGCCGTAGGTTTCCATGGGCGATCCGGTATTGCGCGGGTAACGCACGGAGACCGAAACCCGATGCGGCGCAGACGCGAAAGCGCGTTCGGGATCGCCGTAAGTAAAATGACGCTCGCTCACCAGGTTGCTGCCGAGGCCCTCATGCAACACGGGCGCATCGGCGGCGAGCGCCGCCAGGGGGTCGATCACCGTCGGGCGGGGTTTGTAGGAAACCTCGATGAAATCCAGCGCATCTTCGGCGAGGTAGCGATCTGCCGCGACGACCACCGCAACCGGCTCGCCCACATACCGCACCCTTTCCACCGCGATCGGCCGGGTCTCGATCGGCGCCCGCACGCCGGCGACGAGAGGCGCAGTAATATCCGCAAGCTCGGCCGCTGTGATCACGGCAGCCACGCCGGGGCTTGCCCGTGCCGCGGCGGTATCGATGGAGACGATATCGGCATGGGCGTGGGGCGAACGCAGGATAGCCGCATGCAGCGTGCCGGGCTTGGCGCCCAAGTCATCAATGAAGCGGCCACGCCCGTTGAGGAGGGCGGCATCCTCGACCCGTTCGACCGATTGGCCAATCCATTTACCTTGCTGCGCCAGCAATTCCGATAAGCTCCTTCCGCCATTCCGCGCCGGCGCGAATCCCCGCCGGGAGGAATCGCGATCGCGCCGCTATTTATGCGCCTTCAAGACGCAAAGGAAAGTTCGGTCCGGCTTGGTCAGATTCCCGAAACACGGGGAGAATTTACGGCCGGCTTAGCCTTTCCGCGCTCGGGCGCTCGGCTTGCCCGGCTCAATGCTGGTTAGCGAGCGCGGCCTTCCAGTCGTGATAAACATCGATGTCCAGACCGTCGGGGTGGAACAAGTAGCCGGGCGTGTCGTTATTCTCGATTCGAAGATAACGATTCGCCCAGTGACGAAAATGTCTCCTTCCGAATCGACCTAGCCACGAATGCTTCCGCAACGTTTTGCAGCAAAGCATGTGTCATCGGCAAGCCGGCAAAACCGAGCTTTTGCACCAAGGTGGTGTCGGTTTTCGCGAAATGCGGCGGCGCGAGCCGCTTGAGCGCATGCAGCTGCACTGGATCAGATCGTTTGGTGATTGGATGCGGATTCGGCTTTGGCGAGGTCGTTCTCGCGCGCAACGGGTTTGATACGAGCGAGGGCAGTTTTCTAACACTAGAAGCCAATGCGACGTTGCTTCCCCGTGCGTAGGATATCGCGTGCTGGCAGCGACACCGCGCACCGTCTGGACCTTTCGCTGCCGGCGAGGAGTTTGGAGAACAGAGGTCTCACGCGCTCAAAGCCATTCAAAACTATTCAAAGAAGTTGTCATCGACTTTCTTGACTTCAAGGATTTCTTCAACCCGGCAACCCACGTTATGGCGGATCATCAAACGGGCCAGATGCTCGCCATCGATCAACACAATGCGCTTGCTCAGATATTCTGCGGTTTCGCGCGCATTGCTTGTGAAATTCGAAGTGGTGATGAAGACGCCCTTCGCTGCCTTGTGTCGGTCCAGACTCCCAAAAAAGTCGCGGATCTCACTCAGCCCTACGCTGTTGGCAGCGGCATAGCGTTTGGCCTGGATATAGACTCGGTCGAGCCCCAAGGGGTCCTGATCGATCACGCCGTCGACTCCATCGTCACCGCTACGGCCGAGGACACGCCCAGCGTCGGCCGCCGAGCCGCCATAACCCATGGCCAGCAGCAGACCGATAATGAGCCGCTCGAAAAAATCCGGTGGCGCGGCGCGCACGCGGTCCAGAAGCTCTTCCACCAGCGCCGCCTCGATCCGTCGGTGCGCGGCGCGCATAATCTCAAACGGTGTCTGCTCGGCAGCACCGCCGGAGTCGGGAAGAACCTTGGCTTCGGTTGATCGGGTGGATCGGTCTTTGAATCGGCGAAATTCCTCGAAACGACTGAGAAAATGATTGTCGATCCGTTCGGGGTTTTGAGCGAGCACGTCGGCGCCTCGCTGCGTCAGCCGAAAATAACCGCGCCTTGTTCCCTCCACCAGTCCGGCCATGGCCATGTAGGTCTTGGCCCAATGGACGCGGTTGGCGAAAATCGTCTGGCGGCCCGAGGGCAGCAAGGCGGCGCGTGCCGCCTCGCTCAGCCCCAATTCTTCGCCGAGTCTTTGCACCACCGCGCGAATATGCTGTTCGCGGTTAGCGGCAACCCGCAGCACGGGCAGCATCAGACTTTGATAGTCGGGGACGGTATCGGCAGGATCGGGCGCGGTCATCCGAAGACCTCCGTGGAAAACCGGGCAGCCAAGGCTTCCGTCTTGGTGGCAGCATCGCGTTGCCGGGCCAGCATTTTTATGTCGGATTGAGCGTTTTCGTAACAGATCTTCACATATAGTTTTCGTAACAGATCTTCACATATATAGGTAGCCGATGCCGCTTTCGAGCGGCAGAACTTTCGGAACCCGCTGGTCTGACGGGGCGTGTTTTCATCAGATTATCTTCTGCCAACGGCGCGCACGACCGCGCGGGTATAATCGCCCGGGCCATACAATGCCCCGCTCGCAGTCCGGTAAGGAAAAGCGCTGGCGCGCATTCCGGTGCGGAGAGGTTACTCTCTCGCTACGCCGCCTACGATACACTCTCAAGACACAAAAAATTCAGCCCGGCTTGGTCAGATTCCCGAAACACGGGGAGAATTTACGGCCGGCTTAGCCTTTCCGCGCTCGGGCGCTCGGCCTGCCCGGCTCAATGCTGGTTAGCGAGCGCGGCCTTCCAGTCGTGATAAACATCGATATCCAGACCGTCGGGGTGGAACAAGTAGCCGGGCGTGTGTCCGGGGTGATCGGTGATGCCGTATTGCCAAATAATCTGCTTGCTTTGGCGGTCGATCACCACCACGCGATGGCGGAAGTCGTCATTCAGCACCACATCGCCGTTGGGCAGTTCCAGAGCCAGCGAGGGATGATCCAACATCCCCTCACCCTGAGGTACTGCATATTCCCAGGTTAGCTTGCCGCTCTTCGGATCGAAGATAACGACGCGCCCGGGCTTCGCGTAGTCAGCCACGATCACTTGTTCGTTCCGAGCCGGAAACGCATCGGAAGGATACCGTGTGTGCGGTGCTCGGGTTGACCAGACGACGTTGCCGCCTTCGGTCATGCGGGTGACCCAGGAGCCGGTGATCTCGGTGATCAGGATATCGCCATTGGGATAGAGCGCGATGCCGTTGGGAAGCGCAAAGTAGCCCGGCGGGTCGTGCTTGCAGATGCGATTGTGGCCCCACTGCCGGAACACATGATTGCTGTTGGGATCGATGAATTGGATGCGGCAATTGCGGATATCGGCAACCACCACATTGCCGTTAGGCAATAGGTGGGCGTCATCGGGAAAATCGAAATAGCCTTCAGCCGTACCTTTGGTGTCTGACACGCCGTACATCCATGTCATCTGTCGTGAGGCATAATCGATAATGTGTATGTCGTAATTATCCTCCTCATTGACCATCAGGCGATTGCCGTCGGGGGAGAAGTAGACATCGTCGTTGCCGCGATAGATTTTCAAATTCGGCGACGG
>JAIMBF010000042.1 GCA_023511585.1 Terriglobia bacterium
GGCGTGCGCCGTTACGTGCAAGATTTCCTCGCGACCCCCGACCCTTATATCTGACCAGCCCGCGTGATGCTGCCGGTTCTTGTGTTTCCGGGCTTCGATCCTGTAGCAATTCGCTTGGGCCCGTTTGCCATTCGTTGGTATGCGCTTGCCTATATCGTCGGCTTGTTCTTGGGCTGGCGGTTGACGCGACGATTGGCCGCCAAGCCGCCCGCGGTGGCAAGCGAAAGCGAGGTGGACGACTTTCTGACATGGGCCACGCTCGGCGTGATTATCGGCGGCCGACTGGGCTACGTGCTGTTTTACCAGCCCTCATATTACCTGAGCCATCCTCTCGCGATTTTCGCCGTCTGGCGGGGCGGCATGAGCTTTCACGGCGGTGCGCTGGGGGTGATCGCGGCCATCACCCTCTTTGCGCTGCGCCGGCGAATCGACTTGCTGGGCTTTGCCGACCGCATTGCTGTGAGCGTGCCGATCGGGCTCGGGCTCGGCCGGATTGCGAATTTCATCAACGGGGAGCTGTTCGGCCGGCCCGCGCCGGCATGGCTGCCTTGGGCGATGATTTTCCCCCAGGCGGGCCCGGAGCCGCGCCATCCCAGCCAGCTCTATGAAGCTTTGCTTGAGGGCGTGCTGCTGTTTGTGCTCCTTTACGCGCTGGCACAGAGCCGGCGCCTGCGCGCCCGACGCGGATTTCTCTCGGGATGCTTTCTTTCGGGCTATGCCGTGGCGCGCTTTGTGGGGGAGTTGTTCCGCGAGCCCGACCCGTTCCTGGGCTATCTCTGGGCGGGCGCCACCATGGGGCAATTGTTGAGCCTGCCCATGCTGGCCGGCGGGATTGCTTTGATCGTTATCGCTTTCCGGAGATCGCCTGCGCAAGATGGAACGGTTGGATCACTTCATGGCCCGCGCCAATAGCGCCTATTATGCGGAGCACGATCCGTTTTCCGATTTCACCACCGCGCCCGAAATCAGCCAGGCTTTCGGCGAATTGCTGGGGCTTTGGGCAGGGCTCGTCTGGCAAAGCATGGGCAGCCCTGAGGCGGTTATTCTGGCGGAAGCCGGCCCGGGGCGCGGCACGCTGATGGCCGATGCGTTGCGAGCCGTGCGCGCGGTGATGCCGGACTTCGCCAAGGCCTTGCGCGTGGTTTTGATCGAAACCTCGCCCCGGCTGAGGGCATTGCAGGCGCGCGCCGTGCCGCAAGCGGAATGGTGCGCCGCTGTCGAAGAGCTGCCGCCCGAGCCCTTCATTCTGATTGCCAACGAGTTTTTGGACGCGCTTCCCATCCGTCAGTTTGTGCGCCGCCAAGGGGGTTGGGCGGAGCGCTTCGTGCAGAACGAGACCTTTGTGGAGGTGCCTACCGAGGCTCCTTGCTCGCTTGCCGCAGCCGAGGGAGAAATTGTCGAGATTTCGGAGGCGCGCGAACGCATTGCCGCCTTCCTCGGCCGCCGATTGGCTTTTCTGAAAGGGGCTGCGCTTTTTTTGGATTACGGCCCGGCGCAGAGCGCCCCGGGCGAGAGTTTGCAGGCCATCCGCGCCGGCCGGCCGAGCATGCCGCTTCAGAATCCGGGAGAAGCGGACCTGACGGCGCATGTCGATTTCGAGGCTTTGGCGAAGGCGGCGCGCGCGCAGGGAGCTGCCGTCTACGGCCCGCTGGCGCAGGGGATTTTCCTTACCCGCCTGGGCCTTTTTGCGCGCATTGACCGGCTTGCGCGCGGGAAGCCGCCAAAGGTGGCCGCTTCTCTGATTGCCGGTGCGCAGCGTTTGACGGCGCCGGAATATATGGGCAGCCTGTTCAAGGCGCTCGCGTTTGCCCACCCGGATTTGCCTACTCCCCCCGGATTTGCGCAGTGAGAGCGGAGTTTCTGACCAGCCCGGTTTTGGGCACCCCGCACGGTTTCTTCACCCGCCGGGGCGGGGTTTCAGAGGGGCCTTTCTTCAGCCTGAACTGCAATTTCAAGAGCGGCGACGATCCCGAAGCCGTGCGGCAAAACCGCGCCCGGGCGGCAAAGGCGCTGGGGGTGAATCCTGAATATCTGCTCGGCTTGAGCCAGGTGCACGGCAACCGCGCGGTGATCGTGCGCGAACCCTGGCCGGAAGGAGACGGCCCGCAGGCGGATGCCATGGTCACCGATCGCCCGGGCCTTGCGCTCGGCATCATCACCGCCGATTGTGCCCCGGTTCTCTTTGCCGATGCAAAGGCCGCGGTGATCGGGGCGGCGCATGCCGGCTGGCGGGGCGCCGCCGCCGGGGTCTTGGAGGCGACCCTTGCCGCTATGCAGAGCCTTGGCGCGCGGCCGGAGCGCATGTGCGCCGTGATCGGCCCGTGCATCGGCCAAGATTCCTATGAGGTGGGAGCGGATGTGCGCGCGGCCGTGCTGGCGGATGGTGCAGAGCATGAAGCTCTCTTTCGCGCCGGCAAGCGGCCCGGGCGCTGGCAATTCGACCTTGCCGGCTTTTGCGCCGCCAGGCTTGCCCGCGCCGGAATTGGCGCAATCCATCGCGTTGCGGCCGATACCTGCGCCGAGGCGGAGCGCTTTTTCAGCCATCGCCGGCGCACCCTTTCCGGCGGCGGCCCGATCGGGCATCAAATTTCCGTCATCGCACTGGCAGCGAAAGCAGGACATTCATGATGGGATACGGCGGCTTCCAAAAGCCCGCCAGGTTTTGGCGTGGCGCGTTTCCGCTCGTGGTGCTGGCGGGGTTGAGCGCTTGCGGCAGCCTGCCTGCTCCGTTCGCAGGGCAGCCCGGTTCGCTCGGCGCGCGGCTGGCCGAGCCCCCGCCCACACGCCTCGCGGTGCCGGCACCCGATGCAGCCGGGCTTTCGCCCGCCGGCGGTGCCGTGTTCGCCCAAGCGGTGGCCGATGATCTGGATGAGGCGGAAGTGCCGGCCGTGGCCCAACCGGCGAAGCCGGGAGATTGGCGCCTGGCGATCCACCCCGAGATGAGCAGCGATGCCGTGGTGCCGGTGTTTACCGTCTTCGACCCAACCGGTGCCGCGCAGGGCTCGGTGCGCGGCAACCCGCTTCCGGCGCAGGCCTGGCAGAGTGCGGATGCGCCCGCATTGAAGCAAGCCGCAAGAGAGGCAGCGCCGAAAATCGCGGACCTGCTCACGCGCATCGATGCGAAAGTGAAGCAAAGCGATCCGAACAGCCTTTACAACCGGCCGGCACGGGTTGCGGTGATCGGGGTTCAAGGCGCGCCGGGTGACGGCAATGAGTCACTGGTGCGGCAGATGAAAGCGCAGTTGCCGAAGCTGGATGTGACGGTCCAAGATGACGCGAAGGGGGCGGATTTCGTGGTTGCCGGCCTGGTGCGCACGGCGCCGGTTCCGGCAACCGACTTAACGCGGGTGGAGATTGTGTGGCAGGTGGTGGATGCGGCCGGGCATGATCTGGGCCGGGTGGTGCAGATGAATGACGTGCCCAACGGCACACTGGACCATTTTTGGGGTGACGTTGCGGTTGCGGTCGCCCAAGAGGCGGCGGCAGGGGTGAAAGAAATGATCCTCAAGCAAACCAGTGCAGGAGCGGGCGGAAAAGCCGCGTCTGCGCCCACGGCGTCTGCGCCCACGGCTTCCGGGCCTGCTTCTTCCGCGCCGGCCGCGCAGCCGCCCGCCCCGGCAGTGCCACCCTCTGCGCCCAAGAGCTAGCATGAGACCATCGGAGCTCGGGGTTGGACACAGTTTGGCCGCGCTGCTAGAAGGCCGAAGCGCATTGCCGGGGCAATGTGCCCGGGCCAGCAAGGTTTTTGCCAAATGAAGATCGTCGCTTGCAACAGCAACCGCCCCCTCGCCGAAGCGGTGGCGGCAGCACTGCAGTTGCCGCTTACGCGCGCTTCCATCCGCCGCTTTGCGGATATGGAAGTGTTTGTGGAAATTCACGAGAACGTCCGCGGTGAGGATGTCTTCGTGATCCAATCCACCTCGTATCCGGCAAACGATAACGTGATGGAGCTGCTGATTACGCTGGACGCGCTGCGCCGCGGCTCGGCTCGGCGCGTGACCGCGGTGATCCCCTATTTCGGCTATGCACGCCAGGATCGCAAATCCGGCCCGCGTACGCCGATCAGCGCAAAGCTGGTGGCCAATCTGATCACCGAAGCCGGGGCGAACCGGGTGCTGACCATGGATCTGCATGCCGGGCAGATTCAGGGGTTTTTCGATATCCCGGTGGACAATCTCTACGCCGCGCCGTTATTTTCGCGCGATATCCAAGAACGGTTTCGGGGGCGCGATATCATCATCGTTTCTCCCGATGTCGGCGGCGTCGTGCGGGCGCGCGCGCTTGCCACGCGGCTCAATTGCGATTTGGCCATTATCGACAAACGCCGCGAACGCGCGGGAATCTCCGAGGTCATGAACGTCATCGGCGATGTGAAAAACAGGGATTGCATTCTTGTCGACGACATCGTCGATTCCGGCGGCACGCTGTGCAATGCGGCGGAAGCGCTGATCGCGCAGGGAGCGAATTCGGTGAATGTCTATGTCACGCACGGCGTGCTTTCCGGTGGCGCGGTGGCGCGCATTGCCTCAAGCCCGATTGCGATGATGACGATTACGGATAGTATTGCGGCAACGGAAGCGGTTCGCGTTGCGGAGAATATCCGCCAGCTGACCATTGCGCCGTTGCTTGCCGAGGCGATGCGGCGGATCAGCGATGAGACCTCTGTTAGCTCGTTGTTTGACTGACAAACAGAAAGGAAGTGCCGTATGAAGCTTTATTATTCTCCGGGGGCCTGCTCGCTTGGCATTCATGTCATCTTGGAGGAGATTGGCAAACCGTATGAAACGCAGCGCGTGAATTTGCGCCAAGGCGAGCAGTTTCAGCCGACGTTTCTCGAGATTAACCCGAAATCCAAAGTGCCGACACTTCTGCGCGATGACGGCTCGGTGCTGACCGAGTTTCCCGCCATCGCTTATTGGCTTGCCAACAAATATCCAGAAGCTAAGCTGTGGCCGGACAATTTGGAACTGCAAGCCCGTGCTCTGGAGATCATGGATTACCTGATCGCAACGGTGCACATGCAGGGCTTTACGCGCATGTTCCTGCCCAAGCGTTTTGCGCCGAGCGAGGCCGATGCCGAAGCCGTGCGCAAGGAAGGCTTGCGGATCTTTACCAACGGATTGAACTTGCTGGACAAGACGCTGAGCGGCAAAGACTACGTGGTCGGCCCCTACTCGATCGCCGATGCGGCCGCGTTTTACATTGAATTTTGGGCGGAAGGGCAAAAAGTTCCCCTGCCCGCGAACTGCGCCGCACATTATGCGCGGATGCGCGCCCGCCCGGCGGTTGCACGGGCCATGCAGCAGGAGGGCTTGGCCTGAGCCCGCTTCCGGCAAAGCCGTTCTGGTATCTCCGTCACGGAGAGACGGATTGGAACGCGCAAAATCTCGCCCAAGGCAATGTCGATATTCCGTTGAACGCCACCGGCGTTGCGCAAGCCGAGAAAGCCGGTGAGATTTTGCGAAAGGCGGGGATTGCCGCGATTGTGAGCTCGCCTTTTGCGCGGGCTCGGCGCACGGCCGAAATCGTGGCGGCGTGCTTGGGACTTGCAGCGCCCATCCGCATCGAGCCCGAGCTTCGCGAAGCCGCGTTCGGAGAGCGCGAGGGCCAGCCGATGGATGCTTGGTTCGAGGCATGGATCAAAGGCGAGGCAACTCCTGAAGGCGCGGAGAGTTTCGCAAGCGTGCGGGCGCGCGCTGTTTGCGCGCTGGCGCGCGTGCTCTCGCACCCCGGACCGGTGTTGGTGGTGGCCCATGGAAGCGTGTTCCGAGCACTGCGCGCGGAGATGGGCCTTTCCCCGTTTGAGCGGGCACCTAACGGGCTTCCCATGTTTTGTTCCGCACCGCCGCCGGCGTGGTCGGTGCACCCGGCGCAATGAGTATGTCAGGCGCCGCCATTGCATCGCGGGGCGCTTTCGGTTAAACGCCTGCCGCTGCCGGCACCCCTGGAGGCCGGCACTCTTCGTCTGCCGCGAAGACAAAACACAGCAAGGAGCAAGCAATGGCCAATTTCATTCGGATCGAGGCCGAGCTTCGTCCGCGGGCCGGTAAGGGGGCGGCGCGGGCGACACGGCGAGCCGGCAAAGTGCCGGGGGTTCTTTACGGTGCGAAACAACCGCCGACGCTGATCGCGCTCGATCCGCGCGCGGTGTTGAAGGAAATCCATCGGCCCGGATGGCGTTCGCGCCTTTATGAGTTGGCGGTCAACGGCACGACCACGCGCGCCCTGATTCGCGACGTGCAGTTTCATCCCGTGACCGATACGCCCGAGCATGTGGATTTCCAGCGCTTGGCGGCCGGCGAGCAGGTGCGCGTGGCGGTGGCGGTGCATTTCTTGAACGAAGCCACCAGCCCGGGCTTGAAGCGGGGCGGCGTGCTGAACGTTGTTCGCCACGCGGTTGATGTGTTCTGCGATCCCGACCACGTGCCGGAATATTTTGAGGCGGACCTGGCAGCGCTGGATATTGCCGATACGGTGCGGTGGTCTGATCTGAAGGGAACCGAGCACGTCCGCCCGGCCATTGCCGATCGGGATTTCGTGATCGCCACGATTGCGCCGCCGACCAAGATGGCTGAGACGACCGCAGAAGCCGCGGCAGCGGCCGCAACCCAAGCGGCGCCGACGGCTGCCCCCGCCGCTGCACCGAAGGCGGCTCCGGCCAAAGCCGCCGGCGGCAAGGCAGGCGCCGGCAAGAAGGGCTGAGCCGGCGATCGAGACGCGCATGCAGCTCTGGGTGGGGCTCGGCAACCCCGGGCCGAGCTATGCCCGGCAGCGCCACAATATCGGGTTTATGGCGATCGACGCCATCGCGCGTCGCCATGGCTTTGGGAACTGGCGCCGGCGGTTTCATGGGCTTTTAGCGGAAGGCGCGCTTGCGGGGGCGCGTATTCTCGCCTTGAAGCCGCAGACCTATATGAACGCTTCAGGCGAAAGCGTGCAGCAAGCGGCGGCTTTCTATCGCATTCCGCCCGAGCAGATCGTGGTTTTCCATGACGAGCTCGATCTCGCCCCCGGCAAGGTGCGCATCAAGCGCGGCGGCAGCGCGGCGGGGCACAACGGCTTGCGCAGCATCGACCGCGCCTTGGGTACGGCCGATTACTGGCGGGTGCGGCTCGGCATCGGCCATCCGCGCGAGAAAGATCGGGTGCTTGGCCACGTGCTCGGCGATTTTACCGCTGAGGATCAGGAATGGCTCGGGCCGGTTTTGGAGGCGCTGGCGGATGCGGCCCCGCTGCTCGCGAGCCGTGAGCACGAGAGAGCCATGAGCCGGATTGCCTTGGCCGCCAAGGGGCCGGCGCGGACGGAAGACAAGCAACAGCCGGAGAGCGGTTGATGGGGTTTAATTGCGGGATCGTCGGCCTGCCCAATGTGGGCAAATCCACGCTGTTCAACGCTCTGACCGCAACCGCGGCAGCAGCGGCGGCCAACTACCCGTTTTGCACCATCGAGCCCAATATCGGCCGCGTGGCGGTACCGGATGCGCGGCTTACGCGGCTCGCGGAAATCGCCAAATCGGCCAAGATTGTGCCCACCGTGCTGGAGTTTGTGGATATCGCCGGGCTGGTGCGGGGCGCCTCGAAAGGCGAGGGTTTGGGCAACCAGTTTCTGGCGCATATCCGCGAAGTGGATGCGATTATTCACGTTTTGCGCTGCTTTGAGGATAGCGAAGTCACCCATGTGGAGGGCGCGATCGACCCGATCCGCGATGCCGAAATTGTGGAAACCGAGCTGATGCTTGCGGATTTGCAAAGCCTGGAAAAGCGCGTTTCCGGGCTCGGCAAACGCGCGCGGGGGGGTGACCGCGAAGCGGCGGCTCAGCTTGCTTTGATCGAGCCCGCCATCGCGGCGCTGGAAGCCGGCCGGCCGCTGCGCGCGGCGATGACGGAGGAGCAGCTGCACGCCATGCGGGGGCTCCAATTGCTCACCACCAAACCCGTCCTTTACGTGTGCAATGTCGAGGAAGCGGCGGCCAGAGCCGGCAATCCGTTCTCAGCCAGGGTTGCCGCGCGCGCGGCGGAGGAAGGCGCGCGGGCGGTGGTGGTTTCGGCCGCGATCGAAGCGGAAATCAGCCAATTGCCGGAAGCGGACCGCCGCGCCTTCCTCGAAGAGCTCGGCCTTGCGGAAAGCGGTTTGGACCGGATCGTTCGCGCGGGCTACGAGCTTCTTAACTTGATTACGTTTTTTACGGCCGGGCCGAAAGAGTCGCGCGCATGGACGGTCGTACGGGGCACCCGCGCCGCCGAGGCCGCGGGCGTTATTCATTCCGATTTTCAGCGCGGGTTCATCGCCGCCGAGACCATTGCCTATGACGACTATGTCGCCTTTCGCGGCGAAGCGGGTGCCCGCGAGGCGGGCCGCCTGCGAATCGAAGGCCGGGATTATGTGGTGCAAGACGGCGACGTGATGCTCTTCCGCTTCAACGTTTAGAACGGGGCACGGGCCTTGACGCTGCGCGCGGCTCCGTGTAAGCGCGGCTCTTCTTCGTCTGTGGCCGAAAACCTCCGTCCCGCGCCGTCTTCGGGGCGGCGGGCGGATAGTGTTTGAGCTTTTGGAAGTAAAACCATGTTCGCAGTGATTCGCACGGGTGGCAAACAGTACCGCGTTCGCCCGAACGCGACGGTAAAGGTGGAAAAGCTTGCGGCCGAGCCGGGAGAGACCGTGACATTCCGCGAAGTGCTTGCCGTCGGCCATGACGGAGGGCTGATGCTGGGAAGGCCGATTGTCGAGGGCGCTTCAGTGAACGCGACCGTAATGGCGCAAGATCGGCTGCAGAAAGTGATTGTGTTCAAAAAGCGCCGGCGCAAGAACAGCCGACGCAAACACGGCCATCGCCAGCATGTCACCGTGCTGCGCATCGGCGAGATTGTCATGCCTCAGGGCGAAACCAATATAGCGTGAGCCGGGCGGCGAGCGATGATGCGGGTTCGGCTTCGGTAGGCATGGGGGCTCAGAAAGGTTAGGAAAGAGAGATGGCACACAAAAAGGCTGGTGGCTCCTCTCGCAACGGCCGCGATTCCGCGGGCCGGCGGCTTGGTGTGAAGAAATACGGCGGCGAGGAGGTGCGCGCGGGCAATATCATTGTCCGCCAACGCGGAACGCGGCTGATACCCGGGCGAAATGTCGGGATCGGGCGCGATCATACGCTTTTTGCTCTGACGGACGGGCGCGTGCATTTTGCGCGTAAGGCGAAACATCGCGTGCTCGTCTCGGTGCTTCCGAGTCCCGCACCGGCCTTGGCCGAATAGGTTTTGCGCCGCACGCTCGGCAATGCGGGGTCGGCGCAAGCCGGCCCTGTTTGTGTTTGAACGCATATGAAGTTTCTGGACGAGGCGAAAATCTATCTCCGCTCGGGCGACGGCGGAAACGGCGCGGTCGCGTTCCGACGCGAGAAGTTTCTGGAATTCGGCGGCCCCGACGGCGGGGATGGCGGCCGCGGCGGTGATATCGTCTTTGAGGCGGTGGCCAATCTGAACACGCTGATCGATTTTCGCTATACGCAGCACTTTCGCGCCGCCAAAGGCGGCAACGGCGCCGGGGCAAACCGCACCGGGGCGAATGCGCCGCCGTTGATCATCCGAGTGCCGGTGGGAACGCAAATTTATGATGCCGATCGCGTCACGCTGCTGGCCGATCTCACGGAGGTAGGCCAACGCGTGGTCTTGCTGCGCGGCGGCGACGGCGGTTTCGGCAATGCGCATTACAAATCCAGCACCAACCGCGCCCCGCGCCGTGCCGACCGCGGCTGGCCGGGCGAAGAGCGCTGGGTTTGGCTCAGGCTGAAGCTGATTGCCGATGTCGGACTGATCGGCCTGCCCAATGCGGGAAAATCCACCCTGCTTGCCGCGGCCTCAGCCGCGCGGCCGAAGATTGCGGATTACCCCTTCACCACGCTGGTGCCGCAGTTGGGGATGGTGCGGCTTTCCGACGGGGCCGAATTCGTGCTTGCCGACATTCCCGGCTTGATCAAGGGGGCGCATGCGGGCGCGGGGCTTGGAGACCGCTTCCTGGGCCACGTGGAACGCTGCGCCGTGTTGGTGCACCTGATCGACGGCGCCGCGGGCGACGTGGTGCAGGCCTGGCGGACGATCCGCGAGGAGATTTCCTGCTACGGTGCGGGGCTTGCCGAAAAGCCGGAAATCATTGTGCTCAACAAAGCGGATGCCTTGAGCCCGCGCGCTGTTGCGGCGCGGCGCGGAGCTTTGGCGCGCGCATCCGGGCAAAGGGTGTTTGTGATTTCGGCGGTGAGCGGCGCCGGCGTTCCGGAGCTTTTGCAGGCGATTGCGCAAAGCCTTACCGCCCGCCGAGAGGCCGTGGCGGCATGAAGGTTCCCCGCTTGCAGGATGCCAAGCGGCTGGTGGTGAAAATCGGCAGCGCGCTTGCGGTGGACCAGGCGACGGCCTCGCCGCGCACTGCATGGCTTGCCGGCCTGGCGGCCGATCTTTCGGAACTGCGCGGGCAAGGGACGGATGTGGTGGTGGTCAGTTCCGGCGCCATTGCGCTCGCGCGCGGGATTTTGGGCCTCTCCGGCCGGCGGCTTCGATTGGAGGAGCAACAAGCGGCGGCGGCAGTGGGACAGATCCGGCTTGCACAGGCCTGGGAAGCGGCACTTTCGGCCTATGGAATCACCGCGGCACAATTGCTTCTGACCTTGGATGACACCGAAGACCGCCGGCGTTATCTGAACGCCCGCGCCACCTTGAACACCTTGTTCGCGTTCGGCTGCGTGCCGGTGATCAACGAAAACGACACGGTGGCCACAGCGGAAATCCGTTTCGGCGACAACGATCGGCTGGCGGCGCGGGTGGCCGAGATGATCGGGGCCGACCAGCTGATTTTGCTTTCGGATATCGATGGCCTTTATACGGCGGATCCGCGCTTGAGCCCCTCTGCCCGGCATATTCCCGTGGTTTCCGCGATCACACCCGAAATCAAGGCCATGGGTGGAGAGCCGCCGCCCGGCTATTCCAGCGGCGGGATGCGCACGAAGCTTGTCGCCGCCGAGATTGCCACCGGCGCCGGCGTGGCGATGGCGATCGCGCTGGGGCGGATGGACCGGCCGCTGCGCGCGCTTGCCGATGGCGCGCGTTGCACCTGGTTTTTGCCGCAACCCGAAGGCCGGACCGCCCGCAAGCGCTGGATCGCGGGCAGCCTGCAACCGATGGGGGCCTATATCGTGGATGCCGGGGCCGTGCGCGCGCTACGCTCGGGCAAATCGCTGCTTCCCGCCGGGGTGACCGCGGTCGAAGGGCGCTTTGAGCGGGGAGATCCGGTCCTGGTGCGCGGCCCCGACGGCACGATCGTGGCGCGCGGGCTTTCGGCCTATGCGAACGAAGATGCGGCCCGTATTATCGGGCATCGCTCGGAAGAGATTGAGAGCATTCTGGGATGGCGAGGCCGCGACGAGTTGATCCATCGTGATGATCTGGTGGTATTGCTCAGCACTGCCGCAGGAACGGATGCATGAAGCATGAATAGTCTCACGGACCAGGCCAAAGAATGGATGGTGCACGCCGGCAAGAGCGCCCGCGCCGCTTCGGATGCGCTGGCACGCACCCCGGAAGCCGTGCGCAACCGTGCGCTGGCCGCCATCGCGGCGGAGCTGCGTTCGCGCACCGCGCAGATTTTGGCGGCAAACGCCCAGGATTTGGCGCAGGCGGAGGGTTCGCCCGCGTTTCTGGACCGGCTGCAGCTTACCGAATCGCGCATCGAGGCCATCGCTCAGGGGCTCGAGGCTGTGGCCGCATTGCCCGACCCTCTGGGGCGGGTTCTGGCCGAATGGACACGCCCGAACGGGCTTCGGATTCAGCGCATTGCCACGCCCATCGGCGTAATCGGCATGATCTATGAGAGCCGGCCGAATGTGGGAGTGGACGCGGCGGGGCTTTGTCTGAAATCCGGCAATGCGGTGATTCTGCGCGGCGGTTCGGAGAGCTTTGCCAGCGCGCGCGCGTTGCATGCGGCCGTTGTCGCCGGCCTGAAAGCCGCGGGGTTGCCCGAGGCGGCAGTGCAGATTGCTCCGAGCTCCGACCGGGCCTTTGTTGCCGCCATGCTCACGGCGAGCCAGTGGATCGACCTGATTATTCCCCGCGGCGGCCGTTCGCTGGTGGAGCGCGTGGAGGCGGAGGCGCGGATCCCCGTGCTCGCGCATGCGCAAGGGCTTTGCCATACCTATGTGCACGCCGCCGCCGATCCGGCGATGGCACGCGCGGTGGTGGTGAATGCGAAAATGCGGCGGCCGGGAATTTGTGGCGCAACCGAAACTTTGCTGATGGATGCCGCGATCGCCCCTACCCTCTTGCCGGTGCTTGTTGCGGATCTCGCCGCCCGCGGCTGCAGCTTTCGCGCCGATGCCAGAGCGCGTGAGATTTTGCCGGATCTGCCCGCCGCGACGGAAGAGGATTTTGATACCGAGTGGCTGGATGCTGTTTTATCGGTGAAGCTTGTGGAGAACGTGGATGAGGCGGTGGCACACATCAAGCGCCACGGCAGCGAGCACACCGATGCGATCATTACGGAAGACGCCGCCGTGGCCGAGCAATTCTTGCGGCAAATCAACAGCGCGGTGGCGATGTGGAATACGTCTACGCAGTTTTGCGACGGCGGCGAATTCGGGTTTGGAGCCGAAATCGGCATTGCGACGGGGCGTATTCATGCGCGCGGACCGATCGGGCTTGAGCAGCTGACAAGCTTTCGTTATTTGGTTCGCGGCCAGGGGCAGGTGCGGCCCTGAAGGAACGGCCTGCAGACTGGGCTTTTCCCTTGCCGCGGTTCGGCGATCGGCGCCGCATCCGCGTCGGTGTGCTCGGCGGCTCGTTCAACCCGGCCCATGCGGGGCATCGGCATGTGGCATCGCAGATGTTGCGACGTTTGCGTTTGCACCAAGTCTGGCTGCTGGTATCCCCCGGCAACCCTCTCAAGCCCGTGGAGGGAATGGATACGCTTGCGCATCGGCTTGCCGCGGCGCGGAGGCTGGTCGATGGCAGGCGCATGATCGCCTCGGCCATCGAGGCCGCATGGGGAACGCGTTACACGCATGCCACGCTGATGCGGCTCCGCCGGCATTTTCCGCGCATCAAGTTCGTATGGCTGATGGGGGCGGACAACCTGATCGGGCTTCCGCGTTGGCAGCGCTGGATGGATATCGCCAGGATGTTGCCCTTTGCGGTTTATCCGCGTCCATCGTATAATTACCGTGCTTTGGCGGGCCAAGCGGCGCGAAGGCTTCGCAAATGGCGACGGCGTTTTGCCGAAGCCGGAGCGCTTGCGGAGGCAAGCCCGCCGGCATGGATTTTTGTTCCTTCTTCTCAACATTCGGCTTCCGCCACGGCGTTACGCGCTGCGGCGCGATCGCCGAAAAAAGGAGAATCCGACCATCGCACGTACACCACCCACCATGCCGCCTGAAAAAACCAAGAAGCCGCGCCGGGCTTCGACGGCTTCGCTCAATGCTTCGGCTTTGGTGAAAAACCCGGGAACGTTACGCAAGAAAACCGTTGCCGCCGGCCCTTCCCGCCAAACGCGCAAGGTGCGCATCCCGGCTCCGGCAGAGGCGCTTGATCGGCTGCAGAGTCTGATTGTGGAAAGTCTGGATGCCGACAAGGCGGAGGATATCGTTACGATCGATCTTGTCGGCCGCACGAGCTTTGCAGACCGGATGGTGATCGCAACAGGGATTGCAGACCGGCAAATTGCGGCCATGGCGATGCATCTGGATGAAAAACTGCGCGAGGCGGGAGTTCGCCGCGTGCACATCGAAGGCGGCATGGGCTCCGATTGGGTGCTGATCGACGCCGGCGATATTATCGTGCACTTGTTCAAACCCGCCGCGCGTGCGCTTTACGGGCTGGAAAAAATGTGGGCAGCCGAACTGGATATTGCCGAGCCCAGTCATATCGAAACATCTTGAACCGAACGCGGCATTTTTGAGAAACCGCCGCCCGCGCCGAATTGGCCGGCAGGGCGGGCGGAGCTTTTCTCCTGAAACGGGGCAAATTCCTGGACTTGCCACGATTTTGTGGGGCAATGGGTAACCATGTGCGATGCAAATTGTTGTTGATTTTCGGTATAGCTCGATATGATTCCGTCATGCATAGTGGGATTATCTTCGAATGCAGTTCGCCACCGTGGTGCTGCTTGACGAGCGTTATCGTGAGGGGAAGACCACTTGCGGGCGTAGGCCGCTTCATCTGAGCCTTCGGCCGATGTAAGGACCTCGCGTGAGGGAAAACCGCGATGACGGATAGACTTCACAATCCCGGTGTGATGGGTATGGAGCGTCGGAAGATGCTTCGCTTGGCGGCCGGCATGACCGCCGGGTTGATGATCAGACGCGCCTGTGCCGCCGACTCTTCGACGGTGATCTTCCCTTTCGCTAACGGTAAGCGTGAAATCGCCCCGGCAGGCATGTTTGCCGAGAAAGGCGCAATGGTTTTGCAGCGCACGCGCGCGCCGCTTCTCGAAACTCCTTGGGAAGTGCTCAGCCGCCATGTTTTCACACCCAACGACCGGTTTTACGTGCGGTGGCATTTCGCCAACTTTCCCAATCACATCGATATCTCACCGGATAAATTCCGCTTGCGTATCTCGGGGAAAGTGAACCGCCCGTTCGAGATATCGGTTTTCGATCTGGTGCGTGATTTTGCGCCGATTGAAATCGCCGCCGTCAATCAATGTTCCGGCAACAGCCGCGGCTTTGTCGTGCCGCGCGTACCCGGCGCGCAATGGGGGCATGGCGCGATGGGGAATGCGCGTTGGACCGGAGTGCGGCTCCGCGATTTGCTCGCGCGGGCGGGCCTCAAGCCCACGGCGACGCATGTTGCTCTCCGCAGCCTTGAAGATAAAGAGAGCCCGTTTCCGCCGCCGTTGCATTTCGAGAAAGTTTTGCAACTTGATCATGCCAACGATGGCGAAGTCATGGTCGCGTACGCTATGAACGGCGAACCTCTTCCCCTGCTCAACGGATATCCGCTTCGGCTGGTGGTGCCCGGGTGGTATGCGACCTACTGGGTGAAGATGCTCAGCGACATCGAGGTGTTGGATCATCCCGGTACCGGCTACTGGATGGCAACGGCCTATAAAGTGCCCGATCGACCTAACGGCGCGATGCGGCCGGGTGAGACCAATGTTCCGATGGTCGCGATCTCGTCTATGACTCCGCGGAGCTTCTTCACGGCTCCCTCCCAAGGTGCGGAAATTCCCTATGGCCGGCCGACACCCATTCAAGGGTTCGCTTTTGGCGGCGGCAGCGGACTCCGTTTTGTCGATATCTCGACAGACAATGGGCAAACTTGGCGTCCGGCAGAACTCGGCGAGGATTATGGCACCTATAGCTTTCGCACTTGGCGCTTTCTCTTCACACCGCAGACACGCGGGCCATGCCGCCTTCTTGTGCGGGCGACCAATACCAAGGGGGAGCAGCAGCCGTTGAGTATAAACTGGAATCCGGGAGGCTATATGTACAACCCGGTCGAAGAGCTCACGCTTTTGGTGGTTTGAGGGAAGGCCGCGATGCTTCGGATGCCTGCAATCCTGTTCGGCCTCTTCGCGGCAGCAACACCGGTCGGAGCAGAAGAACCCAAACCTGTCGTGCCCCCCGTATTCGTATGGGCCACGAAATCCTATGATCTCCCGAAGCGGGAGCCGATCTTTGAGGGATTTGGGGCGCAGTTGCTCAATCAACACTGCCTGATCTGCCACTCGGCGGAGTTTGTCGACGAGCAACCCCCGCTTCCCGCCGCGACATGGCGGGCGGAGGTTCTGAAAATGAAAAATGTTTTTGGCGCGCCGGTGGAGGATAGAGACATCCCTGATCTTGTTGAGGCGTTGACGAGACGGCAGAGAACAATGCCAAACGACGGCCCCGTCGGAAATCCCGGCAACGGCAGATGAAGGGAGCGCCTTCGGTTACGGGTAAATTCCGGGTTAGTGCCCCGCCGCAAGCTCGGGCTGGACGCCGGGGCGGCTGGGACGGAAAAGCAATGTCAGCGGCACCATCGCAAATGCCGCAAGCGCGGTATAGGTGAATATATCCGAATACGCGAGCATCGCCGCCTGCAGATCCAGCATTTTATCGGCAAGCCCTGCCGCCGTGGAAGCAACGATATTCGGGGCGAAGCCGTGCGCTTGCAAATTCTGCGCTATAGCAGCAAGCATCTGATTGAACGGCGCATCCAACGGAGACGTATGATCGACAAGATAAGCGCGGTGCATTTGCGAGCGGTTCACCAGTGTTGCGGTGGCCAGCGAAATACCGACCGAGCCCGCGATATTGCGCAACAGAACGTAAAGAGAGCTCGCGTCCGCGTTCAACGCACGCGGTAAGGTTGAGTAGGCAAGCGTACTGTTCGGAACAAAGAGAAAGGCAAGGCCGAAACTCTGCGCTGCGCGAAGCGCGGCAACTTGCCAAAAGGCCAGCGTCGGCGTGAGAAAATGCGCAAGCAGCAGCGCCAAGCCGAGCGAGAAAAAACCGAAGGCGACAATAAAACGCGTCTGCACGTTCGGCAGCAGCACGCGCGCAACAAAGGGGATGAGCGCCAGCACGAGCAGCGCGCCGGGAGAGAGAACCAGGCCGGCCAGCATCGCCGTATAGCCGTACCACACCTGCACGAGCTGCGGGATCAAGACGGCGGTGGCGTAAAGGATCGAGCCGATGGCAAACATGAGCAGGCAGCCCACGGCGAAATTCCGATCTGCGAAAACGCGCAAGTTCACGATCGGTCGCTTGGCAAGCAAGAGCCAGACGATCGCCCCGATCAACCCCACCGCGGCGACAACGCCGAAGAGCCGGATCAGAGGGGAATCAAACCAATCGGCATCTTCGCCGCGATCGAGCATCACTTGCAGGCTGCCGAGCCCAAGCGCGATGAGGCTGAGGCCGATGAAATCGATATCTTTGGCATCCGCCCGATCGCGTTTCACCCAAGGAGGATCTTCCACCAGTTGCGTGACCGCAATGGCCGCGAACACACCAACCGGTACATTGATAAGAAAAACCCATCGCCAGCTGTAGGTGTCGGTAATCCAGCCTCCGAACGTGGGCCCGATAACGGGAGCAAAAATCACGGCCACGGCGACAACGGAAAATGCTCGCCCGCGCTGCGCCGGCTCGAAGGTATCCAGAATGATGGATTGTTGGCTCGGCTGCAGCCCGCCGCCGAAGAAGCCTTGCAGAAGCCGAAAGACAATGAGCTGCGGAAGGCTTGTGGCAATGCCGCAAAGAAAAGAGAACAACGTAAAAGCCAGAATGCAAATGACGAAATATCGCTTGCGGCCAAACAGCCTGCCGAACCAGCCGGCAATCGGAAGCACGATGCCATTGGCCACAAGATAAGAGGTGAGCGTCCATGTGGCGTCATCGTAGCTGACCGACATGCTGCCTGCGATATGCGGCAGGCTGACATTGACGATCGTGGAATCAAGAATTTCCATAAAGGCCGCAAGCGTGACGACGACCGCAATGGCCCACGGATTGGCAGCGGGCCGCCAGCGTGCATCACTGGCAGCCGAAGCTGCCGCAAGGGCCTCCGCGGGCATCGTCGGGCGTTCGCCTGCGGCTCCGCTTACGGCAACAGCACCGTAGCGCCGGTGGTTTTGCGCGATTCGAGCGCGGTGTGGGCAGCGGCCGCTTCTGCGAGGGGGAAGGTTTGGTTGATTTCGATTTTCACCGCCCCGCTCATGACGACATCAAACAAATCCCGCGCCGTGGCTTCCAAATCCGAGCGTTTTGCCGTGTAGGTGACCAGGCTTGGCCGCGTGAGGAAAAGGCTGCCTTTTGCGCCGAGCAAGCTAACATCAACGGCACCCACGGGACCGGAGGAGTTGCCATAACTGACCATCATGCCGAGCGGGGCCAGACAATCGAGGCTGGTGTAAAATGTGTCTTTTCCGACGCTGTCATAAACCACCGGCACCATGGCACCGTTGGTGATGCGCTTGACCTCCTCGACAAGATTTTTATAGCCGACAACGACATGTTCGGCGCCGTGGGCGCGGGCAAGTTGGGCTTTTTCTTCCGTCGAAACCACGCCGATGACATGCGCGCCCAGGTGCTTCGCCCATTGGCACATAATCAGGCCGACCCCGCCTGCCGCGGCATAGACGAGGATGGTATCTCCGGGCTTCACACGATAGGTGCGCCGGAGCAGGTATTGCGCGGTCATGCCTTTGAGCATCATGGCCGCGGCGGTTTTGAAATCGATCGCATCGGGGAGCTTCACCAAGCGATTCGCGGCAATAACGCGTTCCGTGGCATAGGCGCCGATGGGGCCGGCAGCGTAGGCGACGCGATCGCCCACGGCGACCTCGGTGACACCGGGGCCGATTGCAGTGACGACGCCCGCTCCCTCCTGGCCGAGCACAGCGGGCAGCGAAGGAATTTTGTAAAGCCCGGTGCGGAAATAGACATCAATGAAATTCACGCCGATGGCTTCGTGGCGCACGCGCGCTTCGCCGGGGCCGGGCTCCGGCGTGGGCACGTCTTCGAAGCGCATTACTTCGGGCCCACCATGGGAATGAATGCGGACTGCTTTTGTCATCCCTTCCTCTCCATTGTTGCATCACCAACAGGCGCTTGCTTGCGGAGCGCCGTTCGTTCCAATTCTAACAGGTAGCGCTTTGTGGCCACGCCTTCGCCGCCGGAATAACCGCCCAAACCATGCAACGCCACCACGCGATGACAGGGGATAAAGATCGGGATGGGATTGCGCGCCACGGCTTGACCAAGCGCCCGCGGTGAAGTGCCGAGTTCACCGGCAAGCGCACTATAGGCTTTTGTCTCTCCCGGCAAAAGACGGCAAAGCGCCAACCAGACCCGTTGCTGAAACGGGGTTCCCTGCGGGGCCAAGGGTAAATGGAACTGCATTCCGGGCAAGCGCATGGCGAAGTAATCCGAAAGCTCGGCAACGGCTTGCGCCAGCACAGGCGAATCCGCCTGTTGGGGGTTCCATCCCCAAGAGAGCGCAACGATCATGCCGCCTTCTTCGGCAATGGAGAGATCGCCGATCGGCGTATGCAAGGAACGTTGGAACACCACGCTTGCCTGTTTCTGACGGCGCCGAGGCTCGGCCGGGCTAACGAAGCCTCAGGCCGTTTCGCTGTCAAGCCGCGCGGCGCCGAGCAAGCCGAGCAAATCCTGCGCAGACGCAACGGGAAGGCTGCAGCTTTGTCCGCGGCAAACATAGGCCAGAGCCCCCTCTTTCGGCACCGCTTTGCCGAAAGCCGGATGCGTAGGCGCCAAATCGGCCGGGTGCGCCAGATGCAAGGGGGATACGGCGGGATCCGGGCTCGTGCGGGCAAGGCGGAGCATTTCTTCCACAAGCGGATGCGCGGGATCGCCCGCGATGACCGCAACGGTTGCGTTCCGAAGCAGATCGGCTGCCGCGAGCAGCGTGCAAGCGCCCGCAAACGACTCGGCCGCACCACCGAAGGCGCGCAATATCGACTCCGCTTTCTGACGGAACCGATCCTCACCCGTGAGGTGGTAAAGCCGCGCGAAGATCTCCGCCATGACCCCGTTGCCGGAAGGCGTCACCCCGTCGGTGACGCTCAAGAGGCGGGTCTCGGCGTCGAGCGGAAGATCGGCGGCATCGGCTGCGGTGGTATAAAAACCGCCTTCGGGGGCGGTAAACCACCGTTCGGCCGCAGCAACCAAGCCGAGCGCGGCGGTGAGAAAGTGCTTTTTGCCGGTTGCCTCGTACAAGGCCAATCCCGCCCGCGCCATGTTGGCTTGATCTTCCAAGAGCCCGGCGGCGCTGACGCGCCCCGCGCGCCAGGCGTGCGCCACGCGGCCGTCCGGCGTGCCGAGCTGGGTGAGAATGAAACCGAAGGCTTCCTCGGCCGCAGCCAGCCAGGCCGGTTCGCCGAAGATCCAAGCGCTGCGGGCAAGCGCGGCAATCATCAGGCCGTTCCAGTCCGCCAGCACTTTGTCATCGCGCCCGGGCGGCACGCGCTTGGAACGCGCCGCAAACAGAACGGCCCGCGCCGCCGCCAGCCGTTGCTCGTAGGCAGAATCGCCTTCGGGCGTAAGCCGGCGGAGAATATTTTTCCCCGCCTCCCAGTTGCCCGCGGCGCGCACGTCATAGGCGGCTTTGAATTCCGGGGCGGCCGGGCCGAGAAGAGCGTCGATCTCCGCTTCGGTCCAGACATAAAAGTGGCCTTCTTCGCCTTCGCTGTCAGCATCTTGCGAGGAGGCGAAAGCGGCCGAGCCGTCTGCGGCGAAGACGCGCATCTCGCGCAATGCCCAGGCAACGGTCTCGGCCGCGCGCTCGGCATAGAGGCGTTTCGGCCTTGCCGCGTGCGCAAACGCCAGAAGCTCCAGGATTTGCGCGTTGTCGTAGAGCATTTTCTCAAAATGCGGGACCCGCCACTCGGCATCGACGGCGTAGCGCGCATAGCCCCCACCCAGGTGGTCGTAAATGCCGCCCTGCGAGACCTTATCGAGCAAACGGAAGACCGCCGCCGCGGCCTCTGAATGATGCCAACGGATGGCGCACTGCCAAAGCAGGCGGAAAATCGGCGGGTTGGGAAATTTCGGCGCGCCCCGAAGGCCGCCTTGCTCCGGGTCGGTGGCCTGCAAAAGCCTCTGAAAGACGCTCTGCAAGGCGGCCTCATCCGGCATCGGGCCCTGCTGCGCAACAGAGAGTTGCCGGAGCGCCGTGCGAAGCGCACGGGCATTCTTTTCCAGCGGCGCTCTGTTGTGTTGCCAGGCCTCCGCGATCGCCTGCAGGACCTGGCGGAACGCGGGGCGCCCCCAGCGCGGCTCCGGCGGGAAGTAGGTTCCGCCCCAGAACGGGGCGCCGTCGGGGGTGAGAAAGATGGTGAGAGGCCAGCCGCCGGGCTCGCCCATCGCCTGCAGGGCCGACATATAGAGATGGTCGATATCCGGCCGCTCTTCCCGATCCACTTTGATGTTGACGAAATACCGGTTCATCAAGGCGGCGGTTTCCAGATCTTCGAAGGATTCATGGGCCATGACATGGCACCAATGGCAGGCGGCGTAGCCGATGGAGAGCAGAATCGGGCAGTCACGCGCCTTCGCTTCGGCCAGAGCGGCCTCGCCCCACGGACGCCAGTGCACCGGGTTGGCGGCGTGTTGGAGCAAATAGGGGGAACTTTCGCGGCCCAAGAGGTTGGCGAGCTCGGCCATGGCGGCCTCCCATTTCAGAAATGCGCCATGACTCTGGACCTGCCCGCGCATTCTCGCAACCGAGCCCCGATTTTTTCTTTGTCATAGATCTCTTGTCTCTTTCGTTTGCCCGCGGCAGGCTTGGCTTATGCGCACCATTCTCGAATGCGCCCGCGCGCTGGAAGCGGGCGAACTCACGGCGCGGGCGCTGGTCGAAGACTGCCTTGCGCGTATTGCCGACCCGAACGGGGAAGGCAGCCGTGCCTTTCGGAAAGTCTATGCCGCCGAGGCGCGCGCGATGGCCGATGCCGTGGATATGTTGCGCGGGAGCGGGCGTGCGCCCTCGCCCTATGCCGGCATTCCGGTGAGCCTCAAGGATCTTTTCGACGTTGCCGGTGAGCCCACGCCGGCAGCTTCGCGCATTTTGCAAAACGCCGCGCCGGCAAAGGCGCATGCGCCGGTGGTGGCGCGCTTGCTCGCGCAGGGGTTCATCCCGATCGGGCGGACGAACATGTCGGAGTTCGCCTATTCCGGCCTCGGCACCAATCCACATTTCGGCACGCCGAGAAGCCCTTGGCAGCGCCATGTCGGGCACGTGCCGGGCGGAAGTTCATCGGGGGCTGCGGTCTCGGTTGCGGACGGCATGGCCGTGGCGGCGCTGGGCACGGATACCGGCGGCTCCTGCCGTATTCCGGCGGCCTATAGCGGCGTGACCGGGTATAAGCCCACGGCACGGCGCGTGCCGCGCGAGGGTGTGCTGCCGCTTTCAACGACGCTCGATTCCATCGGGCCGTTCGCGAATTCGGTTGCCTGCTGCGCCATTGTCGATGCCGTTATCGCCGGCGAGCCCGCGGCGGCCGCACCGCAGCCCGCGGCGATGGCCGGGCTTCGCCTGGCCGTGGTGCAGAACGTCGCGATGGAGGATTTGGAGGCGCCGGTTGCGGCCGCTTTCAGCCGGGCGCTGACGCTCTTGAGCAAGGCGGGGGCGCGGGTTTCCGAGCGCCGGTTCGAGGCGCTCGGCGAGCTTCCGGCCGTCACCGCGAAAGGCGGTTTTTCGGGCGCGGAGGCATTTGCTTGGCACCGGCAGTTCTTGCAAACGTGCGGCGACCTTTATGATCCGCGCGTGCGGGTGCGTATTGAACTCGGACGCACGCAAAGCGCTGCCGATTATGTTGATCTTTGCTCAGCGCGGGCGCGGCTGATCGCGCGGCTGAATGCGGAAACGGCGGAATTTGATGCTTTGCTGATGCCCACCACGCCCATTCTGCCGCCGCCTCTTGCCGCGTTGGAGACGGACGAAGCCTATTTTCACTTCAACACGCTTTCGGTGCGGAATACGGTCATTGCCAATGTCGCGGATCGGTGCGCGATTAGCCTGCCGTGCCATAAGCCGGATGAGCCGCCCGTGGGGCTGATGCTGATGGGCGAAACCATGGGCGATGCGCGGCTGTTCGCCGTTGCGGCCGCCGTGGAAGCGGTGCTCGCGCCGCTCCGGAGTTGAGCAGGTTATTCCTTCGCCTGAGAAGAGCGAACCAAGTTGGTGCATGAGGGCTTGATTGGTTGCTTGAGGCGGCCCCAGGATCCCCTGCGTAGAGGGCGGGACGGCCCAACTGCTTGCCATTTTGATTTTCCCGAGCAAGGGAGAGCCCTGCACGGCAATACCCGCGAACGCATGCTTGCCGCCGCCGGCGATAACTTCCACCATCTTAGTCAATAAATTCAATAACCGCGGCTCTTCATGGGCCACTTCATCGCTTTACGGATTCTTGCTTCCCGCCCGTTCCCTCTCACGATGAACAGTCTTTAGCGACCACGAATTCGCGGGCAACGCGCGAAAAACCACCCTATGTCTACGACGAGGAGTTTTTACCACATTTCAGCGTTTCATAATTTCCTTTCAAGAAAACACTTTTCTTAATGTGTTGACCAACACTTTGGAAAGACTGACTTTTTCGACTTCGTTGTCATAATCTCCGGTAAATATCCTCTTGATAAGAACTCTTCTTTCTCTGTCGTCCAGTTCAAATTTGACGGCCAATTCGTTTCCCTGCCGTCGCACGGAGGAAAACGGCAAGACCACAGCTCCATGATCCAACAGGAGAACGCCGTCCTCTTGTGCTTTATCCCAACCACTTTCTCGGAAAAGACGCGCCCCGGACACCCCGATGTCCATAACAAGACATTGCCTTATCTGATTGGTGCCAAGAAAAACAACTGCTGCTTTTTCACCGGATACGAAACGTTCTTCTTCTCTTCGCTTCGGAAGTTCCACGCATACCGCACATGCCATGGTCAGCAGTGCGATATCGAATATGCTCCAAAAAACATTTAGCGCGTATCCCGGGGTACCATACAGGGCATGACCGGGAAACATATTGATTGCCATTCCCATAGCAGTGAGGAGCGCCAAGGCAGCGAACGGCGC
>JAIMBF010000043.1 GCA_023511585.1 Terriglobia bacterium
GAATGGATGTATCCGAACATTAACACCGGTTGCATCGTCCGCTTTGATGAAACAGGGCGAGTTTTCGAAAGCCTCTGGGATCTCGGCGGGGAGAATCACCCCATGATCACATCGATGCGCGAACACAAAGGCTATCTTTACATCGGCGGAATTTTCAACAACCGGATCGGCCGACTGAAGCTTAACGGGGCCGATCCGGGGTGGACCGGTTGGAAATCTTACTGGGGCCAAACATGATCGGGGCAATTGTTCGCTCTCTCGACACGTTATTGGGACGCGGCGAGGCAGCTGCCACGGTGCCGCCGCTTGACGGCGCGTTGCGCCCCAATCGAAAGCTTGACGAAGCGAGAAGACTATCGTTGCCGGGCGTTGACTGCCTTGCTGTTGTTCGTGGCCGGCTTTTTGCTTCGGCGGGGAATGCGGTGTTTCGCCTCGAAGAGGAGCAATCGTGGCGTCTTGCCACTGAATATCGGGCCGAGGTGGCATGCATTGCCGCCGTCGGCGACGGTCTGGCAGTTGCGCTTGCAAACGGGGATATCGTTATCGATGGCGGACGGTTCCATCGATTCGAAAGCCGTGTGGCGAAAGGCACGGCCTGTATTACTGCGATGGCAGCTTCCGATGAAGCGCTTTATGTTGCCAACGGTTCAGCGACCAACTCGGCTGCAGACTGGCAGCGCGATCTTCTTGAACGCAATGCGTCGGGTAGTGTTTGGCGCATCGATCTGAATAACGGCACAGGGGTGAGAATAGCAGACGGCCTCGCGTGGCCGGCAGGCCTTGCGATCGATGCCTCGCGTGTTGTCTGCTCCGAAGCATGGAAACATCGGCTCATTCGGATCGACACGTCCGGGAAAGCCTCACCGGAAGTCCTTCTCGCGGATCTTCCCGGCTATCCTGGAAGACTCTCTCCGGGCGGCAGCAGCTGGTGGCTCGCGGTGTTCGCGCCGCGCAATCAACTGGTTGAGTTTGTGTTGCGCGAACCGACTTATCGGAAGCGCATGATGGCGGAGGTGGAAAAACCCTTCTGGGTTGCGCCGAAACTGCGCGCCGGCCGCAGTTTTTATGAGCCGTTGCAAGGCGGCGGCGTTAAGCATCTCGGTATTCTTAAACCCTGGGCGCCGACCATGTCGGCGGGACTATGCGTGCGGCTCGACGTTGGTTTTCAGCCTCGCTTGAGCCTGCACAGCCGGGCCGACGGTAAGAGCCACGGGGTCACGAGTGTTGCCGAATATAACGGGCATGTCTTCGCTGCTGCACGCGGCGATGATGTTGTTGCTGTTGTCTCTCTCGACGAACTTGGAGACAATCAATGATTCCAGTGCTTGAACTGCGGAACGGTACTAAGGAATATCGCGGCGTTCCTGCAGTGAAAGATGTGACTTTTACGCTGTATCGTGGAGAGGTCCACGCGCTTCTTGGGGAAAACGGTGCGGGCAAGTCGACATTGACGAAAATGCTTGCCGGAGTCATCGAGCCGACCGCTGGGGAGATTTGGATCGAAGGCAAAAAGACGGAATTGAAGTCGCCTTCCGATGCATTGAGACGGGGAATCGCGATGGTGTATCAGGAGACAAGCCTGGTACCCTCGCTAACGGTAGCACAGAACCTTTATCTTACCGATAAAAAATGGTTTCATAGGCTTCGCGGAATTTATATTGCGGGTCAGCAGTTTTTGCAATCGCTGAACTTTCACGTTGACCCGACCGCCCTGGTTTCAAGCCTTGGGGCCGGGCAGAAGCAAATGGTTGAAATCGCCAGAGCGGTACATCATAATGCGAAGATCATCATCTTCGACGAACCGACTGCTACGCTAACACCCGAGGAGAAACGCCAATTCTTTTCATTGATTGAACGGCTGCGCGCACGGGGTGTATCGATTATCTTTATCTCCCACGCTTTGGAAGAAGCGCTTCAGATTTCCGATCGCATTACCGTAATGCGGGATGGGCGGCATGTCGTTACCGACTATACCTCTGCCTTCGACCGGGAAAAGATCGTCCGCGCGATGGTGGGGCGTTCGCTTTCCAACGAACTCTATGGTTCCCACAAAGATCGCAAGATCAGGCCGGCCGGTGAGAAGGTACTCAGCGTTCAGAATCTTTCCATGCAAAACTTTGTACGCAACACATCCTTTTCGCTGTTTGAGGGGCAGATTACCGGTGTTTTCGGCCTCATTGGGTCCGGCCGCACCGAGGCAGCGAAGATCGTCGCCGGCGTGCTCAAACGCGATTTCTTCCATGGTGGTGAGATTCGGTTGAAGGGACGGTCGGTGCGCTACCGAGTACCGCGTTCTGCTGTCCGCAATGGCATTATCTATGTGACCGAAGACCGCAAGGTGGAGGGATTTTTTGAAACAATGACTATTGCCGAAAACATTCATCTCGGTGCGCTAGCGGGTGGGAAGACGCAGTTTTTCTTCGTAAATATGAAGGAAATGCGGATGATCGCTGAAAAGTGGATCGGTACTCTGAACATAAGGGCCATTAACGGTGACGCAAAAGTCATAGAGCTCTCCGGCGGCAATCAACAGAAAGTGGTGATTGCTAAGGCACTGGTTCAGAGGCCGAAGCTCATTATCTTCGATGAACCGACTCGTGGTGTCGATGTCGGCGCGATCGCTGAGATCCACCATTTGATTAATCGCCTCGCGGACGAGGGCATCGCGATCATGATGATTTCCTCCTATTTGCCGGAAGTTTTGCAGCTCTCGGACAGAATATTGGTGTGCAGACAAGGTCGAATCGTCGAGGAATTCGAAGGACACAAAGTTGACGAAGAAACAATCATGTACGCAGCAGTGCACTGATGATCGCGCTTCTTAAGACCACCAGACCGATACGCCCCGTGCGTACGATCGAGGATATCGTCGCCATCGAGAGTTATCCGTATGACGCATTGGTGACGGCTCATAATATCTACGATCTGTTTCGAGCAACGGCACAACATGTGGGGGAACAGAAAGCGTTGACGGTGTTAACGGCGGGGGATCCCCCGCCTATTGGCCTGTCGTTGACGCATCGTGAGCTTCTTGCCGAGGTCACGCGGGCGGCCAATATGTTCCACGCTCTCGGGCTTGAGCCAGGTCGGGGAAGCGCCGCGTTCTTAGTTCCGACACTTCCCATGATGCCGCCGCTTTTGTTTGGCGCGCAGGTGGCCGGTATCGCCGGTTCGCTCAACTATCTGCTTAGCAGAGATGCGATCTTCGATCTGCTCAATGCGCAGCGGGCGGAGATACTGGTTATTCCTGCTCCTGAGTTTGACGAAATGTGCTGGGCAAAAGCCCAAGGAGTTTTCGACCATGTGCCGACGTTGCGGCATGTCATTGTCATTGGCGGAACGACCAGTTCCCGCTTCCTCGGGCTCGAGGATGCGTTGTGTGGCTGCAGCGCAGAAGTGCTGACATTTACCCCGTCGGCCGACCGCAACGCCGTATGCGCGTTGTTTCATACCGGCGGAACGACCGGGCGTCCGAAGCTGGCGCAACTCACGCATGGCAATCACATCCACGCTGCATTCGGCTTTGCCCAAGTCTTCGGATACGACGAGCAGGACGTCGTCATCGATGGGTTTCCGTTTTTCCATGTCGGTGGGACGATGACGACAGGCTTATCTGTGCTTGCAGCAGGGGGCCATGTGATTGTGCCATCGCCGTATGCGTTGCGTTCTCCAGCGGTCATTGAGGGGTATTGGCGCATTGTGGAGCGGTTCCGCGCAACGGTGGTCAGCGGCGTTCCCACGTCGATCGCAGCGCTGACAAACGCTTGGAAGAACGATACCGATGTTTCATCCGTACGAATGGCGGTCACCGGTGGCGCGGTGCTTCCCAGGGCGGTCGGCCAACGCTTTGAAGGGACGACCGGCATACGGCTTTTCGAAACCTACGGCATGACGGAAACAGCCGCGGCCATCGCTTTTAACCCGGGACGGGGCACACCCCTACCGGGGAGTGTTGGCTTTCGTGCGCCCTATTCCGAAATCCGCATTATGCGTTTAGACCCGAACAACCCAGGCTTCTGCGGGCCAAATGAAAGTGGCATGGTGGAAGTCCGTGGGCCCCAGGTTTTCCCAGGCTATATGGACCCGACGCAGAACCAAGGCGTGTTCACGGCCGACGGTTGGCTAATTACCGGTGATATCGGGTGGTTGACGGAGGATCAGCGCCTTGTCTTAACCGGTCGCGAGAAGGACCTGATCGTCAGGAGTGGGCATAACATTGATCCCACTGCCATCGAGGACGTGGCGAACCAGTTTGACGGCGTGCAGATCAGCGCGGCGGTCGGCATGCCCGATCAGTACGCCGGTGAAGTCCCCGTTCTGTTCGTGGTCCCCGCTCCCGGAGCGCGGCTCGATACCGAGGAGCTGAAGGCATATTTGGACGAAAATGTGCACGAACCACCCGCCCGCCCGCGGAGCATTCTTGTGATTGATGCGCTGCCCGTCACGGCGGTGGGCAAAATCTTCAAACCGACGCTTCGCGATATGGCGGTCAAAGAAAAAGTGCGATTGGAAGTTGCACGGCTTTGCGGGCCAGAAGCGTCGGCCGATGTGGAGGTGCGACAGGACGAACGCAAGCAGACTGTAGTCGAAGTGCGTGTGAAGGGCGCGTCGGCCGAAGCGGTGGCGGCTCTTGCCGAGGCGTTACGGCCATTACCGCAGACCTATAGAGTCCGCTCTGTTGCGGCCGGAACACCGGACGAATTGGTCACGTTGCGCGCGCAAGAGGGGATCGCGGTAATTACCCTGAACCGTCCGGATCGTATGAACGCGCTTTCGCGCGCTATGATGCGCGCTCTGCAAGCGAAACTGACGGCGCTTGCAGATATGACCGATCTGCGGGCAGTGGTGCTGACCGGCTCGGGCGGGGCCTTCTCGGCGGGGGGCGATCTTATCGAGTTTGGTGAAGCATTGGCGGAGCACCCCGATACTCTGCTGAGAGATCTTCGGTACAATCAAGATGTTTTCCAGCTTGTCGAGGATTTGCCCGTTCCGGTGATCGGTGCTGTTAACGGCGTCGCGGTAGCCGGCGGGCTTGAACTGCTGCTCTGCTGTGACATCATCCTCGCGGCCGAGGGCACCAAACTGGGAGACGGGCACGCCCGCTACGGCGTGATTCCTGCAGGGGGTGCCACCGTGCGGCTTCTTGAACGGCTTTCGCCGACACGCGCCGCGCAGCTTTTCTACACAGCTTCCCTTGTGGACGCGACGACGTTACGGGATTGGGGCTTGGTGAACGAGGTGGTGGCGCGGGAAAGACTGATGGAGCGCGCCATGGAGATCGCGCGAGAAATCAGCGCGTGCAGTCCAGAAGCAATCCGGCACATGAAAGCGCTGATCGGTCCTGGGGCGCGTTCTGCCGAGCGGGCGAAGCGGCTACGTGCCGAACTCGAACGCTTTGCCGTTCACGTTCAAGGATCCGATTTAGCCAAGGGCCTTGCCGCGTTCAAAGCGAAGCAGCCTATTCGCTACTAGGATATCGGTAAGAGAAGAGCCACCAGCGTTAGCTTGGCCCGGGCCGACTCCGGCCGGACCTCATCAAGGCCTTCTTCGGGGTGCCGCAGCCCTTCCGGCTATCGGTTTGCGCTGGGGATGCCTACCGATTGATGCGGCGAAAGTGCGCGCCGTCGGCCAACTGCTGGAGAAAATTCATCCCGATTTTCGGCCCAAGGCTTAGGCATTTAACCCGTGAAGAAGACGGACCCATCTTATGCTCTCATGCCGGGAGGCGGCGATGATCGCGGCAGGTGATCCGTTCATCCGGTTCTTCGGCGCGTTTGCTTGCCGTTGATCCGGCCTTTTGGCTTTTCTGAACCGAGATGTGTTTGCGATCGAAAGTGAGCCCGGTGGGATTCGAACCCACGACCCCAAGATTAAAAGTCTCGTGCTCTACCAACTGAGCTACGGGCCCATTCTTGCGACGAGAAAGCGCTTTTCCAAACGATTCCTCGGCGCTCGGGTTAAGCCCCTGCCTTTCGGACGTCAACCTTTTTCGACGTCGGCTGCGACGCGCATGCGGATGATCCGATCAGGGTCCTGAACAATGCCGTCCGGGCCCGTCCCGCGCTTGATTTTGTCTACGTATTCCATGCCTTGCACGACGCGGCCCCAGATCGTGTATAGCCCATCAAGGCTTGGCGCCGGAGCGAACATAATGAAGAACTGGCTGTTGGCACTGTTCGGGTCGGCCGTTCGGGCCGCGCCCACCGTGCCGCGGAGGAAATGGGCCTTGTTGGTGAATTCCGCGGGCAAGTTCGGAAGCTTGCTGCCGCCTGTCCCTGTTCCTGTCGGGTCGCCTCCCTGAGCCATAAAGCCGTCTATCACGCGATGAAACGGGGTGCCGTCATAAAAACCTTGGCGGCAGAGAATCTTCACCCGTTCCACATGCTTGGGTGCGAGATCAGGGCGGAGCTGAATGAGCACGCGGCCGTATTTTATATCCATGTAGACCGCGTCTTGCATATTCAGCGGCGGCTGGAGTTTCGAGAGATCTTGAGCTTGCGACGGTTTGATTTTGGTTACTCCGATGAAAGAGGTTGCGGATAATGCCGCCAAAACACTTCGCCGATACACCGAGAACCTCCATTTGGTGCCTTCATGAGCGTAGCATCTTCATATGTGCCTCTACCCGCGCCAGGACTTCCGCCGGCACGAAGCTGGAGATGTCTCCTCCCAATCGCGCGATTTCCTTCACCAACCGCGAGGAGATAAATTGGTGCCTCTCACTCGCCATTAAAAACACAGTTTCGATATCAGGCGCAAGTCTTGCGTTCATTCCGGCCATCTGAAATTCATAGTCGAAGTCCGATACTGCACGAAGTCCGCGTACAACCATATTTGCTCCGACATGTCGGGCAAAGCCTACCAAAAGCCCTGTGAACTGTTGCACTTCGATGACGGCGCCGTTATTGGCAGCGGCCCGGAGGGCTTCCCGTTGGACAAGCTCCACCCGTTCTTCCAGTGCAAATAATGGTCCTTTTCCGGCATTAATGGCAACGCCGATAACCAACCGATCGACCAAGCGCGCAGCGCGGGTGATAATGTCCAAATGTCCATTGGTAATCGGGTCGAATGTACCGGGGTAGACCGCTACACGCAAACGATGCGCGGCGTTAGGCATCAACTTCCTCCTCGGCAAGGCCGTTCGTTTCCAAAACAGGAAATACGCTGCTCACATGTTCTCCGCTGTCAAGCTTGACCAGTGTCACCCCCATCGCTTGACGGCCCGTAATGCGTACCTCGTCCGCCGGAACGCGGATAAGCCGACCGGTATTGGTCACCAACATCACGTGATCCCCGGGGTGTGTTGGAAAGGCCGCCACAACTGCAGAACCGTTGCGTGGCGAGAGCACAATATTGGTAATTCCCTGCCCGCCGCGGCCGCTGACACGGTATTCATAGGCCGAGGAGCGCTTGCCGAAGCCGAGATCCGTTACCGTCAGCAAAAACTCTTCCGCGCGTTCCAGCTCCGCCACTCTGGCGGGGCTCAGTGTAATTTCGGAAGCGCTTTCATCGCTTTCAGAAACTTCTTCGACCTCGCCGTTCGCACGTCGGCGCGCTGCGGCAAGCTTCAAATAAGCAAGCCGCTCTTCTGTCGTAACCTCGGTATGTCGCAGCACGGAAAGGCTGATCACTTCGTCGTCTTTGGCAAGGCGAATGCCGCGAACTCCGGCACTATCGCGTCCTGCGAACACGCGAAGCGTTTCATTGGTGATGGTAAACCGAATGCATTTGCCGCGCCGTGTAGCCAACAGGACATCATCTCCTTCATGGCACGTCGCAACGCCGATAAGCCGATCGCCCGGATCAAGCTTCATGGCAATCAAGCCGGAGGCGCGCACATTGCGAAAATCGGACAGTCGGTTGCGACGCACAGAGCCCGAGGCGGTTGCAAACACCAGATGCAGATCTTCCCAGAAGCTCTCGTCCTGCGGTAACGGTAACACCGCGGTAATGGTGTCGGAATTGAGTTCCGGCAACAAGTTAACCAGAGCGCGGCCCTTCGCCGTCGGGCCTGCTTCAGGAAGGCGCCAGACCTTCTCCCGGAACACTTTGCCGCCGCTGGAAAAAAACAACACAAACTGGTGCGTGTGGGCAATGAAGATGCGGGTGATGATGTCATCGCCGCGGGTCGTTGCGGCGGTGCGGCCACGTCCTCCGCGGCGCTGCGTACGAAAGGTTTCCAACGCCGTCCGTTTGATGAAACCGTCGCGGGTGATGGTTACCACCATTTGGCCGGGTTCGATCAAGCTTTCATCATCTTGCTCAGAACTTGTCTCTTCGATCGCGGTGAGCCTCGGTGTGGCAAGTTCCGCGCGAAGCTTGGTGAGTTCATCGCGCAAAACTTCAAGCCTCCGAGGGTGAGAGGCGATGATTTCCAGCAATTCGCCAATGCGTGTCGCGACTTCGGTCATCTCTTGATGGATTTTCTCGCGTTCCAGGCCAGTGAGGCGTTGCAAGCGCAATTCCAGAATGCCGCGGGCTTGTGCCTCTGTCAAACGTATGTGACCGTCTTTGATGAGGTTGCCGGCATCATCAATCAGTGCAAGCAAGCCGGCCACCTCTTGAGCTGGCCAATTTCGTGCCATTAAGGCTGCCCGCGCAGCGGCGGTATCAGCGCTGGCACGGATCAGCGCAATCACCTCGTCGATATGAGAAACTGCAATGGCAAGGCCGACCAAGAGATGGGCGCGTTCCCGTGCACGCGCCAAATCAAAGCGGGAGCGCCGAAGAATGACCTCTTCACGAAAAGCAATAAAAGTTTTGAGCGCGTCTTTCAGACTCATCAAACGCGGGCGGCCGGCATCCAGCGCCAGCATGTTCACGCCGAAGTTGGTTTGCAATTGTGTGAAACGAAACAGCTGATTGAGTACGATTTCGGGGGTAGCTTCACGCTTAAGTTCAATGACGATACGCATTCCTTCGCGATCGCTTTCATCGCGAATGTCGGAAATTCCTTCAATATGCTTGCCGCGCACAAGTTCTGCTATACGCTCTAAAAGCGCGGTCTTGTTAACCTGGTAGGGAATCTCGGAAACCACGATCGCAAGCCGATCACGCCGCAACTCTTCAATAGCGGTGCGCGCGCGAATCACGATGCTCCCGCGACCGGTTTCATAGGCACTGCGAATTCCTTCTCGGTTAAGGATGATGCCGCCTGTGGGAAAATCCGGTCCCGGAACATGCGTCATCAGAGCATCGACCGAGAGTTCAGGATTTGCAATCAGCGCAAGCGTGGCATCGATAATCTCCCCCGGATTGTGGGTGGGAATGTTCGTTGCCATGCCGACTGCGATACCTGTTGCCCCGTTGATCAGCAAGTTCGGAAAAGCCGCCGGTAGAACCTCCGGCTCTTTATCGCTTTCATCATAGTTGGGTTGAAAGTTCACCGTGTCACGGTCGATATCGGCAAGCAAATGCATGGCAGCCCGCGCCAGGCGCGCTTCCGTATAGCGCATGGCCGCCGGCGGATCTCCATCGACCGAACCGAAATTTCCTTGCCCGTCAATGAGCTTTACGCGCATAGAAAAATCTTGCGCCATTCGTACCATGGCGTCGTAAATCGCGGCATCGCCGTGGGGGTGGTATTTCCCCATGACGTCACCGACCACGCGCGAGGATTTGCGATACGGCTTGTCCGGTGTCCAGCCAGCCTCATGCATGGCGTAAAGGATACGTCGATGCACCGGTTTCAGCCCATCGCGCGCATCAGGCAAAGCGCGGCTGACAATGACCGACATCGCATAGTCGAGGTAGGAGCGGCGCATCTCCTCTTCGAGGCTTACCGGCACGATGTCTTCCGGGGGGTGATCTGGCGGAGAGGGAGGGTTTTTCGGAGTATCGCTCACGTTGAACCTATTGAACCTACTTATACAGTATGTGCAGCTAAAAAAATCCGCTCTTGGCGGGGCTGAAGAGCGGGACCTGCAGGGAGATTGGCTATTTCAGCGCATACTATAATTTAGTCCGTTTTTCCAAGATGTCACGATCCTGCCCGAGCGTGCTCCGCGTGGCGGCACAAAGCGCCGGGAGAGAGGAGGCCAAATGAGCGAAAATGAGGCGCTGCGGGCTCTTTCCGGGCAAGCGGTTGCCATCCGTGAGGAGTTTCCGCGACCGGGCCAACGAGTTGCTTGGATAACCATCCGCGGGCGGCACGGCCTGAACATTGTGGGTTCAGGCGAATTGCGGACGCTTGCCGAAGCTCTGCAAGCGCTTGGCCAAAAGAATATGCACCGCGCCTTGGTGCTTCGGGGGGCGGGGGAGCGCGCTTTTATCGGAGGGGCGGATATTTCCGAGATGGCCGCGTTGAACCCGGTGAGCGCAAGGGAATTCATCAGCCTCATCCATGCCTGCTGCGAGGCGATCCGAAACGCGCCTATGCCGGTGATTGCCCGGCTTACCGGCTATACGCTTGGCGCGGGATTGGAAATTGCCGCAGCCTGCGATCTTCGCATCGCTGCCGATTCGGCCATTTTCGGCATGCCTGAGGTGAAGATCGGCATCCCCTCGGTTGTGGAGGCGGCTTTGTTGCCGAGTCTCGTCGGCTGGGGGCGGGCGCGGGAAATTCTGCTGTGGGGGAGGAATTTTTCAGCATCTGAAGCATTTGCCTGGGGGTTTGTTCAGCGGATGGCGCCGGAATCGGCGCTTGATCAAGCCGTTTCCCGAGCAATTGATGAGTTGCTGAGCGCCGCCCCGGCTGCCGTTCGGCAGCAAAAGGCGTTGATGCGGCAGTGGGAAGAGCTTCCGCTGAAAGCCGCGATCGCTGCCGGCATTGACGCTTTTGCCGCCGCCTACGAAACTGAAGAGCCCCGAGCGTATATGCACGCATGGCAAACCAAGCCGAAGCAGAGCTGAATTTATTGCCGCAAACCAGGGCGAGCTATTCGGGCCCCTCTGGGCAAGGGATGCCGTAGTCGTGCAGAAACCCCGGCCTGGGTGGTCTCTGCGAACGCGCCTATTCGGGCTTTGGGTGCTGGCACTCCTCGCCACAAGCGGGGTAGGGGTGCTTCTTGTCGAGCTTTATGCGCAATCCATGGCGGCCCGGCTTGCCCAGGCCGAGACCGAGGTGCGACGCGCGTGCGAAGCGATTCGTGACCGCTATGCCCTTTCTTCGGAAGTTTCTGACGCAAAGATTGTAGCCGAGGCGCTGGCGCATGCGGAAGGCGTAGAGGGGGGCATTTGGCAGCAAGGGATCGGCTCCCGAGCCTATGCCTATCCGACTTATCAAGGCACCGGCCCCAAGACTGATGTGCCGGAGGCCGAAATGCGCTCCATCGCCACCGTCAACAAAAGAGCGCTGGAAGTTCAACAGCCGGTAGTGGACCGTCGTGTCGCGAAGCGCGAGATCCTCTTGTTCGCCGCTTGTCCCATTGCCGGCCGAACCCTGAGCGCCTGGACCCTGACCCGCGTGCAACGCGCCCCGGCGCTTGAGCGCCTGCGGCTTGCACTGGGTTTGCTGCTTGGCTTGTTGCTTCTTATGGCAGCATGGCTTGCCTGGTTTGCAATTGGTTTCACAAGAAGAGTGAAAGCGCTGGAGGTGGCGTTAAGCTCTCAAGACCTTGACACGCTGCCATCCTTGCCGCCGACCGGGGAAGCCGAGCTTGACCGCATTGTTGCCGCCCTGAACGAGGCACTTGCGCGTTTGCGGACTGCACGGGCGCGAGCCGAGCAGCTGGCGAAACAAGCCGCTATGGCCGAACGCATGGCGGCGGTAGGACGAGTGGCCGCCGGCGTAGCCCATGAAATCCGTAACCCGCTCGGCGCTATGCGCCTGAAAGCCGAAGGCGCCTTGGAAGCAAACCCGGCCCGCCAGCATGCTGCGCTGAAAGTGGTTCTGGAACAAATCGACCGGCTGGACCGATTGGTCGGGGAATTGCTGGCAATGACCCAAAGCTCCCAACCTTCTCCAAAGCCGGTTCATCTCGCCCGCTTTGTGGAAGAGGTGTTGACGGCGCACCGCGAACGTGCAGCCGCTCAAGGAATACATTTAACGGGGGAGGTGACCGGGGGTTCGGCGTTATTTGATCCGCACATGATTCGGCGCGCCCTCGACAATCTTGTTCTCAACGCATTGCAACACACGCCGTCCGGAGGTTCGGTGAGGATTTGCGTCGAGCGGTTCCCAGAGAAGCTTCGTTTTATGGTCACCGATACCGGACCCGGCGTTGCGGAGTCGGTGCGGCAAAACCTCTTTGAGCCTTTCGTAACTTCCCGCCCTGATGGGACGGGTCTTGGGCTTGCTATTGCCCGGGAGATGGTTTCCGCTCATGGCGGGACGCTATCGCTTGCCCCGAGCGAAGGTAAGACTCCCGCCGAGGGAGCTACCTTCGTGATCGAACTGCCGGAGAGCGCACGTGATGGCCAGGATCTTAATTGTTGATGACGACTCGGCGCTGCGCGAGAGCCTCGGCGAGGCTCTTGCCGATCTTGGTCATGTTGCCATTCCGGCAGCTGACGGCGCAGCGGCGCTTGCCGCCCTTGCCCGCGAACCGGTCGATGCCGTGGTTTTGGACCTGCGAATGCCCGGAATGGATGGATTAGAAGTGCTTCGGCGCATTCGTGCCCGCCCGGATTCCCCACCGGTGGCCGTTCTTACGGCCGTGCCGACCAGCGCGAACACCATCGAAGCCATGCGGCTCGGCGCCGTTGACCATTTGGTGAAACCGGTCGGCCGCAAAGACCTCGCGGAGCTGATCGCCCGTATGCTGCCGCCCGCTTCGGGGAAGGCGGAAACCCCTCGAGAGAGCGAGGAAACCGGTCTGATCGCCATCAGCGCACCGATGCGAGAAGTGCTCAAGACCATCGGTTTGCTCGCTGATAGTGATGCCACCGTACTCATTACCGGCGAAACCGGCACAGGCAAGGAGGTGGCGGCGCGGGCTATTCATCAATTTGGGCGACGAAGCAAGAAGAGGTTCATCGCGATCAATTGTGCAGCCATTCCAAGCGAACTTCTGGAGAGTGAATTATTCGGCCATGTGCGCGGCGCTTTCACGGGTGCGGTGGCAAACCGCGAGGGTGCTTTCAGGGAGGCCCACCACGGCACGCTTTTGCTCGATGAAATCGGCGATATGAGCCTGTCCTTGCAGGCCAAGCTGCTTCGCGTTTTGGAAACCCGCGAGATTGTCCCATTGGGTGGCCAACCCGAACCGATCGATGTGCGGATTATCGCTGCCACGAATCGCGATCTGGCAGCGGCTGTTCGCGATGGCGGCTTTCGTGAAGACTTGTTTTATCGGCTTTCCGTGGTGCCGCTGGCGATCCCGCCATTGCGCGAACGTCTGGCCGACATTATTCCGCTTGCCGAGCACTTTCTCGCGCGTGCCTCGCCGGAAACTCCCAAAAAGCGGCTTGCAGCTGATGCTGCAGCGCGGCTGCTTGCGTATCCGTGGCCAGGCAACGTGCGTGAGTTGCGCAACGCCATGGAGCGCGTCGCGATCCTCAAGCGCCGACCGGTTATAACGGCCGAAGATCTCGACTTTCTTTCGGTTCCAAACGACCAAAAAAGTGAAGCAAGAGACTGGCTTGCCGGCGATCTCCCCACGGCAATGGCGCGTTTAGAAGCGGCCATGATTCGCCAGGCGCTTGCGGCATGCGGGGGCAATCGGGCGGAGGCGGCTCGCCAGCTGGGGATCCATCGGCAGCTTCTTTATACCAAGCTCCGCAAGCTCGGGCTTGACGTATCCGAAATGATAACGGAGGAGGTCGCAGAAGCGCACATTAACGCCGAGGGCTCCCTCCCGAAGAACAAATAAAATCAGATATCTTGGCTTGGCGCCGGTATCGTGCGCACCCCTGCGAATGCTCCCCCGGTATCAAGGGATATCTGCCATTCTCGGCTCCGTGTCGGCAAAGCTTTGGCTAGAGGCTTTTCCTGGGGCGTGATCGATAATCGGGTTTTCTTGTTTCATCGGTGGCATTGCGGCTTCGGATATGCCACATATCACCCGCTATGCCCGTAAACCTTGCGGATTTGTTTCACCCGGCGCTTGCCGCGTGGTTTGAGAGCCGCTTTGCCGCGCCGACCGAGGCACAAGCAATGGCCTGGCCCGCGATTAAAAGCGGCCGGCATACGTTGATTGCCGCCCCAACCGGTTCGGGCAAAACACTGGCGGCTTTTCTCGCAGCGATCGATGCGCTCATTCGCCAAGGCCTGGAAGGCAAGCTCGCGGATGCGACGCAAGTGGTCTACGTCTCTCCGCTGAAAGCGCTTTCGAACGATGTCCAGCGTAATTTAGAGCTGCCTTTGGCCGGTATTCGCGGGAAATTGCGCGAGAGCGGCTTGCCCGAGGTGGAAATAAGAACCTGGGTGCGCACGGGCGATACACCCGCGAAGGAGCGGGAACGAATGCGCCGCCGCCCGCCACATATTGTGGTGACCACTCCGGAATCGCTTTACATATTACTTAGTTCCGAATCCGGCCGCAGAATGCTGGCCAGCACGCGAACCGTGATTATCGATGAAATTCACGCCCTCGCCTCGAACAAGCGCGGAGCACATCTTGCGCTCTCCATTGAGCGTCTTGCTGCGCTTTGCGATGACCGCCTTCTCCGGATCGGCCTCTCGGCAACGCAAAACCCCATAGAGACGATGGCGCACCTGCTGGTTGGTGCTGCGCCGAGCGGAATGCCGGCGGCGGAGGTTACAATAGTCGATACGGGCCATCACCGTCCACGTGATCTCGCGCTCGAATTGCCTTCGTCACCACTGGAAGCCGTGATGTCGGCGGAAGTCTGGCAGCAAGTTTATGATCAACTGGTAGGGCTTATCGAAGCGCATCGCACAACGTTAATCTTTGTAAACACGCGACGGCTGGCCGAGCGCGTTGCCCATCAACTCTCGGAAAGGCTTGGGAAGGACGCCGTGACGGCGCATCATGGCAGCCTTGCCAAGGAACAACGCTTCGCTGCCGAGCAGAAACTGAAATACGGTCAACTCAAAGCGCTTGTTGCAACCGCGTCGCTCGAACTCGGGATTGATATCGGCGATGTCGAACTGGTTTGCCAGCTCGGTTCGCCCCGCACGATTGCGAGTTTTTTGCAGCGGGTTGGACGTTCGGGCCATGCTGTCGGCGGTATGCCGAAGGGGCGGCTGTTTCCGCTCTCGCGCGATGATCTCGTGGAATGCACTGCACTGCTCGATAGCGTTCGGCGCGGCGAGCTTGAACGGCTTACGATTCCTGATCAGCCGCTCGATGTGCTTGCTCAACAAATTACTGCCGAAGTTGCTGCCCAGGATTGGCCGGAGCAAGCACTTTTTGAACGGTTCCGTCGCGCTTGGGCTTATCGCAATCTCACGTGGGAAGATTTTATTTCCGTAGTGCGGATGCTGGCTGAGGGCTTCAGCACGAATCGCGGCCGTCGCGGTGCGCTTATTCATCGCGATGCGGTGAACCACATACTGCGCGGCCGGCGTGGCGCTCGCATGACGGCGTTGACTTCCGGCGGCACGATTCCCGATACCGCAGATTATCAAGTCTTGTTGGAGCCCGAGAACCAAATCATCGGCACCGTGAATGAGGACTTCGCCGTTGAAAGCTTAGCGGGTGATATCTTTCAGCTCGGCAATACCCCTTATCGCATTCTTCGCGTCGAGCGCGGCTTCGTGCGCGTGGAAGACGCACACGGCCAGCCTCCTTCCATCCCCTTCTGGCTTGGCGAGGCGCCCGGCCGCAGTGACGAACTTTCGTTCTCCGTCTCGCGATTTCGAGCGGAAATCGAGACACGGTTGCAGATGGATCCGACTGGTGCCAACGCACAAGACTGGCTTATCTCCGAGATCGGTATTACGGAACCTGCTGCCCGCCAGTTGATGGAGTATTTAGGCACTGCATTTGCAGCGTTGGGAGTTTTGCCGACGCAGGAACGACTCGTGCTGGAACGCTTCTTCGACGAAGCAGGCGGCATGCAGCTTGTGATCCATTCGCCGTTCGGAAGCCGAATCAATCGCGCATTTGGGCTTGCGTTACGCAAGCGTTTTTGCCGCAAATTTAACTTTGAGCTTCAAGCGGCCGCAACCGAAGACAATATTATTCTTTCGCTCACGACGGCGCACAGTTTCGAACTTTCCAAGGTGGCGCATTATTTGAATTCAGCCACTGTGAGACCGCTTCTGGTCCAGGCGCTTTTGGATGCGCCGATGTTTACGACACGCTGGCGTTGGGTTGCCAGCGTTGCGCTTGCTTTACCACGGTTTCAAGGCGGCAAGAAGGTTGCCCCGCAACTGATGCGAATGCAAGCCGAAGATCTGCTGGGAGCGGTCTTTCCGGATCAGATTGCCTGTGCCGAAAACCTCGTGGGCGAACGAGAGATTCCGAACCATCCGCTCACCAACCAAACAATCGCAGACTGTCTCCATGAGGCCATGGACGTTGCTGGTTTGGAACGGTTTCTCAGGCGGCTTGAGGCGGGTGAAATTCAGGTCATTGCCCGAGATCTGACCGAACCTTCGCCGCTTGCTCTGGAAGTGCTCGCGGCAAGGCCCTATGCGTTTCTCGATGATGCGCCGTTGGAAGAGCGGCGGGCCCAGGCTGTCATGGTGAGGCGTTGGCTTCCTCCGGAGAGCGCAGCTGAGCTTGGCAAGCTTGATCAAGATGCGATTGCGCGGGTGAAAAGCGATATTTGGCCGAAACCTGGCAATGCGGAAGAGTTGCACGATGCGCTGCTCTGGCTTGGTTGCCTGAGCGCGGAAGAGGTTACGTCTGCGCCGGAATGGGCGGGTTGGTTGGCGGCGCTTGCCAAGGATAAGCGCGCCACTCGGCTTGAAACGCCGAGGGCAACTCTGTGGGTTCCGGCGGAACGGCTTCTTGAATTTCTGGCGCTTTGGCCGCAAGCGCGTCTTTTTCCCGAAATCCCTTTGCCGGACGGGAGCGCGCCATCTTTCTCTCGCGAGGAGGCTTTGGTGGGGATTGTGCGGAGCCGGCTGGAAGGCGCGGGTCCGGTTACACTCAAGGCATTGGCAACGCTCCTTGGGCTAGAGGCCGATGAGGTGGAGACGGCGCTGATAGCGCTGGAAGCTCAAGGGTTCGCCATGCGCGGGCACTTCAGCTCTGATGCTTTCGACGAAGAATGGTGTGATCGGCGGTTGCTCGCGCGCATTCACCGTTACACGGTAGGGCGCCTTCGCGCGGAAATCGAGCCAGTTTCCGCCCGGGATTTTTTTCGTTTTCTGCTTGTTTGGCAGCGCGTTGCCGGGGATGCGCGCCTCGAAGGAACGGATGCGTTGCCTGCCGTGGCGGCTTTGCTTGAGGGCTTTGAAGCGCCGGCCTCTGCCTGGGAGACCGAGTTGCTCACTGCGCGCATCATCGACTACGAGCCGACTTGGCTGGATGAACACTGTCTGGCAGGACGCCTCACATGGGCGCGGCTTACTGTGCCTTCCCCCAGCACCAACCCTCGTGAACGAGGGAGCATGTTGGTGCGCACAGCGCCCATGACGCTCTTTGCGCGCCGCAATGCGGCGCATTGGGCAGCACTCGCTGGAGGGGCAACAGAGGTTTCTCTCAGCTCTCGTGCCGCCAGCGTGCTTGGCGTTCTGAAGACCCGTGGAGCCTCTTTTTTTGAGGAACTGGTGGACGCTACCGGTCTTTTGCGCTCGGAAGTTGAAGAAGCGCTGGGCGAGCTTGTGACGGTCGGGCTTGTGAACTCGGATAGTTTTGGCGGGTTGCGAGCGTTATTGGTGCCGGAGGACCGGAAAAGGCCATTTGGCGGAGCCACGCGACGGCGCCGCATTCTTGACTTCGGCATGGAAGAAGCAGGCCGTTGGGCATTGATATGCCGCGTTCCGCCGGATATGGTCGATAAAGAAGCAAAAGCGCAGGCGATTGAGCATGCAGCGCGCACGCTGCTCCGGCGTTATGGGGTGGTGTTCTGGCATCTTCTTGCGCGCGAAGCCGGATGGTTACCCCCTTGGCGCGACCTCCTTTTCGTTTACCGTCGCCTGGAGGCACGTGGGGAACTTCGGGGCGGCCGTTTTGTAAGCGGCTTCTCCGGCGAGCAATACGCTTTACCGGAAGCTGTGGGGCTTCTCCGCAAGATGCGGCGTGAGCCGGCTTCCAATGATTGGGTCTCACTCTCGGGTGCGGATCCTCTTAACCTTATCGGCATTCTTACCCCTGGGCCGAAACTGCCGGCGCTTGCCGGCAATCGGGTTCTGTTTCGCGATGGACTGCCCGTTGCTATCCTTGCCGGAGGAGCGGTTCGGTTTTTGACTTCCCTGGATGCCGCTTCGCAATGGGAGGCACAGAAACACCTGTTGCGTTCCGCCGCACCCCCACTGCTTGCCGATCTCGCCTGAGAGGATCGCAGAACGAGGCCGACTTCTACTTTGCCGGTTCAGACCCCCAATGCTCGGATCGGATATTGCTCGTAAGCTTCGCATGAGGGACGAATATGGCAGCAGCAACAAAAACAGCTATGGAATCCACGCAGATGAACCAGTCGATCACGCCGCTGTCTAAGGAGCAACTGTATCGCGAGGCAAAGCTTGAGGGGTTGAGCTTCGAGACCACTGCGGATTTGGCGCCTCTTCCCCTCCCTGATATCCAGCCCGAGCTTTACCAGTCGCGAGCCTATGCAGCTATCCAAGTTGGAACCGAGATCAATGCCGGCGGGTTTAATATTTTCGCTGTGGGTTCTCGCGCTGCGCGCATTCGGCAAGTCGTGAAGTCTCTACTGGAAAAGGCAGCCATTCATCGGCCAAGCCCTCCGGATTGGGTGTATGTGAATAATTTTATTGAGCCGCATCGACCGATCGCCATTGCGCTGCCAAGCGGGCGGGCGCCTGCCTTTAAAAAGGCGATGCAGGAGCTTATCGACGATCTTAAAGTATCGTTGCCTGCGATCTTCGAAAGCGAGGATTACCAAAAGCGCCGTGGCGCGATCGAGGCAGCTGTGCGGAAAAAGCACGAAGCTGCGTTTTCGGCACTGCAGGAAAAGGCGGCTTCCAAAAATATCGCTATTTTGCGCACTCCTATGGGTTTTGCCTTGGCCCCGTTAAGCAATGGCAAGGTTGTGCCTCCGGAGGAATTTCAAACTTGGCCTGAAGAAAAGCAACAGCAGACGCGGGTGATACTAGAAGAGCTAGAGAAGGATCTCGAAGAGACATTGCGCAGCATACCCCGTTTGGAAAAAGAACTTCGGGATGCTGTGCGTGCGCTTGACCGGGAAACCGTGCAGTTCGCTATCACCCATATGATCGCCGATATCAAGGCAAAATTTGCCGATATTCCAAAAGTCGTCGAACACGTCGAGCGGGTGCGCGATGATGTGCTCGCCAATGTCGGTTTATTCGTAAGCCCTCAAGGAGAAGGTTTGGAGGTAACGCCCCTCGCCGCGAGAGTGGGAAGCCCGTTCGATCGTTACAATGTGAATGTTCTGGTTACCCAGGCAGATCATGGAGACGGAGCTCCTGTCGTTGAAGAGTTGCACCCGACGCTGAGTAACCTTGTTGGGCGGATCGATTATCTTTCATTTCAAGGAGCTTTGGTTACTAATTTCCTACTTATCCGACCAGGCGCTTTGCATCGCGCGAACAGTGGTGCGATTTTGATGGACGCGCGTGCTCTGTTGAGTGAACCGTACAGTTGGGTTGCGCTGAAGCGCGCATTACTGCAAGGGCATATCGCAATTGAGGATATTGCGAAATTCTTAGGCCTTCAGACCACACTTTCGCTTGAGCCGGATCCTGTCCCGCTTGATGTTAAGGTGGTCCTCTATGGCGAACGACTGCTTTATTATCTTCTTGCTGCGCTTGATCCTGAGTTCGGGCAGCATTTTAAGATATTAGCCGATTTTGATGACGAAATCGATCGTTCGCCTGCAGCAGAGGCATTGCTTGCACGCCTGATTGCGAGCATTGCTGTTGAAGAGAAATTGAAACCCCTAGATCGCGGAGCTGTTGGACGAACCATTGAGTACGCAGCAAGGATTGCGGAAGACCAAAAAAAGCTCACGCTCCTTGTTGAGAATATCCGTGATCTGATCCGTGAGGCAGATTATTGGGCCGGGCAGGAGAAGCGAGAGGTAGTTAGCCGTGCCGATGTAGAGCGGGCGCTTGCCGAGCAAATTCGGCGCGCATCGCGTATTCGCGAGCGCAGTGTCGAAATGATTTTGCGCGATGTGGCGTTGATCGAGACAAGCGGAGCGCGGGTCGGCCAAATCAATGGACTGAGCGTGATCACGCTTGGCACTTACAGCTTTGGGCGGCCCTCCCGCATCACTTGCCGGGTTCGCCCGGGAGCCGGCAAGATTGTGGACATCGAACGGGAGGTTGAGCTCGGCGGGCCGCTGCATTCCAAGGGGGTGCTGATCCTTTCGGGCTTTCTCGCCGGCCGGTATGCGCTGGATACTCCGATGTCGTTGTCTGCGAGTTTGGTATTCGAACAATCTTATTCCGGCGTTGAGGGCGATAGTGCCTCTTCGGCAGAACTTTATGCCATCCTGTCGGCTCTTGCCGAAGTCCCGCTTCGCCAAGATCTGGCGGTAACCGGATCGGTCAACCAGCATGGACTGGTGCAGGCGATTGGCGGAGTAAACGAGAAGATCGAGGGCTTTTTCGATATCTGCAAGGCACGAGGTTTGAGCGGCACGCAGGGAGTGTTGATCCCCGAATACAATGTCCAGCATTTGATGCTACGGGCCGATGTCGTGGAAGCTTGTGCTGAGGGAAAATTTGCAATTTATCCGATAAAGACCATTGATGAAGGCATTGCACTGCTCACCGGGCTTCCTGCGGGAGAGCGAGGTGCGGACGGCCTTTACCCGGCGGGTAGTATAAACCGGCTCGTTGAAGACAAGTTGAAACTTTTTGCAAAAGTGCGGCGAGCGGCGAGGGAAAGTACGGAACTCGGCTTGGAAGTCAACAAAAGCGACAAGGAATAACAGCGATGAGCGGCGCATCAAGATATAGGCGCCTGGTGCTGGAACTCTTTATGAATGCGGCCGATCGCCGCATCGTAAGAAGCGCGGCCGAATTTGCAGCTCTTTTTGGCTTCGACCTGATCGGCGTCTTCGTTGAAGACGAGGGGTTGCTTGGTCTTGCCCGACTGCCGTTCGCGCGGGAACTTCGATTGCCTACCCATCAGTGGGCTCCGCTCAATACAGAACAGCTTGCTCTAGAGTTCCAACATGCCGCAGAAGAGGCACGTCGTGAGCTCGATAGAGTCGCGGAAGCGTTCGGGATTTCCGTTTCCTTTGAGAAGGTGCGCGGCGATCCGATCAGCACTATCCTGGAGCAAATCGGTCCAAGTGATGTTTTGGTTATTGCCCAGCCCACAATGCCGCCCAGGCATCTGGCCCAAACTTTTACCCGCCTCGGCGAAACCGCCTTTCGTTCCCGCGCGGGACTCATGTTTCTTCCTTTGGAAGCGTCTTCTCAAAAAGGGGCGGTAAGCGTTCTCATACGAGATCCTTCAGATCCGAATCTGGAGCTAGCTGCGCGCTTGGCGCTGGCTCTCAATGAGGATTTGCTTGTGTTGCTGCCAGAGAGCACCGGGCAGGTGCATCATCGGGCCTTGCTGGAGCGGCTTTCTCGCTTCGGTATTGGAGCCGAAAAAGTTCGGATACTTATGCTGCCTCACATAAACCAAGTGGATCTTGTCCGCGTACTCACGGAAAACACAGCGCGCTTACTGATACTTTCGCGCGAGATGACCGGGGGCGACAATTTGGCTCTTGTAGAAGCGATGGCAGCTTTCGGGGTCGCTGTGCTCGTGGTTGAACCGCAGGAGGAGAAACCCTGAAGTACGATTGTGCTCGCGACGAGGCGGGTTGTATGTTCCGGAAACGGAAGGTGTCTTTATGGCGACCAATAGTATTGGCGTGCACTCGTACTGGCAATGGGCAGACGAGTTGCGGCGTACTCAAGCTCGGCTACTTAGGTTTTTAGGCTTCGGGCCCGAAGAATGCAGCTATCGGGTTATCGCTTCGGACAAGCACTGGCGTTTGCGAGCCTATACGGAGACCAGCGGTGGAGCTAATGCGCTGATTGTGGCGGCACCTATCAAGCGCCCCTACATTTGGGATCTCTGTCCGCGGGTAAGCTGCATACGCAATTGCATCAACCACGGCCTGGGTGTTTATCTTCTCGAGTGGATTCCACCCCACGGTGAAAATGACAACCTCGGCCTTGAGGAATACGTTCTTGCTATCGGTAGGGCGACAACGCTTATCACGAAGCAGTGTGGCGGCGTCAAACCGTATCTTATGGGCCACTCGCTTGGCGGGACGCTTGCCGCAATATTCGGGGCCTTTAAATCCGATAGCATTCGTGGCCTTATTTTGTTGAGCTCGCCGCTTTCATTCCATCGGGGTGCAAGTCGCTTCGGCGATGCTCTCGTTACAAAGATACCGCACGGATTATCTGAGCTTTCGATAGTTCCCGGTAGCCTCGTTTCGGCGGTGAGCGTTTTGGCATCTCCCGAGATTTTCATATGGCTACGGCTTGTTGACTGGGCATCCAGCGTTGGTGACCTTGAGGCGACGGAGATTCATCTCCGGATGGAACATTGGGCCTTGGATGAGATCCCGCTCGCGGGAAAGCTGGTTGGGGAGATCGAACAGTGGCTTTATCGGGAGAATCGGTTCTTTGCGGAAACGCTTGTGATTCAAAAAGAAACTATAGGACCATCTACCCTTCGTGCCAAAGTGGTTGCCGTGCTCAATTCGGCAGACGGTGTTGCAACCCCGCAATCTATGACCCGTTTTTTGGATATGATGCCACGCGCGTATACAGACGTAATCCGATACGACGGCGAGAGCGGGGTTGGCTTCCAGCACGTTGCTTTACTCACTGGTCGGAAAGCGCGCACCACGATATGGCCGGAGATTTTCTTGCGGTTACGGTAACCCTGTCTCAACGGGAAAGGCTGATAACTCATATTGGGCTGTTGGGGAATGCCAGCCTAGCTAGCCGTTTTCACTAGCAAAATCTTTCGCGTATCGAAGATGTCCATAATATTTTTGCTTCGAAGCGATTTGGCTCGGTCATTTTGGGGTCTTTTTATCAATCTTATGCTGGCGAGCTGCAGCGTGGCCCAGCCAAGTCCGGAGTTGCGCCGCACGTATGCAACTGAGCCAAAAGTTGCGGTCGTTTACGTGATCGATCGCGGGTGGCATACGGATGTTGGGCTCGCGGCCGAAAGCATTTCTCCACCCCTCGAGATACTTCTCCAGAGATTCCCGGAAGCGCGCTATCTTGTGTTCGGCTTCGGCGAACGCGCCTGGTTCGTCGCGGAGCATATAAACCCTTTCGAGGCAATCCGGGCGCTCTTTCCATCGCCCGCCGCCATTTTGGTGACTGCCTTGCATATCTCGCCGGAAGCCGCTTATGGGGCGGAGCATGTGGTTGTGCTGCCGCTTTCTGCTTCCGGGTTGAAGGGGCTTCATGCTTATCTTTGGTCTTATTTCGCAAAAGACCAGAACACTCTAAAGCAGCCGATTGCTGCTGGCCCCAATGCGGAGAGCGCCTTTTATGCTTCAGAGGTAAATTATGACGCCACCTTTACATGCAATACC
>JAIMBF010000163.1 GCA_023511585.1 Terriglobia bacterium
ATATGCACCAACGGCAACGTGCTCGCCGCCGCCAACTGCAATGCCCGCCGACGCGACATTTTCCGCGATATGCTCATGCCGTTTCCCCCCATTTCGGCCCATCGTCCGGGGCCAATGTATTTGCCCCGAGTTTACGAGCAACCGGGCCGGACGGCAACCATACTCCGCAGGGACACGCGCGGGGCGCGTGGTACCGCGTTTCAGCCGGCGTTGAGGGTGTCAAAAATCCGTTGATAGACCCCTTGTGCGATGCCTGGGATCAGGCTGAGGTCATCGTGCGGAGCGGCCGTCCAGTCACCTTGCCAGACGGCGACGGTCTCGTTGGTGGCCGAGACGGGGTAAAGCCGCACGCTTGCCCGGTAAGCGAGCCAAGGCTGCGGGCCTTGCAGCATGCGATAGCTCAGCCGATGTTCGACATCGGAGAGCGCGGTGAGCTGCTCGGTGGCCTCCGCTGAGCCGAGGCGAAAACGCCGGATGGCGCCGACTTGTTCGCTGCGTGCACCGCCTTCCATCCGGCTGTCCTTGATGTCGGGGTGCAGGCGGTCCAGCGCGGCGAAATCGCGAAGCCTCGCCCATACGTCTTCGAGCGGCTTGCGGATCACCGCAGCGGCATAGGCCTTTGCAGGGCGGGCTCCGGCCCAGCGTTCGGGCAGCGCGGCGGGTCTTGTCTTTGCAGACAAAAAGCGTGCGAGCGCTGCAAGCCCCTCGGCATAGACGTCTTTGGAAATAATCGCCGAATATTTGCCGGCATCTTCCGGCGCTTCCTCGAAGCTGCCCTGCCATTGCACGAAGGTGTGGTCGGCTGCGGTGAGAGGGATGAGCGTAATGGTGGCAAGGTAATTCTTCACCGGAAAGAGCGGGGTTTCGAAAGCATAACTCAGCCGGTAGCCTGCGTCATCAAGCTCGAGCAGTCGCTCGCGGGTGGAAGCGCCGTTTTGAAGGACGAGATGGCGGATGCATCCGACGGCGTCTGCCGGCCGGCCGTCTTCGATTTGGCTGCTTTTCAGGGCCGGATGCCAGGTGGGCAAGCCGTTGAAGTCCCGCACGGTGGCCCAGACGTGTTCTACAGGGGCTTCGATGACGCGGCTTGCGTAGGCTGTGGCCATGGCTTGGATATCCTCCGGTAGCGTTGGTTCTGCGTTGGCGGCGAGCCTAGCGGGCCGGAGGGGGCGAGGCAAGGCGGCGGAGGCGGAGACTCACGGAAATAAAGGTGATAGGAGGCGGGCGTCGAGGACACTCGGCCAAGCCGGGTGGAAGGGCTCTTCACAGATGAAGGAGGGTTTGGTAACGGAGCGGGTGGCAAGTCGGGGCGGCGAGGGGCCATCGCGCCGGTTTGGCAAGGGCGCATAGCTCAGTTGGTAGAGCAGCTGACTCTTAATCAGCGGGTCGAGGGTTCGAATCCTTCTGCGCCCACCAATATCTACATTTGTCCAGTCGGGAGACATGGTTGACACCCTCCACCCGAACGGGTTGTCGTGTGTTTGCAAATTTTTCTGTTCCTAATCGATCGTGCTGCAATCGTTAGGCAAGGAAGGCGTCGAAACGCCCTTGCGGTTGCAAGACATTGACTCTCGGCGGTCTTGTGGTTTCCTGTTTGAGCGAGAGGTCCATGCGCCCATGGGGGCTGTTTTGGGTGGGCCTGCCCGGCGCCCGGCGCGCGATGTCGGTGCTGTGCCCGAACCATCAGGCGGGCCGTCTGGTCAGGTTAGGAAGGCCGTTGGGGCGGGCAAACGCAATGCTGTTCGCGGAACGAAGGGCACCGGGCAGGCCACGCGCAGCAAAAGCCGAATGCTTTCAATAGGACCGCGGTAGCCCCAGCACGTGTTGGCCGATATAGGCGAGGATGAGGTTCGTCGAGATCGGGGCCGTTTGGTAGAGCCGCACCTCGCGCCACTTGCGCTCGATATCGTACTCTTTGGCGTAACCGAACCCTCCGAAGGTCTGCAGCGTGGCTTCGGCGGCATGCCACGTCGCCTCGGAGGCCAGCAGCTTCGCCATATTGGCATCAGTTCCGCATTCCTGCCCGCTATCGAACAGCGCCGCCGCCCGCCGGGCCATCATGTCGGCGGCCTCAAGCTCGGCATAAGCGCGGGCCAGGGGAAACTGAATGCCTTGATTCTGCCCGATCGGCCGGTCGAAAACGATGCGCTCCTTGGCGTATTCCACGCCGCGCCTCAGGAGCCAACGGCCATCGCCGATGCACTCAGAAGCAACCAGGATGCGCTCGGCGTTCATGCCATCGAGGATGTAGCGGAATCCCTTTCCTTCCTCGCCAATAAGGTTCTCGGCAGGGACTCTCAGGTTATCAAAGAAGACCTCGGTTGTGTTGTGGTTGATCATTGCTTTGATGGGGCGGATCTCGAGGCCTTTGCCGATATTTGCTTTGAGATCGACGAGGAAGACCGATAGCCCCTCCGTGCGTCGCCGCACCTTATCGAGCGGGGTCGTGCGCGCAAGAAGCAGCATCATGTCGGAGTGAAGCGCGCGCGAGGTCCACACTTTTTGCCCGTTGATGACATAGGAATCGCCTTGCCGCTCCGCACGGGTCTTGAGCTTGGTCGTATCGGAACCGGTGGTGGGCTCGGTTACCCCAAAGGCCTGCAGGCGAATTTCGCCCGAGGCGATGCGCGGCAGATAGCGCCGCTTCTGCTCTTCACTGCCGTGTCGGAGCAGAGTGCCCATGATATACATCTGCGCGTGGCCTTGGCTCGCGGTGCAGCCCGAGGCGTTAATCTCTTCCAGAATGACCGCTGCGGCACGGATCGGAAGGCCGGCGCCGCCATATTCCTCCGGGATGAGGGCCGCCAAGAAGCCCCCTTCCGTGAGCGCACGGATGAATTCGGTCGGGTAGTCCGAGGTTTCTTCAAGGCGGCGCCAGTATTCGCCGGGGAACTTGGCGCAAATACGTCGCACCGAATCACGCAGCTCGGGATAATCCTCGCCGAGCGCCATGGTTATCTGCCGGTCGCTCATGATCGTTGCTCCTTTTGTTGAACGGGCATTCAACGTTAGATGGCGCCGGCCATAGCGTCAATGAAACGTTTCATTGATCTGCCGCGACGCATGCCGATCAGCAAAAACCGCTAGCGATTTTAGGCCTTCGATAGCCTCTG
>JAIMBF010000164.1 GCA_023511585.1 Terriglobia bacterium
GTGCTGAATGCCGACGGCAGCGTGCGCTTCCACGCTTACCTGAATGCCGGCACGCCGGAGGCGCCTTCGCATATCGTGGATGCGGTGCTGATGGATCCTGCTTCGGGCCGTGTCGTGGAGCACTGGGATGTCAAGGCGCTGAGCACGCTTCCCCGCAAAATGATCGAGAACGACTTCGATTACCAGCAGTTCAAGCCGGGGCCCTTCGGCCTTGTTGCCGGTGTGGGCGCGATGGCGACGATCACGCTTCCGGCTGTGGGGCAACCCGAGCTTTCGTCGCCAAACTATGTGCTGAAGCTGACAACCGTGAACAATCACGTCTTTACGATTGAGCTTCCTGCACCGCAGCAAAAATAAAGGAGAATTCGGCAGCAATCGGATGGGTTGCGCGCGGCAACCCATCCGAAGCTTTCAGCACTACGCAAGATCCGCGGCGACCAAGGCTTGCTGTATCGCCCCGATGACCCAATCCGCCACCTCACGTTCGGTGGCCTTAGCGCCCATCCATGCTAAGATGGAGGAAAAAAATCCGCCGCCTGCCTCGCTTTCGAGAAGCGCTTTGTAGCGACGCTCAATGGCGGAGCGGTATCGTTCCGGATCAAGTTTGCCTTTCGGCCAAGGGTCAAGCACTTCGTCCACCGCAGCATCCCCAACGAGCGGAATAATGGGAAGTTCCCCATCCGATGTTCGGAACCGGTCGCGTTCGGCGGGTGTCCAATTCTTGAATAAAGGGTTGGCCTCGCCCAAGGTGAATTGGTTGCGCAGATATGCCTGACAATTTTGCCGTCCGAGAAAATAGTCAAAACGCCGGAAATCTGCGCTTGCAAACCCCAAAAACGCGCCAAGCCCGCTGGAGGCAAGGGCAGCACCGCCGATTTTTCCCGCCCGTATGGGGCTGATCATGAAACGGCTAAACACGTTCGGATCAGCTGCAAGCAGAAGATCGGCGCTATCGTAACGCGTTTGTTGAAGGAACGTTTGCAAAAAGGGGCCGATCAGGCCTGTAAGACCGGGCGGCAGCTCAGGGCCCAGACGTGTTTCCCCGGCAAACGGATCGATTAAAAGTAAAGCCCGATTGGCGAGGTTTTTATCGCGCGGGTCTCGACCAAGCAGTCCTGCGAGAGTGTTGTGCGCAAGCGCAATGGGTTCGTTGTCTGTGGCACCGCCGTCAACGGCCGGAAAATGCAAATACTCGGGAATTGTTTGCTCGTTTGCCCCGAGCAAAGGCCATTCCGGTTCCAAGGCCAAAACACTGGGCTGGCCGCCACTGTCTGAAGGCACAACGACGTAGCGATATTGATAATTCTTGGCCGGGCAGGCCAAAGCCACAGGCGGAAAGCCGAAGGGAAAGGCTGCCGAGGTACACGCAAATTCACTCAGCACCTTCCAGTTCGTTGCTTGCCGCAAGCGTGCGCCGAGAAAATCGAGAATTTGCTCATCCGGCCAGGGATCCGGCGCCCCCTGCCATGGGTAAACTACCCCGAATCGGGCATAATCTGCGTGGTTGATAAAAATTTCGACAAATTGTTGTCCAAACTCGATGCGATAGGGAATTCCCCGCAAATTGGTAAAGGTAATGATGAGCCGCAGTGGCTCACCGACATAAAAGCGCCCGCTAGGTACGGGGGAAGGATGAAAATTCAAAATATAATCTGCGCCTTGCGCGATAGGCTGCGCACTGAAAAGGGCACGGGTGTCGCTGGGATCCAAAAATCCATCGAGCTGCAAAATGTTCACCCAAACATCGTAAAACGGGTTCCCGGTCATGCCGGTTCCCGGTGAATTGGCATGGGTAACATGCGGAAAATCGAAGGCAAGTGCGCGGGCAGTGATAGCGGCATTGACCGCACCGCCGGAAGTGCCGGTAATAACTTTCAACACCACATCGTGTTGCGGCGCACGCAACAAAGCTTTGGCACGGCTGAAACAATCCAGCGCTTCAATCAGAAAATCTACCACACCGGCAGTGTAAGCGCCGGCAGAGACCGTACCGCCAAGAACAAGCGCAAGTTCAAAGGTTTGAGGAGGAACAGGAGGGCTTGTAAGGTAGACTCCAGGGATTTCCCTTGCTGACATGGCCGGCTTCCTCCCTTTGGTTTGTTCTTGCTTCAGCCATTCCGGTGATCAGCTTATTGCTCCCTCCCCTGCAGGGCAAGCTGCGGCATGGGCAGAGGCTGACGAAGCCAGCGAAGAAGGCTAGGATGAGTCCAAACGCATAAGGAGAACGGCATGCCCACCAGCATTGTTTCCCCGCGCCTGCTGCTGATCGGCGGAGGCGTTGCCCGCGAAATCGCATCGGTGATGAAGAAGTTCGCGCTGGCCCGCCCGCTGATCGTCACCGACCCGTTTATGGTTTCCTCGGGACTTGTCCGACGGGCGCTGGATGCGTTGGAAGAAGCCGGTATCCCCTTCACCGTCTTCAGCGATACCGTGCCGGAGCCGATTGATACGGTGGTGGAAACAGGGGTAAAGCTGCTGCAAGCGGAGAAATTTGACTGCCTTGTCGGCTTCGGCGGCGGATCTCCCATCGATACCGCCAAAGCGATGGCCATTTTGTTTGCCGGCGGCGGGCAGATGCGGGACTACAAAGTGCCGGCCCAGGTCGACTTCCCTGCCCTTCCCATTATTGCCATTCCCACCACGGCGGGAACCGGAAGCGAAACCACGCGTTTCACGGTAATCACCGATACCAAACACGATGAAAAAATGCTCATTGCCGGCCTTGCCGCTTTGCCGCTTGCCGCGCTCGTGGATTACGAGCTGAGCTTCACCGTTCCGCCCCGCACTACGGCCGATACGGGTATTGACGCGCTGACGCACGCGCTGGAAGCCTATGTCTCGCGTCGCGCCAATCCCTATTCCGATGCGCAAGCCCTTGCGGCGCTGCGCCTGATCGGCGCCAATCTTCGCACCGCCTATCGGGAGCCGCAGAACGCGCATGCCCGCGAAGCCATGATGCTCGGGGCGACACTTGCCGGCCTTGCGTTCGGCAACAGCTCGGTTGCCTTGGTGCACGGCATGTCGCGGCCGATCGGCGCGCATTTCCACGTGCCCCA
>JAIMBF010000165.1 GCA_023511585.1 Terriglobia bacterium
TTGGGCGCACGCGTGCCGATTATTCTGACAAGCCGCGCCGACGCCGAACGCACGCGCGTCGCCTCCGTCGCGGTTGCAGTGTTGTTGGCGGAAGCGGGCTTAGGACAAAAGTCGGTTCAGCCGCCGTCTCATTGAGGCCGACCCCATGCCGCGCACGATCCTAGTCATTAATGCCGGATCTTCTTCGACGAAATTTGCTCTTTATTCGCTTGCTTCGGAGCGACGGCTTACGAGGGTGCTGTACGGCGAAATCGAAAGTATCGGAACCGCGCCGAGACTTTGGGCAAAGGGCGTAGACGGAAGTACGTTAGTCGACCGGGAATTTGTGCAAGGAGCGTCGCTAACGCATGAGGATCTTTTCACGGCGCTTTTGGAATTTCTTGCCGCCGAGCATGGGGAAGAATCGCTCGTTGCGGTGGGCCATCGCGTCGTGCATGGAGGGCGGCGGTTTCTGCAACCGGTTGTCGTTAATTTGCAAATTGTTTCCGAGTTGGAAAAACTCACGCCGCTTGCCCCGTTGCACGAGCCGCACAACCTTGCCCCCATACGCGCCTTTTCAGCGCTCCGTCCGAATTTGCCTCAGGTCGCCTGCTTCGATACCGCATTTCATCGCACGCTTTCGGATACGGCGGCGCGCTTTGCTCTGCCGAGAGAATTCGAGGCCGAAGGAATCCGGCGCTATGGCTTCCATGGCCTTTCTTATGAATGGATCAGCCGTCGGCTCCGCACGCTGGACCCCGAACTCGCCGAAGGCCGCGTGATCGTGGCGCACCTCGGCAACGGCGCAAGCCTGTGTGCCATGCGAGCCGGGCAAAGTCTGGACACCTCCATGGGATTTACCGCCCTTGACGGGCTGATGATGGGCACGCGCTGCGGCAGTATCGATCCCGGCGTGATTTTATACCTTTTGCAGCAACGCAAAATGTCGCCGAACGAGGTTTCCGACCTGCTCTATCATCGTTCCGGACTTTTGGGGGTTTCGGGTATTTCCTCGGATATGCGCACCTTACTGGCGAGCAACGACCCCAACGCCCAAGCCGCGATAGAGCTCTTTGTGTTCCGGATTCTTCGCGAGGCCGGAGCGCTGGCCGGCACACTCGGCGGGCTGGATGGCTTTGTCTTCACGGCGGGAATTGGCGAGCACGCCGCCCCGATCCGTGCGCGGGTGGCTGCGGGCCTTAGATGGCTCGGCGCGCGTCTTGACGAGGCATTGAACAATGCGGCCTCGCCCCCGGCCCGGATCAGCACTGCGGATAGCCGCGTTGCGCTCTGGGTGATTCCGACCGACGAAGAGGCGATGATTGCCGAGCACACGCTTGCTTTGATTGGAGGACGAGAAAGTGCGGGCAGTTGAGGTATATCAATTCCTTCAAGTGCTTGCTGTGCTTTTTCTGATTTTAGTGCAACCCATGGCTTTCTTCGGCTTTGTGCTGCAGTCCTCCCGACGCTGAGGAGAAACGATCGATGAACGAACAGAAACCGCTTTTCCCGCAGCCGATGCGGCTTGCGGAGCTTTTCAGCCCATCCCAGGACTGGTTCACCAAATACGGTCAAGCCTCGGAACGGCTGCTGCAAGGCATGGTGAATATCGCGTTTGAGCAGTCGGAGCTTGGCCGCTGCTTGATGGACGATGCGTTGACCGAACTCCGCCTGTTCGGCAACAGCAAGCGACCGGACGAAATTATGAAGGCGGAATTGGACATCATGCGGCGGCGTGCCGAGCACATCGTCAGCAGCATGCGAAAAATTACCGATGAAATCCGGCAATGCTGCTTCGAGACAGGCGAGCTTGCCCTCTCCGGGTTTCAGCAGATGCAAGCGGGAATGGGGCAAACACAACCGGAGACGCAGCCCATCGCCAAACAGGCGTCCGCCACAACCCAGGCGCCCGCAAAAACCGGGGGCGGGAGCAAGTAATCTCGGCGGGGAGGGGTCATCATCCTAAGGCATTGCCGCCCCCCTTGAGGCTGCAATGCCCCCTCCGACGCCTCCGGGGCGACAAACCCCGCCTTTTGCCCGTCTCACAAGGGGTTTCCTCGGCTCTCAATGACTAAGACGAACGATTCCAGCAATTTGATTCGTTGGAATCTCCGTACCCATGGACTAACTTGCATCGCAGCCGTCTGATTCAGGAGTTCGGTTGCCCAGCCGGCATGGAGAGGTTGCGATGACCACGACGACATTACGAAATTTTGTTCCCGCGCACGCGCAAATGTCGGTCCCGCTGGCAGACGCGGGCTGGCGTAATGCCGGGCTTGCCCTACTTTCGGTGCGGTTTATCCAAGGTTTTATCTACTGGGGCGGGGGATCGCGCCGGTTCATCTACGCCCCTTCCAAGCTCGATGCCTGGGGCGGGCACAATTGGATGGCCCACAAGCTGCACACCGCGATGCCCGGGGCTCTCCTCGGCTTTGAGAAGCTGATCGGCTTTCTGCTCCATCACTTTGTTTTGCTCTACACGGCGGTGATCCTGTTTTCCGCGGTCGAGCTCTTCGTCGGCTTGTTTCTGATCCTGGGGCTCTTTACACGCGCTTCGGCAGCAATCTCCATGGGTCTCTCTGTGGTGCTCATGCTGATGTTCGGCTGGCAGGGTGCCACCTGTATCGATGAATGGACCATGGCCGCCGCAAACCTTGCCATGGGCACCACATTGTTTTTGGGCGGCTGCGGCGCCTATGCTTTGGATAACCTTCGGCTGCAGCGCAATCCCGCGCTTGCCGACAAACTTTCCTTCCGCTTTCTCTCCGGAAGCCTGCCGTTGCCGCTGGAGCCCACGCGCCTGCGCAATCTTGCACTGGGGCTGTTTGCCTTCGTCGTGGTGTTTGATGTGGGCACCTACAGTTACTATCGCGGCTCGGTCTTCACGCCTTTCCATGAAGGGCCGACTCACCCCTCGCGGCACCATATCGCGCTTTCCAATGGGGTGCTGAATGCCGACGGCAGCGTGCGCTTCCACGCTTACCTGAATGCCGGCACGCCGGAGGCGCCTTCGCATATCGT
>JAIMBF010000166.1 GCA_023511585.1 Terriglobia bacterium
TGATCGGTCCCAACGGCGCGGGCAAAACCACGGCGCTTGATGTGATCTGCGGCAAGACGCGCGCGGCATCCGGACAAGTCATATTCGACGGCCGCGATATTACACGATTGGAGGAACATCGCATCGCCCGGCTTGGCATCGGACGCAAGTTTCAGGTGCCGAGCGTGTTCCGCGAATTGACGGTGCGGCAGAATCTGGAGGTGGCATATTGCCGCTCGCCCGGGGTGGTGCGCAATCTGTTCCGCTTCGGCAATTCCGCGACCAGCCACCAGCTTGAAAAATTGGCCGAATTGGTCGGGCTGGAAGACGCAATGGACCAGCCGGCCGGCACGCTTTCACACGGTCAGACGCAATGGCTGGAGATCGCGCTCTTGGTCGCGCAGGACGCGCGGCTGATCCTGATGGACGAGCCGACTGCGGGCATGACCGCGCAAGAAACGCACAAAACCGCGGTGCTGTTCAATCGGCTGAAGGGGCGCCATACCTTGATCGTGGTCGAGCACGACATGGCGTTCATCAAAGAGATCAGCGACATCATTTCGGTCATGCACCAAGGCCGGCTGCTTGCCGAAGGCACGGTGCCGGAGATCGAAGCGAACGCAGAGGTGCGATCCGCCTATCTCGGCTCAGGAGGGATCAGCGGTGCTTGAGCTCGTCTCGGTCGATGCTTATTACGGCAACAGCCGCGCGCTCGACAATGTCAGCCTCACGGTTGGTGACGGCGAATTCGTTGCGGTGCTGGGCCGCAATGGTGTGGGCAAGACGACTTTGATGCGCACGATCCTCGGCTTGATGGATCGCACGACCGGCAGCATCCGCTTTAACGGGACGGAAATCGGGCGTTGGCGCACCGACCAGCGCGCGCGGGCCGGCATTGCCTATGTCCCGCAAGGGCGGGGTATTCTGCCGCGCTTTTCGGTGCTTGATAATCTTCGTTTCGGATTGTTTGCCAACACCAAAGGGCGGCGCGAGATTGACGAAAGCGTCTTCGACCTGCTGCCGGATTTGCGCCCGCATCTCTCACGCCTGGGCGGCAATCTTTCGGGCGGACAGCAACAGCAATTGGCGATCGCGCGGGCGCTGATGGTCGAGCCGAAAGTGATGCTGCTCGACGAGCCGACCGAGGGCATTCAACCCAACATCGTCGAGGAGATCGAGCAGATCATTACCCGGATCAACCGTGAACGTGGGATCACGGTGATCCTGGTCGAGCAAAGCGTGGCTTTTGCCCGCCGTGCCGCGCAGCGCTTCGTGATTATGAACAAAGGCAGCATCGTCGCCTCCGGCGCTACCGCCGAGCTCGATGATGCCTTGGTCCACCGCTACATGGCGGTCTGACGCCTGTGGGGGAGGGAAGGAAGGTAACAACATCGCTTAGCCAGGAGGAACCCGATGTTACATGGTGATATTTCAAGCAGCAGCGATACCGTCGGTGTTGCGGTCGTCAACTACAAGATGCCGCGCCTGCACACAAAAGACGAGGTGATTGCCAACGCCCGCAAGATCGCGGACATGCTGGTCGGGATGAAGCAGGGCCTGCCGGGCATGGATCTCGTGATCTTCCCGGAATACAGCACGCACGGGATTATGTACGACGCCAGGGAAATGTACGAGACCGCCTCAAGCATCCCGGGCGAAGAGACGGAGATTTTCGCCGATGCCTGCCGGCGCGCGAAGGTCTGGGGCGTGTTTTCGTTAACGGGCGAGCGGCATGAGGAGCACCCGAACAAGGCGCCCTACAACACGTTGATCCTGATGAACGACAAGGGTGAGATCGTGCAGAAATACCGCAAGATCATGCCCTGGGTGCCGATCGAAGGCTGGTATCCCGGCAACTGCACCTATGTCTCCGAGGGGCCGAAGGGGTTGAAGGTCAGCCTGATCATTTGCGACGATGGCAACTACCCCGAGATCTGGCGTGATTGCGCGATGAAGGGCGCGGAGCTGATCGTGCGCTGCCAGGGCTATATGTACCCGGCAAAGGAACAACAGGTGTTGATGGCCAAGGCGATGGCCTGGGCGAACAACGTCTATGTCGCGGTTGCCAATGCCTCCGGCTTTGACGGGGTTTATTCGTATTTCGGCCACTCGGCCATTATCGGCTTCGACGGCCGGACGCTCGGCGAATGCGGAGAGGAGGAGAACGGCATTCAATACGCGCAGCTCTCCAAGTCGCTGATTCGCGACGCGCGGCGCAACATGCAGTCGGAGAACCATCTCTTCAAGCTGCTGCACCGGGGATATACGGGGAAGATCAATTCGCGTGAGGATGCGCGCGGCGAGGCGGTGTGTCCCTACGACTTTTATAAGAAGTGGGTGACCGATCCGGAAGCGACCCGCACGATGGTTGAAGCGATCACCCGTCCGACGGTTGGCACCGAGGAGTGCCCAATCGAGGGAATTCCAAACCAGAAGACGGCCGCGCATCGCTGATCGGCGCCGCGCGGATTTCGCTTCATGGCTAAGAAATGCCGCCGCTTCCGGCCCGGATGGGTCGGGGCGGCGGCGGAACTTCCTTCATCACGGCGGTGCGCATGGATCTTGCCGGATACAGGATTACGACCGAACCCTATTACCGCCCCGTGGGCGATGAAATCGCCCTCTTTGAGGCGGCTTATGCGGCGCGCATGCCGATGATGCTGAAAGGCCCGACCGGCTGCGGCAAGACGCGCTTTATTGAACACATGGCCTGGCGCCTTGGGCGCCCGCTGATCACCGTCGCCTGCCACGAGGACATGACCGCATCCGATCTGGTCGGGCGTTTCCTCTTGGATGCGGAAGGCACGGTTTGGCACGACGGGCCGCTGACGCTGGCGGTGCGGGGCGGCGCGATCTGCTATCTCGATGAAATCGTCGAGGCACGGCAGGACACGACCGTCGTCATCCATCCGCTGACCGACGACCGCCGCGTGCTGCCGCTGGAAAAGCGCGGCGAGATCATCACCGCGCACCCCGACTTCCAGCTCGT
>JAIMBF010000167.1 GCA_023511585.1 Terriglobia bacterium
CGGATGAGCAAGCCGAAACCCCACAGATTTCCCCTGTTCCGGCTGAGCCGCCAATTAGCGAAACCCTGCGGATCGATTTGATTCGCTTGGAGCTCGGCTATGGTTTGCTCTCCTTGGCAAGCGGCGAGACCCCCAAGCTGACCGAGCAAATCAAAGCTTTGCGCCGCACGCTTGCCGCGGAAACGGGCTTCGTGTTGCCGCCGGTGCGCATTCAGGACAACCTGCAGCTTCCCTCCGAAACATACGTAATCCGCATCAAGGAAATCGAGGCAGCGCGCGGCGAAATCAGGCCGGCCATGTTGCTTGCCATGGATCCGCGCGGCGGCGTGCCTGAGCTCCCCGGCGAGCGCACCACGGAACCCGCTTTCGGGCTGCCGGCCCTTTGGATCGCGCCGTCGTTGCGCGAACAAGCCGTTATCGCCGGCCACACCGTGGTTGATCCGCCGAGCGTTCTTACCACGCATCTTACGGAAGTGGTGCGCGAGTATATGGCAGACTTGCTTTCCTATACGGAAACGCAAAAGCTTCTTGATAACCTACCCCGCGAACACCAGAAGTTGGTAGCCGATTTGATCCCGTCCCAAATCACGGTCGGAGGCGTGCAACGCGTGTTGCAGGCCCTGCTGGCAGAGCGCGTTTCCATTCGCGATTTACCGACCATTCTTGAAGGCATCCAGGAAGCGGTCGCCGGCGGGGGGCAGAATATCACCGCCATTACGGCGCATGTCCGTGTCAGGCTTTCCCGCCAAATCAGCGAAGCAGTCACAGGCCCTCATGGCTATATTCCGCTGCTGGTGCTTTCTCCGGAATGGGAAAGCGTCTTTGCCGAACATATGGTCGGACCACCAGAGGACCGGCATTTGGCCCTTCCGCCCTCGAAACTGCAAGAATTTACCCAGCGGCTGCGCGCCGGATTGGAAGCGCACGCTGCGGAATCTCCGGTTATTCTGACCAGCGCGATGTTCCGCCCGCATGTGCGCAAAATCATCGAGAGGCTCCGCTCTCCCACACCCGTACTTGCGCAAACGGAAATTCACCCTCGGGCCCGCATTCGCACGCTTGGAACCATTTGATCTCACCATGGCCTCTGTTGTTTTTGGGCGGCACGTGTTCGGATGCGTCTGAAGCTCTTTCGTGCAGCCAGCATGGCGGAAGCCATGGCATCAGTCCGCCGAGAGCTTGGCCCGGATGCATTGATCCTATCCTCCCGGCGCGTCCATGGCGGAGTGGAAATTGCTGCGGCACTGGAGCCTAGCCCAGCGGAGCCGGACGAACCCCTCCGGCCTTTTGCACCTTTGCAGACGGTTTCCGAATCGGAACGCGCGCGCAGAGAGGCTTTCGCTTTTCATGGTTTGCCGAGCGCGCTTGCCGACGCTTTGGCGCAAGGCGAACTGGCGGCGGGGCTGTCCGCATTGTTCGCTTTCGCACCGCTGCCGCTACATCCGGGTAGCCCGCCGCTGCTCTTCGTGGGCCCGCCTGGAGCCGGCAAAACGCTGACCGTTGCTCGCCTCGCAACCCGGCTCGTGCTCGGCGGAACTCGGCCGCTCGTCATTACCGCAGATAGCAACCGCGCCGGCGCCGGCGAGCAGCTTGCAGCGTTCACGCGTTTGCTGGGCTTGACTCTCCTTGCCGCAAGTCGCCCGGTAAGCTTGGGTTTGGCGCTCGCCCGGCGCGAAGATGGTGCCCCGGTGCTGATCGATGCGCCGGGGATAGACCCCTCCGAGCCCGAACAGTGCGAAACGCTGGCCGTATTGGCGGCGCAAGCTTCCGCGAATGTCATTCTGGTTTTGCCGGCAGGACTGGATGCGGGAGAAAGTGCCGACCTCGCCATGGGCTTTGCGAGCCTCGGCGCTTCGTTCCTTCTCGCGACGCGACTGGATATGGCGCGCCGACTCGGCGGCATTTTCGCCGCAGCACGTGCCGCCAAACTGGCATTGACCGAGGGCTCCGCCGGCCCTGGAGCGGCGGATCGGCATGTTTCGCTCACGCCTGAGTTTCTCTCGGAACGTCTGCTGCAGACCACGCCCTACCGCCCGTCATCGTTTGGAGATGCTAGGCCATGACCGTTTCCCCCTTCGTTACGCGCCCTGCTTCCGATGGACGCCTGATAGCGGTGGCTTCGGGCAAGGGCGGAGTCGGCAAGACGTGGTTTGCGATCACGCTTGCGCATGCCATGGCGCGTGCCGGCCAGCGGGTGCTGCTATTTGATGGCGATCTCGGCCTTGCCAATATCGATATACAACTCGGGCTGATGCCGGAGCGCGATCTCTCCGCCGTTCTGAACGGAAATGCTTCAGTGATCGATGTGGTTTTTTCGTATGCGCCGGGCGGCTTTGATGTTCTTCCCGGCCGCTCCGGCTCCGGGGCTCTTTCCACAATCAACCCGCAAACGCTGGAGCAGATATTGACCGAACTCCGCGCGGCCGCCATGCGATCCTATGATGTGGTGGTGCTCGACCTGGCGGCAGGGCTTGATCGCGCCGTGCGGCGCATGGCAGTCGCCGCCGATACATTGCTCGTGGTGGTGACCGATGAGCCGACAAGCCTGACCGACGCCTACGCGGTACTCAAGCTTTACGCCAAAGACCGCCTTTCCTTCGGAAAGACCGGTGATGCCCGCGTGGTGGTGAACCTGGCGCCCAACCACACCGGAGGCGAACGTACCTTCGCGGCCCTCAGCCGTGCCACCACCGCCTTTCTTGGCCAGACACCGAAACTCGCGGGAATTATCCGTCGCGACGAAAAGGTGCCGGAGGCCATCCGCCGCCAATCGTTAATGCTGACGCGCCACCCCACTTCGGCAGCCGCGCGCGATGTCGAGCAGCTGGCGCGGAGCCTTTAAGAAAACAAGGGAAAGCCGGCCGAGAAAGCGCAAGCCGCGCGGACTACGCCTATTCCGACGCTTGGACCGGGATGCCCTTTTCTTCCAGAAGCTTTACGAGCTCGCCGG
>JAIMBF010000168.1 GCA_023511585.1 Terriglobia bacterium
GCGTTGGCGTGGGGCTTGGGCGAGGTGACCGGCTTCAACCACACTCTGGAAGCCCATCCGCTGGAAGCCGGCTGGTTCTACGGCGTTTATGCGTTCTGCACCATTCTGGGTGCCGCCGTAGTGTATTGGGCCCCGAACTTGGTAGCCCTGAACATTGGCGTCGAGGTGATGAATGCGCTGCTTTTGCCGCTGGTGCTCGGGTTTCTGATCGCGCTCGCTGTGCGGGTGTTGCCGCGCGGCGTTCGCCTGAGGGGCTGGTATCTCTGGCTGGTGGTGGTTCTTGCCGCTCTCATCGCGGCGCTCGGCATCTTCGGTGCGGTCTCCGGCGCGAACCTGGTATAGCAGGCTGCGCTTTGCCGGAATAATAAAGAACGTTCGAAACCATGAGGGGGAAAAGCCGATGGCCAACCCGGCCGGGTATACCAACGCTCTGATTGTAGGCGCTGGCTCCGGGCTCAGCGCCTCGCTCGCGCGACGTTTCGCGCAAGAAGGCCTTCGCGTTGCGCTGGCTGCGCGCACTATCGAAAAACTCGCCCCGGTCCTGGAAGAAACCGGGGCGCAGGCTTTTGCCTGCGATGCCACCGAGCCGAACGCCGTGGCGGCGTTGTTTGCATCCTTAGACCAGGCGGGGTTACGCCCGGATTTGGTGGTCTACAACGCCGGCCAGCGGGTCAGAGGGAGAATCGAAGAGCTCGACCCTGCTTCGGTTGCGGCGGTGCTGGCTTCATGCGCCTATGGGGGTTTCCTGGTCGCCCAGCAGGCTGCACGGCGGATGTTGCCCGCGCGGTTCGGAGCCATCGCGTTGACCGGGGCTTCCGCGAGCGTGAAGGGCTACCCGCAGTCGTCCCCTTTTGCCATGGGAAAGTTTGCGCTGCGGGGCCTCGCGCAAAGCCTTGCCCGCGAGCTCTCTCCGCAGGGCATTCATGTGGTTCATGTCGTTATCGACGGGGCTATTCGGAACCCGGGCCGGGTTGAGCCTGCCGATGCTCCGGACAGCATGCTGGATCCCGAGGCGATTGCTGCGACATATTGGCATATTCTTTGCCAGCCCCGCAGCGCCTGGAGCTGGGAAATCGAACTGCGCCCTTGGGTTGAACGGTTTTAGCCCGGATAAGCTTGTATCGTGAGCATTGATCGGGAAATTGCCAGGCGGGCGCAGCTTCTGCCCATTCAGGAAATTGCTGCGCGTGCCGGCATTCCGTCCGAGGCGCTGGAGCTTTACGGGCGGTATAAAGCCAAAATTCGGTTCGACTTCATTCGCTCCCTCAAAGCCCGTCCGGATGCCCGGTTGGTGCTGATGGTGGGCATGAGCCCAACCCCCGCGGGCGAAGGCAAAACGACCACCGCGATCGGGCTTGGGGATGCGCTCAACGCAATTGGGCAACGCACCGTGATTTGCCTTCGCGAGCCGAGTCTCGGCCCGTGCTTCGGGCAGAAAGGAGGGGCAACCGGCGGCGGTTATGCGCAAGTGGCGCCGCCCGATGATATCAACCTGCATTTCACTGGCGATTTTCACGCCATCGCCGCGGCCAACAATGTGTTTGCGGCAATGATCGATAACCATCTGCACTGGGATAATGCGCTCGGGCTGGACCCGCGGCGCATTTCCTGGCGGCGGGCTTTGGATGTGAACGATCGGGCTTTGCGCCACATGGCCATTGGCTTGGGCGGGGCGAACGGGGGAGTTCCCCGCGAGGAGGGGTTCAATATCACTGCCGCTTCGGAAGTTATGGCGGTGTTCTGCCTTGCCCGCGATCTTGCCGATTTGCAGGAGCGGCTTGGGCGCATGCTGGCGGGGCAGCGGCGAGATGGCAGCTTTGTCACCGCGCGTGAGCTTCGGGCCGAGGGTGCGATGGCGGCGCTTTTGCGGGATGCCTTCATGCCCAATCTGGTGCAGACGCTGGGCGGTTCCCCGGCCTTGGTGCATGGCGGACCGTTCGGGAATATCGCCCATGGTTGTAACTCATTGATTGCGACACAGCTAGGCCTGAAACTTGCCGATGTGGTGGTGACCGAAGCCGGGTTCGGCGCCGATCTCGGCGGCGAGAAGTTTCTAAACATCAAAGCCCGTATGGGGAACATCCAACCCGACTGTGCGGTTGTCGTGGCCACCATTCGGGCCTTGAAAATGCAAGGCGGAGTCGCGAAAGCCGCGCTGGATAAGGAAGATGTAGAGGCCGTGACACGGGGCCTGCCTAATCTCGAGCGCCACGTCGAGAACATGCAGAAGTTCGGCTTGCCGGTGTTGGTGGCGATCAACGCCTTTCCTTCCGACACGGCGGCGGAAATGGGCGCTGTGGTGGAGCGCCTGGCGGATCGCGGCATTGAGGTTGTGCGCTGCACCCATTGGGCGGATGGCGCTAAGGGGGCCGAGGCGCTGGCGCGCGCGGTGATGCGGACGATGGAGACACGCCCGAGCCGCTTCCGCCCGCTCTATGCCGATAGCTTGCCGCTTGCGGAGAAAATTCGCACCATTGCCCGCGAGATTTATCGGGCCGGCGAGGTTTTCATTCCGTCGGTGGTGCGCCGCCGTTTGGAAATGTTCGAGGAGGCGGGCTACGGCGCATTCCCGGTATGCATTGCGAAGACACAGTATAGTTTCACCGCGGATCCGGCGGTGCTTGGAGCGCCGGAGGGGCATATCCTGCCGGTAAGGGATGTTTACCTGAGTGCCGGGGCCGGCTTTGTGGTGGCGATTTGCGGAGAAATTCTGACGATGCCGGCGCTGCCGCGCCATCCTGCGGCAGAGGCGATCGGGCTGGATGAAGAAGGCAACATTGTCGGGCTTTAGGCACGGGGAGGCGGAAAAGCGCGTAGGGGGCCTTGCCGGGGGCAGGAGCTTTCGTTAAATGCCCCGAGCGGCTGCGCCCGTAGCTCAATTGGATAGAGCACCAGACTACGGATCTGGGGGTTAGGGGTTCGAATCCTCTCGGGCGCGCCAA
>JAIMBF010000169.1 GCA_023511585.1 Terriglobia bacterium
CATTTCACGCCCGCCTTGCTTGCCGCCATCGAGGCGCGCGGCGTGCGGCGCGTTGCCGTGACGCTTCATGTCGGTGCGGGCACGTTTTTGCCGTTGCGCGAGGGAGATGTCGCAAGTAAGCGCCTTCACGCCGAACGCGGAATCATCGACGAGGCTGCCGCCGCAACTATCAATGCCGCACGGGCGACCGGCGGACGCGTTATGGCGATCGGCACAACCACGCTTCGTCTTTTGGAAACAGCGGCAGACGAAAACGGGTTCGTCAGCCCCTTTCATGGCGAGACCGATCTTTTTATCCAACCGGGGTTTCGATTTCGCGTTGTCGACCTGCTTTTGACGAATTTCCACCTTCCCCGCTCCAGCCTTTTCATGCTGGTTTGCGCGTTCGCAGGGCTTCAGCGTATGCATCAAGCCTATTCTTACGCCATTAACAAGAACTATCGGTTTTATTCCTACGGCGACACAAGCCTGCTTTATCGCGCATGACACTTGCCTTTCGCTTGCTTGCCACCGACGGCCTTGCCCGGGCAGGCATTTTGCAAACCGCGCACGGCGAGGTGCAAACTCCGGCTTTTATGCCCGTGGGAACGGCGGGAACGGTCAAAGCCATGACCAGCGATTCCGTGCGCGCCACGGGCACCCAGATGGTTCTGGCCAATGCGTATCATCTCATGTTGCGCCCCGGAGGAGAGAGGATTGCAAGCCTCGGCGGGCTGCACCGGTTCATGGATTGGCCGCAGCCGATTCTGACCGATTCGGGCGGATTTCAGGTCATGTCCCTGGCCGATTTTCGCAAGATCGAAGAAGACGGCGTAACGTTTCGTTCCCATATCGACGGCTCCTACCATCGATTGACGCCGGAGCGATCGACGGAAATTCAATACCTGTTGGATGCCACCATCAGCATGGCATTCGACGAATGCACGCCTTACCCCGTTACCTATGAAGTCGCCGCCGCATCGATGCGGCTTTCGATGCGTTGGGCGGAACGCTCGCGCCGGGCTTTCCGCCCCCGCCCGGGCTATGGCCAGTTCGGCATTGTGCAGGGAAGCGTGTTTCCCGAACTCCGGGCCGAATCCGCTTCCTCGCTGGTGCGAATCGGCTTTGAAGGATATGCCATCGGGGGGTTGGCGGTTGGCGAAGGGCAAGAGGCGATGTTTGCCGTGCTCGATACGACCGTTCCGTTATTGCCCTCCGATGCGCCGCGTTATCTCATGGGGGTCGGCACACCCGCGGATCTTCTTGGCGCGGTCTCGCGCGGGGTGGATCTGTTCGATTGCGTCATTCCCACCCGCGGCGGGCGCACCGGGCGGGCTTATACGTCTTTAGGCGTGCTGAACTTGCGCAACGCCCGCCACGCGGCCGATGAGAGGCCACTTGATCCTTCCTGCGCATGCCCGACCTGCCGGAAATTCAGCCGCGCTTATCTTCATCACCTTTTCAAATGCGCGGAAATGTTGGGACCGATGCTGCTCACCTGGCACAACGTGCATTATTATCAGGCGTTGATGCAGAGCCTGCGCGAGGCCATTCGCGGGCAATCTCTCGCGCAATGCATTGCGGACATCGAAGCCCGCTGGGCGGAGAACGAAACATGAGCGAACCTTTCCATGCCGATCTGACGCTTCTTGGCAATCGCGCGCCGCTGCCGAAAAGCCCCGAAGAGGCGCGGTTGGAACGCGTGCCGAACCCCGCCCCGGGCAAGCATTATGTCGTCCGCTTTACGTGCCCGGAGTTTACCTCACTTTGCCCGATTACCGGCCAGCCGGATTTTGCGCACATCGTGATTGATTACATCCCCCAAGAGTGGATTTTGGAGAGCAAATCGCTCAAGCTGTTTTTGGCTTCGTTTCGCAATCACGGCGCGTTTCACGAGGCCTGCACCATGCAGATCGCATCGCGTCTGATGGAAACGCTGCAGCCGTTCTGGCTGCGGATCGGCGGGTATTGGTATCCGCGCGGCGGCATCCCGATCGATGTTTTTTGGCAAAGCGGGGCCCCGCCGGAGAACGTTTGGATTCCCCCGCAAGATGCGGCCCCCTACCGCGGCCGCGGATAGCGGCGCGGATAGAGCGGCTCGGTTCCGTTATGCTTTACTCGGGCGGCTTTGGCGGCGGCGGGCGTGCGGGCACAGCCGGCTGATGAGGGGCATCGGCGATGGGAAGATGCCAGCCGCGGCGAATCGCCAGGAACCGAAGCAAGAAGCAGAAAATGGCCCCGGCAATGGTCGCCACGGTTGATGGAAGCCTCAAGGAAGCGCCGAGCACCACGATAGCTGCACCCGCGAGGGCCGCAACGGCATAAAGATCGGCGCGCAACACCGTGGGAATCTCCGCCAAAAGCAAATCCCGAAACATGCCGCCGCCGATCCCGCTCAGCATGCCGAGGAATGCTGCCATCACAGGATGCAGCCCGAAACCGAGCGCCTTTTGTGTGCCCGTTACCGCGAAGAGGCCCAGCCCCGCAGCATCGAATAAGAGCACCGGGCTACGCAGCCGGTCGATCAGGGAGGGCCGGAAGAAGATGATAAATCCCGCGAGCAAAGAGACCGCCAAATAGCGCCAATCGCGGATGGCCGCCGGCGGCTCGGCGCCGATCAGCACATCGCGCGCAATGCCGCCGGCATTGCCCGTCACATACGAGAGGACCAAGACCCCAAAGAGGTCGAGCCGTTTTTTGGCGGCAGCCGCCGCCCCGCTCAGCGCAAAGACAAAGGTCCCGACCAGATCGAGCACCAGGAGCAGCATATTCATCTCGGAATTCCCACCCCAAACCCAGCGGCGCGCGCTTTGCAATTTCGTTGCGGCGCGATCGAAGGCGTTATGGTGCCAGCCGCTCCACCGCCGTGACAACCGAGGCTAGAGCATGATTCTTTTTAATTGAATCGGATTGGGGGTTCCGGTGTGGGCTGAATTGTGATTCAAGCTGCTGGCT
>JAIMBF010000044.1 GCA_023511585.1 Terriglobia bacterium
GGGGCGAGTTTCAACATCAGCCATGGCGCAATAATCACCGCCACGAAAAACGAAAACAGCATTGCAGCCGACGCATTGGCCGGGATCGGCGCCATGTACGGTCCCATCAAGCCGGATACGAACAACATCGGCACCAGTGCCGTAACGACGGTAAGAGTGGCAACCACAGTCGGGTTGCCTACTTCGGCCACCGCTTCTATTGCGGCTTGCAAGCGAGAGCGGCCATCGTGCATGCTCCAATGGCGCGCAATATTCTCCACAACGACAATCGCGTCATCCACCAGGATGCCGATCGCGAAAATCAACGCAAACAACGACACCCGATTGATGGTATACCCCATCACGTTTGCGGCGAAGAGCGTAAGCAAAATTGTCGTGGGGATTACCACCAAGGTCACCACCGCTTCCCGCCAGCCGATGGAGAGGGCGATCAATACCACGATAGAGACCGTGGCAAGCGCAAGATGAAAGAGCAGTTCGTTCGCTTTGTCGTTTGCGGTTTGGCCGTAATCGCGCGTGATCTGTACGCGGATACCGTCGGGAATAAGCGTGCCTTTCAATAGATCGAGCCTCTGGTGCACTTCTTCCGCCATTACCACGGCATTCGCACCAGGACGCTTGGCAAGCGCAAGGGTCACCGCAGGGACTTGCTCAAAGTTTCCCTTCGCATTGCGCGTGATGTTCCACACCCGGTTTTCCACCGGTCCTGCTCCCACCACAACGCGCGCGACATCCCGCACATACACCGGGCGATTGTCGCGCGTGGAGACCATTAGCAAATTGATATCCGGGATGCCGAGCAAGGTTTGGCCCGCGGCGACTGTCCGCACAACTCCGGCATCGCGAATTTGGCCGGCAACGAAAGAGCGATTAGCGTCCCGCACTTTCGCAATCAACTGTTGCAAGGTAACCCCGTAAAGCGAGAGCTTTTCGGGATCCGGTTCTACGCGGATTTCTTCGGGATCTGTGCCGGAAATGTAGCTCAACCCCATATCGGGGATTTTCATCAGCTCGGTCTGCAGTTTGCGGGCGAGCTGATCGAGATCCGCCTGCGACCACGCGCTTGCTGCTCCCGGCAGCGGTGAAAGGGTCACCGTTACCACCGCAACATCGTTGATTCCGCGCCCGACAATCAACGGCGGGGAAATACCGATGGGGATCCGGTCCATATTGGCGTTAATCTTGTTGTTCACCGCCAAAACCGCATCGTCTTCATCGGTGCCCACGACAAAACGCGCGGTCACCATGACCTTATCATCCTGCGTCTGGCTGTAAACGTGTTCGACGCGGGGGATTGCCTTAACAATCGTCTCTAACGGCTTGGTAATGAGTTCGGCCGCATCCTCGGCCTTCAGGCCGTTGGCGGAAACCATGATGTCCACCATCGGCACGCGGATTTGAGGATCCTCTTCGCGTGGAATGGTCAGGAGCGCAACCAACCCGGCAGCCAAGGCGACCAGGAGAAAAAGAGGCGTCAGCGGCGAGCGAATCGTCGCACGCGTTAACCGACCAGACAGACCAAGATTCATGGTTGGACCAACACATCACCGGGGTTAAGACCGGAAAGCACTTCCACCCCATCCGGCATTGTAGGGGTTGGCAAATCGCGCCCAAGCTGCACGGGTGTATCAACCACGCCCGCCTCGGTCCGTCGGCGCACATAGGTAAGACCGTGACGTTCAATCACCATCCGGCGAGAGATGCGGTAGCTCCACCTTCGCTCGACATCAATCCAAACCCGCACGCGCTGGCCAACGAAATACGCCCCCACGCCTTCGGCGGTAACATCGGCGAGTACCCGTCCTTCCTCGATACGCGGGTAAACGAGTACAATAGTGCCGAATTCATCACCTTTTTGGCCGAGGGCGGCGCCATCGACGCGCACCTTGTCGCCGGCTTTCAAAAAGCGCGCCTGCCGCTCGGGAACGCGCAAGCGTAAGACAAAATTGTGCTCGGCAATTTGGGCGATCGGCTCCCCCGCCATCACAACCGTTCCGCGCGTCAGCGGTACCTCCAAAACCCGGCCGGTGGTCGGCGCCAGCACGTTTCCTTCGGTCATTTGTTGTGCCACCACGGCGCGCTCGGCAACCCGCGCCCGCAAAGAACTTGTAGCAACCTCCATCGCCGTGCGGGCTTGATCCAGCGTTTGCTTGGAAACGGCTCCTTGCTTTGCCAGAATTTCGGCCCGGGCGAGGTCTGTTTGTGCCTCGGCCAACTGTGATTTCAACCCTGCAATCTGCGCATCCAGCGAATTGAGTTGCAGTTGCAGTTTTTCATCCACAACCTGAGCAATTACCTGCCCCTGTTTTACCTCGTCGCCGTCTTGCACGGAAAGCGAAACCACCGTGCCAGGGATACGCGCCCGGGCGGGCACCACGTTTCGGCTTTCTACTGTGGCAAAAACTGCCTTTTCATCCGGGACGAGCTCCGGCTGAACCGTAATCGTTGTGGCTGCATAAGCGCTGAGAACGCGAAAGGTGGTTGCAAAGGCCATACAGAAAATAACACCACGCATGGATAAGCTCCTGATTTCGCACAGAGTACGAAAGCGCCATCGCCGAGAAAAGCAAAATTTATGATCGCTTCGTCTGCTTTGTCCTGGATTCGGTGGGAAGCCCCGCAGCCTTCCAGGCCCATATCCCGCCGCGCATATTGGCAACAGCCGTTATCCCGGCTCTGAGGCAGCGCGAAACGGCATGGGCCGAGCGGCTGCCGGAGGCGCAGTACAACACCAGGGTTTGGCCATAGAGGTTCGGCAAAGCTTGAGGATCGAAACTGGAAAGCGGCACCAACTCTGCGCCCGGAATGCATTCCTGGGCGTACTCATGTCGCTCGCGCACATCAATCAGAATGGCTTCGCCGCAACATGCCTTTTCATGGACTTCAAGGGGAGTAAGTTCCACGACCTTGGGCCGGTGAAACAAACCTTTCAACATAATTTCTCTCCCTCGGAAGAAGCCCTTTCCAGTCTCTCGGTCTCGGCATTCGCCGGGGTGGGGGCACAATAAATTGTGAACAAAGTTTGTAAGATTTGGCGCGTGGGTTCGCTCGCGATCGAATACCAGATCGTCTGCCCTTCGCGGCGTGCCCGAACCAGTCCGTCCTTGCGAAGCAATTGCAGATGCTGCGAAACGGTGGAGTCACGCACCCCCAAAAATGCCGCAAGTTCCCCGACCGAGCGTTCATTCTCCACGAGCTGGCAGAGAATGAGCAGCCGATGGCGATTGGCCAACGCCTTCAACAACTCCGCGGCGGTGTCTGCGGCCGAAAGCATAGCGGCAGGGTTAATTTTCATACTTGCATATCTACGCAATAGCGAATATATTGTCAAGCCATCAGGAGGCTGCGGGGCAGCTCCCAACCAAGGAAGCAGAGGAGCTTCAGGATGGCCGAGATTGTTGTTTTGGGTGCCGGGCTTTCCGGCACAACCATGGCGTATGAAATGCTCGAACATATCAGGCCCGAAGACCGGGTAACGCTGATCGGGCAGAGTGATCGCTATCATTTTGTCCCGTCCAACCCCTGGGTTGCGGTGGGCTGGCGTAAGCGGAGCGAAATAGAGGTGGATCTCGCTGCCGTTACGCGCCGCAAAAAGATCCGACTGCTCCCTATTGCGGCAAGGCGCGTCCATCCCGAAGCGAATACCGTGGAGCTGGAAAACGGCGAGCGGGTGCCCTACGATTATTTGGTCATCGCAACCGGTCCCGACCTTGCGTTTGATGAAATTCCGGGTTTCGGCCCCCAGGGGTTCACGCAGTCCATTTGCGAGACCGCCCACGCGGAGCGGGCCCATGAAGCTTTCGAAGCATTTTGCCAAAAACCCGCGCCGATGATCGTAGGCGCCGTGCAAGGCGCATCATGCTTCGGACCGGCCTATGAGTTCGCCATGATCGCGGAAACCGAGCTCCGCAAGCGCCGGATTCGCGATCGTGTACCGATCACTTTCGTCACCTCCGAGCCTTATGTCGGCCATCTGGGCCTCGACGGCGTAGGCAATACCAAAGATCTTCTCGAAGGCGAGTTTCGCGACCGACACATCAAATTCATCACCAATGCGCGCGTGAAAGAAGTGCGCGAAGGGGTGATGATCGTCGAAGAGGTCGCCGAGGATGGCACGGTCCGCCGCACGCACGAGCTTCCCTTCGGTTACTCCGTCATGATGCCCGCTTTTCGCGGTGTTGCCGCTATTCGCGGAATTGAAAAGCTGGTCAATCCGCGCGGGTTCGTGTTGGTGGATGAATATCAACGCAATCCCACATACACGAATGTATTCGGCGTTGGCGTAGCGATTGCCATTCCTCCGGTGGGGCAAACTCCGGTTCCTGTCGGCGTGCCGAAGACGGGGTTCATGATCGAATCCATGGTCACGGCGGTTGCGCATAATATCGGCGCCTTGTTGCGTGGAGCGAAACCCGCCGCCAAGGCCACATGGAATGCAATCTGCCTTGCTGATTTCGGCGATGGCGGCGTGGCATTCGTCGCGCAGCCGCAAATTCCTCCTCGCAACGTGAATTGGTCGAGCTCAGGCACATGGGTGCATCTCGCAAAGATCGCCTTCGAAAAATACTTCCTCCGCAAAATCCGAAGCGGCAAAACCGAACCGTTCTATGAGCGGTTTGTGCTCAACCAACTCAATATCCCCAAACTGAAAGAATCCCCCTAAACCTTCAAAAGCTTAGCCTATAGAAAACCCTCGAAAGGAGAACATCCCCATGAACCTTGATCTTGCCGTATTCCGCTTTGCCGCCTTTATGGTGTTGCTCAGTGCGGTGCTTACCTATTTTGTAAGCCCCTATTTTGTTTTGCTGACGGCGTTTATCGGCCTCAACATGTTGCAATCAAGCTTCACCAAGTTTTGTCCGGCAGCTTCTATTTTCCGCAAGCTCGGTTTCCGCGGCGGCTGCGTGTTCTGCTAAACGAGAGAACGCCCTCTCATCACTAGGCGGAAGGTGGAACAACCCTTCCGCCTAAGGCGTTTCTTCAAGCCCCAGGGCACGAAGCCGCGCGGTTTCTTCATCCCATCCCGGTCTTTCTTTGACATAGAGAAAAAGATGCACCGGTCGTTCTAGGATTTCAGAGAGCATGAGACGTGCGCGAGTACCGATTTGCTTGATTCTTTGCCCGCGCTCACCGAGCAAAATGGCGCGTTGGCCGGGGCGAGAGACATAGATCGTCGCCTCAATGCGCACGGAACCGTCTTTGCGCTCCTCAAACTTTTCCGTTTCCACCGTTGTTGCGTACGGCACTTCTTGGTGCGTTTGCAAAAAAATCTGTTCACGCACGATTTCGGCCGCGAGCAAGCGCTCCGGTAAATCGGTCAGTATGTCATCGGGGTAGAGGTGCGGCCCTTCGGGCATGGCTTCCGCCATGGCATCAAGCAGATCAGCCACGCCGTCACCATTGGCAGCACTGATCATGAAGGTGCGGGCAAACGACGCAAGCTTCTGCATAGCCTCGGTCAGCGGCAGCAGATTTGCGCGCGGCACAAGATCGATTTTATTGAGCACCAGCCAGTTCCGCTGCTCTCCCAACTTGGCGGCAATGGCACGAACTTCATCGGTAATTCCCGCCTTCGCGTCGATAACGAGAAGCCGTAAGTCCGCCTCGGCCGCGCTGCGCCAGGCGGCGGCAACCATGGCCCGGTCGAGCCTTCGGTGGGGGGTAAAGATTCCCGGCGTATCCAAAAGCAAAATCTGCGCATCGCCGTGCAGAACCACACCGAGCACGCGAAAGCGCGTGGTCTGGGGTTTGGGTGTAACAATGGAGAGCTTGCTGCCGACAAGCCGGTTGAGCAGCGTCGATTTACCGGCATTCGGTGCGCCCAGCAGGGCGACATAGCCGCAACGCGAAGCCATTAGGAAATCTGCCGCAGCACATCTTGTGCTGCCAATTGTTCGGCAAGCCGTTTGCTTCCTGCGCTGCCGGTGCCGGAGCGCTCGCCTACGTGCACGGAAATAACAAAGACCGGAGCATGGGCCGGTCCTTCACGAGAGATCACCTCATAGCGCGGTAACGGCAACCCGCGCGCCTGCGCCCATTCTTGCAACATGGTTTTCGCGTCCTTCGGTGGCGTCGGTTGGGCAAGCATCACTTCTTCGAAGGCTTGGCGTACAAATTGCCTCGCCGGCTCCAGCCCGCCATCCAGATAGAGCGCACCAAGCGCCGCTTCCATAGTATCCGCAAGCACGGTGGCGCGACGTTTCACGCCGGCACGAGCCTCTCCGGGCGAAACAGCGAGAACATCAGCGAGCCCGACCTTTTCGGCAATTTCCGCAAGCACCGGCTGGGAGACCAGATAACTCAGCCGCCGGCCCAGAGCCCCTTCCTGCTCTTCTGGGAATCGCTCGGCAAGCCACTCGGCGATCAAAAGCCCGAGCACGCGATCTCCTACGAATTCCAGCCTTTCGTTAGAAGCAGCGCGGCCGCGGCCGCGTGCGGCGGAACGATGCGTAAGAGCAAGGCGCAGAAGTGCGGGGTTATTAAAGCGGTGCCCAAGCAGCCGCTCCGCGGTGGCATAAGAGGTCTGCTTCAGTGGATGCTCCGGAACAGCCGCGACCAGCGAATTTCGAAGGGCCATTCCCAAAATTCCCAAAACGGGTATTTGTCGTCGATAGAAAAGAAAATAAACTCTGCCTTCCCGATGAGGTTTTCCATCGGAATAAAGCCGACGCGATTGAGAAACCGGCTATCTTCCGAATTGTCGCGATTATCTCCCATCGCGAACACATGCCCTTCGGGAACCACATATTCTTGCGTATTATTTGCCGGCCCTTCATCGGTTACTTTCAGAATATCGTGATGCATGCCGTTCGGGAGCGTCTCGACGTATCGCTGCACCTCCATCGATGGCCCCTCACCGCTGACGACATACGGGCCTTTGGCAATCCGCGGAACTTCAACCCCGTTGATGTAAAGCTGGCCGTCTTTCACTTGGATGTGATCCCCCGGCAGGCCGATGATGCGCTTAATATAATCCACACTGGGGTCTCGCGGCAATTTGAACACCACAACATCTCCGCGCTGGGGCATCCGCCCAAAAATACGCCCCGAGAAAAGCGGAGGAGAAAAAGGCAAAGAATAACGGGAATACCCGTAGCTGAACTTGGAAACGAACAAATAATCGCCCACGAGCAGGGTGGGAACCATCGAACTTGATGGAATATTGAAGGGCTCAAAAGCAAAGGTACGAATGGCGAGCGCAATCAAGCCGGCATAGACAATGGTCTTGACGGTCTCGAGCAAAGCGCTCGGTTTGCTTTTGGCCATATTAGGGGGATAACCGAGTGGGCGGTTCAAGGGGCTAGCAGGCTCTGTGAACAACGTACCAGGCGGATGAAGCAAGCCCTGCCTCGCCTGTCAAGCTCGGCGGAAGAAAAGCTGAGCCGAATGCAAAGCCTTTTCTTTTGGGTTCGCTTGCAAATATAACGTTTTCCGATGCGGGTTTGGAGTGGGAAAGCAGCAGGAAAAACGCAGGCCATGGCGCCCCGATCACGATGTTGACCCATCTTTTGGCCATCATGGCGGGCGGGCTTGTCGGATTTTCACTCGGGCTCATCGGCGGGGGCGGGTCCATCCTAGCCACCCCGCTTTTGCTTTACGTCGTCGGAGTGGCTGATCCGCGGGTGGCTGATCCCCATGTCGCCATCGGTACCAGTGCGCTCGCGGTCGCTGCCAATGCTTTTACGAATTTGATAGGTCATGCCCGTGCCGGCCACGTGCGCTGGAGGGTGGCCATTCTGTTTGCCGGTTTTGGGGTCGTGGGAGCGGCGTTCGGCTCTTCGCTCGGGAAGGCTTACCCGGGTCAGCGGCTTCTTTTCTATTTTGCTTTGCTCATGGTTGCGGTGGGTATTCTGATGCTCCGGCAGCGGACCGCTAGAAGAGGGGAGGGGACAAAACCGCGACTCGATGCGGCGTCCGTGCTCCGCATTGCCGTCATGGCGCTCTTTGTCGGAACAGCCTCCGGTTTTTTCGGAATCGGCGGAGGGTTCCTGATTGTTCCCGGCCTGGTGTTCGCCGCGCGGCTTTCGATGTTGGACGCCATCGGCTCTTCCCTAGTTTCGGTAGGGAGTTTCGGCATCACGACGGCTCTGAATTACGCGATGGCAAACATGGTTGCATGGTCGATCGCAGCGGAATTCATTGCCGGAGGCGTGCTCGGCGGCTGGCTCGGCTTGCGGCTTGCCGTTTACCTCGCGCGATTCCGCAGCGCACTCCGCTGGGTCTTCGCAAGCATCATTTTTGCAGTTGCCGCTTACATCGCCTACCGAAATCGTGCAGCGGTGGGCCTCTGACAAACAAGGCCCGGCGGCAAGCCCTCCGGGCCTTTCCGAAGCCGTGGCCGGCACAACTCCGCTTTAGACGACCTTCAGTATTGCCTCAGCACGGCTGACATCGAAGCCACCGGGCGGCTCTACGGCAAGGTGCGTCACCTTCCCATCCTGAGTGACCAGCGCAAAGCGTTGGCACCGCACGCCAAGCCCGCGCGCGACAAGATCAAGCTCCAGTCCAAGCGCCTTGGTGAAAGTGCCGGAGCCATCCGCCAGCATAATCACCTTATCGCCGACCCCCTGATCTTTGGCCCAGGCGGACATCACGAAAGCATCGTTCACCCCCATGCAGATGATCCGGTCCACGCCTTTTGCGCGAAATGCGTCCGCGTGCTCGAGAAATCCGGGCAAATGCTTGGCGCTACAGGTGGGGGTGAACGCGCCCGGGATTCCGAACATGACCACTTTGCCCTTGCCAAACAGTTCTTCCGTGCTGACTTCTTTCGGGCCATCTGGCGCGGCGATGAAGACCTTCATGGAGGGAATTGGGTCTCCGACTTTAATCGTCATTTTCCTCACCTCTTTTGCTGTGGCAGCCGAACGCGCCGCCGGTTAGAGCGGTGAAGCTACCTTGTGGAACGCTCTCTGTCATCTGCTCGCTTGCACCTTGGGCCTAATGCGCCCAAATCTCTGTCATGTCGAAGCCAATCTCATCTTCTGACGACGCATTCCTAACCGGGCGTTTGCTGATTGCGATGCCCGCGATGAGTGATCCGCGTTTTGCGCAGACGGTGGTGTTTATCTGCGCCCATACTCCCGAGGGGGCGATGGGGATTGTGGTGAATCGGCCGCTGGAAGAGCCAAGCTTCGATGATCTTTTGCGGCAGCTGGACATTGAGCCCGTGCCGCCCGCGAGGCGCATTCGGCTCTGCGCCGGGGGGCCTGTCGATCATGGGCGGGGATTTGTGCTCCATACGGCCGATTGGACCGGGGAAAACAGCTTGCAGGTCGATGACGCGCATGCCCTGACCGCAAGTCTTGATGTGTTAAAGGCCATCGCCGAGGGCAACGGCCCGCGTCAGGGTTTCCTCGCATTGGGTTATGCAGGCTGGGGCGCCGGTCAGTTGGAGCGGGAGCTGCAAGAGAACGCCTGGCTTTCCGCGCCGGCGGATGAAGCTCTGGTCTTCGATGCCGATCACGCCACCAAATGGCGCCGAGCGCTGGCCAAGCTCGGCATCGACCCCCTTTGGCTCTCTTCTGCCGCCGGCCGCGCCTAACGGCGCAGGCCTAAGCCGCTTTGGAGCCGAACCTCAAGCCTCGTCCGCTGCGGAAATCGTAGGGGGCGGAGATCGGCAATAAGGAGTGTGTCGCGATGCCTAGGATAAAGCCTTTTTCGGCCGTTTGCCGGGCAGGGATAAGTTTGCTGCTATTGGGGGCGCTCTTTTCCGGCGGTGCGCTTGCGCGGGACGGAGTCGTGCTGGCGCAGGCCCATTTCGGCGGACCACCGATCGGCACCCAAGGGGTGAGTAACGTTCCGTTCGAAAGCGAAGTACAGCAAAAGCCCGGATGGCCGGATTACAACTACGGCTCCAATTATGATCCATCAACCAAGCCGAGCGCCCAGGATTGCAAGAACTGGCCGGATTTTCCTCCTTGCGCGAAGCTGCGTTCGCGAAATTCTTCAAAATAGGTCGACACGAAAGCTTCGGCGCCGCCCGCGGTGGCATAACGAATATCGCACCCCGCGAAACGGCGCCGAGTCCGCTTTAGCTTGCCAATGCGGCGGGGGCCGTACGCGCGCGCTTCACCAGTAATTTGTTCAGCGCGTGCACATAGGCGCGGGCAGCGGCGACAATGGTGTCTGTATCCGCCCCCTGGCCATCAACCAGTTTGCCGTTTTCCTCAAGCCGGACCGTCACGCGGGCTTGAGCATCGGTGCCCTCGGTGACGGCGCCTACGGAAAAGAGCCGAAGCACTGCGTCATGGGCAAAAATCTCGCGTATCGCATTGAAGGTGGCATCCACCGGCCCATCCCCGCTGGCTGTCGCGGAACGAAGCTCTCCGTCAATCTCCAGCTCCAACGTAGCTTTGGGCGCCGCTTTCGAGCCTGCATAGACTTCAAGGCTGACGAAGCGGATGCGGTCGTGGCCGCGCATGACTTCATCGTCCACCAACGCGATAATATCGTCGTCGTAGACGATCTTCTTGCGATCGGCGAGTTCCTTGAATCTCCGGAAAGCGTCGTTCAGCTGGTTATCACCGATTTCGCCATAGCCAAGCGCTCTCAGCTTGTCGCGGAACGCGGCTCGGCCGGAATGCTTCCCCATGACCAGGCTGGAATTGCTCCAGCCCACGCTTTCCGGTGTCATGATCTCGTATGTGGCGGCATTTTTCAGCACGCCATCCTGATGAATGCCCGATTCGTGCGCAAAGGCGTTGCGTCCGACGATGGCTTTGTTCGGCTGCACGTCAAATCCGGTAATTGTGGCGAGCAGTTTTGAGGTTTTCAGAATATTCTGGGTGATAATACCGTTGTGGAAATGCAACGCATCGCGCCTGGTGCGGATCGCCATCACGATTTCTTCCAAGGCGGCGTTACCCGCACGTTCCCCGATGCCGTTGATGGTGCATTCCACTTGCCGCACGCCGGCGCGGATCGCCGCAATGGTATTCGCGACTGCCAAGCCGAGGTCGTTGTGATTATGGGCGGAGAAGATCACATTCTCCGCGCCGGGGACACGTTCGCGCAGCATGAGAAAAATGCGCCCCATGTCTTCCGGTAATGCATAGCCAACGGTGTCGGGGATATTAATGGTGGTCGCCCCCGCCTTGATCGCCGCCTCAACACAGCGGCAGAGGAAATCCGGCTCGGTGCGGCTGCCGTCTTCCGCCGACCATTCCACGTCGTCCGTGTGCTGGCGTGCCAGGCTCACCGAAGCGGTGACCGCTTCCAGCACCGCTTCCGGCTCCATTCTGAGCTTGTATTTCATATGAAGCGGGCTGGTGCTGATGAATGTGTGGATACGTTTGCGTTTCGCCGGGCGCAAAGCCTCGGCTGCACGCAACACATCATCGCGACCGGAACGCGCTAGGCCGCAAATCACCGGGCCCTGAATCCGCTCGGCAACCGCCCGCACGGCTTCGAAATCGCCGGGGCTTGCAATGGGAAAGCCGGCTTCGATCACATCTACTCCCAAGGCGGCGAGGGCTTCCGCCATGCGCAGCTTTTCGTCGAGGTTCATGGAAAAGCCGGGAGATTGCTCGCCGTCGCGGAGCGTTGTGTCGAAAATGATGATGCGGTTTTCGTCGAGTGTGCCGAAGTTTGGGTGCTGGATGCTCATGGTTCGGTCCTGCAAAAAAGAGAAGACGTCTTGGCCTCAGGTCCCCCTGAGCGAGGCCGGCACGACGTTTCGCCCGGCGGAACGCTCAGGGGCGGCTAAGTCGAAGCAGGAGACCGAGAGCAAGCAGGCGCACCGAAAGGCGGGCAGATGCCCGCACACACTTGCGAATCAGACATGCGCCACAACAGAGCATAGAAACCCTTCTACCGGAGGGTTCCGAGAAAATCAAGCCGAGATTGTTGTTTTTCTCGGACATCGGCCGGCGGAACTCCCCGCTCGCAGAAATGGTCGCCCTGCTTGGCGCTGCCTGCGCAAAAGCGCGCCGCAGCGCGCCCTCGCGCGGCTTTCCGGATAGCGGGCGGGGCGCTTGCCGGTGCTTCTATCCACTGCCCTGATTTAGTTTCTCGACTTGTCCACCAAAGCGTTCTTGGCAATCCAGGGCATCATCGCTCTCAGCTTTTCTCCGACCTTTTCAATCGGATGCTCGGCTAAGCGCCGCCGCATGGCTTTGAAGCTGGTTTGGTTCACCTTGTTTTCCAGCATCCATTCGCGAGTGAACCGGCCACTTTGAATATCGGCCAGCACGCGCTTCATCTCGGCGCGCACCCCATCGCCGATGATGCGCGGCCCGCTGACGTATTCGCCGTACTCGGCGGTGTTGCTCACCGAATAGTTCATATTGGCGATACCGCCCTCATAAATCAAATCCACAATCAACTTCACCTCGTGGACGCACTCGAAATAGGCCATCTCCGGCGAATAGCCTGCTTCCACCAGCGTCTCGTAGCCGGCTTTGATCAGCTCGACCAAACCGCCGCACAAAACGGCTTGCTCTCCGAAAAGATCGGTTTCGCATTCTTCCTTGAAGGTGGTCTCGATAATGCCCGCGCGCCCTCCGCCGATGGCAGAAGCGTAGGAAAGCGCAATTTCCAAAGCATTGCCCGAGGGATTTTGCGCCACCGCGACCAGACACGGCACGCCTCCGCCACGTTGATATTCGCTCCGCACCGTATGCCCCGGGCCTTTCGGTGCGATCATGAAGACATCAATGTCGCTGCGTGGCTCGATCAGATTGAAATGAATATTGAGCCCATGCGCAAAAGCCAACGCTGAATTGGGTTTCATATTCGGCCCGAGCTTCTCGCGGTAAAGATCGCCCTGGCCTTCGTCGGGGGTGAGCACCATCACCACATCGGCCCATTTGGCGGCCTCGGCCGGATCCATAACTTTCAGCCCTGCAGCCTCGGCTTTTGCAACTCCGGCAGAATTTGGGCGCAATCCGACAACGATTTCCTTCACACCCGAATCGCGCAAGTTATTGGCATGCGCATGGCCTTGGCTGCCGTAGCCGATAACCGCCACCCTTTTTGCTTTAATAAGGTTCACATCGGCGTCGCGATCGTAATAAACCCGCATCCTGCTTGCTCCTCTCTTGTCTTCTTTTTCGCGGAAGATGGAATTAAATGGTCTTCAGGCCGCGCGCAATGGCGGCGATCCCGGTGCGCGAGACCTCGGCCAGCCCAAGCGGCTGCATCAGTTCCAGGAACGCATCGAGCTTATCAGGCGTTCCCGTCATTTCGAACACGAAGCTACCCGTCGTCGCATCCACCACGCGTGCGCGAAAAGCATCTGCAAGCCGCAGCGCTTCCGTTCGTTTCTCGCCGGAGCAGATGACCTTGATCAGGGCCATTTCGCGCGCGACATGAGGGCCTTCCAGCCCAAGGTCGGCAACGCGATGCACCGGCACCAGACGGCTCAGTTGGGCTTTAATTTGCCCAATGACCATTTCCGTTCCGGAAGTGACGATGTTGATGCGGCTTTGTTTGCGTTCCGGATCCACAGGTGCGACGGTCAGGCTGTCGATATTATAGCCGCGCCCCGAAAACAGCCCGATCACGCGTGCCAACACGCCGGCTTCGTTGTCTACCAAAACCGAGATGGTAGCAGAACGATAGGAATTATCGGAAGAGTTTGCCATCGGGTTAGACCAAGACCAGGCCTTCATCCGTAATGCCGGCCGCGCTTTCTTCTTGCTCGGGGCCGAGGATCATTTCGTTGTGCGCGGCACCGCTTGGGATCATCGGAAAGCAATTTTCTTTTTGGTCAACCATAATGTCGGCAATCACGGCGCGGTCGGTGGCAAGCATTTCACGAATCACGTCGTCGAGTTCCTCAATGCTTTTTGCCCGAAGCCCGACCGCGTGGAAGCTTTGCGCAAGCTGCACGAAATCGGGCAGCGCCGCGGTATAGCTTTCGGAATAGCGTCCGCCGTGCAGCAACTCCTGCCATTGGCGAACCATACCCATGTACTCGTTGTTCAAAATGAATATTTTCACCGGTAGGCGGTATTGTGCAACCGTGCTCATTTCCTGAATGTTCATCAGAATGCTTGCCTCACCGGCAATATCGATTACCAAGGCATCGGGGTGGGCTACCTGCACACCAACCGCCGCCGGCAACCCATAGCCCATCGTGCCCAACCCGCCGCTGGTGAGCCAACGGTTGGGCCGTTCAAACGGAAAATGTTGGGCCGCCCACATTTGGTGTTGGCCGACTTCGGTGGTGACGAACAGCTCCCGGTCAATCCCGCGCGTCAGCTCATAGAGTCTACGGATGGCGTGCTGTGGCTTAATGACGGAACCGGGCTGCATGGGCTGGTGGAAACGCAAGCAATCCCTAGCGCGCCATTGATCGATTTGCCGCCACCAATCCGCGATCGCCTTCGTATCCGGCCTCCCGGGGCTCGCCCGCCATTCTTCCAACAGCGCCATCAACGCGCGCCCGGCATCGCCCACAATAGGAACGTCAACTTTTACGTTTTTGTCGATGCTGGAAGGGTCGATATCGATATGGATTTTGCGGGAATGGGGGCTGAACGCCGCCAGTTTTCCTGTCACACGGTCATCAAACCGCGCCCCCACCGCCAGCATGACGTCGCATCCGTGCATGGCAAGGTTTGCCTCATAGGTGCCATGCATTCCAAGCATTCCCAGAAATTGGGGCTCGCTTGCGGGGAACGCGCCGAGCCCCATCAGCGTGGTGGTGCAGGGGAAGTTGCTGGCGCGCACGAACTCGATCAACGCTGCCGAGGCGGCTTCGCCGGAATTGATCACACCGCCGCCGGCATAAACAATCGGGCGCTTGGCGCTCTTGAGCAGAGCCACGGCCTCCGCGATGCGGGCAGGGTCCGGGTCAAGCTGCGGCCGATAGCTCGGATGCGGCGTGCTCGGGGGAGGGGTATAGGGCGCGGGGTTGATCAAGATGTCTTTCGGCAAATCTACCAGCACCGGGCCGGGTCGGCCGCTTTTGGCAACGTAAAAAGCCTCATGCACGACCCGCGCCAAATCTTCGGCGCGCTTCACGAGGTAGTTGTGCTTCGTGGCGGGCCGCGTGATGCCCGTCGTATCCGCTTCTTGGAAGGCGTCGTTGCCGATTAAGTGTGTCGGCACTTGGCCGGTCAGACACACAACCGGAATACTATCCATTAAGGCATCGGCAAGACCGGTGACGGCGTTGGTCGCCCCGGGCCCGCTGGTCACCAGCACTACACCCACGCGGCCGGTGCTGCGGGCATAGCCTTCGGCGGCGTGCACCGCCGCCTGTTCATGGCGTACCAGGATATGGCGGATGGCATTTTGCTGGAAAATGGCATCATAAATCGGCAAAACCGCACCGCCGGGATAACCGAAAATAACTTCGACGCCTTGCTCTTTTAATGCTCTCAGCAACACCTCGGCGCCCGACCGATGAATTTCCCGCTGTTCCTCGTTCGCCGGCATCGCGCAAGTCCTTTCGCTGCTCCATTCTCCATAATTCGGAGATCGCACCACTAGGCCCGGCCGCTTTGCTCCGTCAACCGGATTGGCGAAGAAAATTGAGCAGATCAGCCAGCATTCTTCGCGAATTTTGCTGATCCTGCTCAAACCGGGCATGGATATTATACACCTGTGATCCAAGTCGATGATGGCGAAACCATGTCGCCTGGCGTTTGGCATATTGGCAGGTGGCCAAAACAGCGCGCCCGGCGGCCTCTGCCAGCGAAATCCGGCCGGAAAGAAAAGCGGCAAGTTCCGCAACGCCGTGTGCCCGCATTGCGGGTAGGGTGGGATCGAGCCCCAAAGCCAAAAGGGCTTGCACTTCCTCCACTGCGCCAGCGCGCAACATCCCCGCGAAGCGTGCCGTAATCGCCGCGTGCAGGCTCGGGCGCGGGGGATCCAAGAGAATTGCGACAAAGCGCCAGGGCGCAGGAACCGCCGCAGCCCGAGCCTGCCAAGCAGCCAAACTTGTGCCCGTTCCGCGCCAGACTTCCCACGCGCGGGTAATTCTCTGACTATCCGTCGGATGGAGCCGAGCCGCAGTGTCCGGGTCGACCGCGGCAAGCTTCGCATGCAACCCTGCCGGTCCCAGCGCGGCCAGCAAGGCTTTTGCCTCCTTCCGAAAGTCCTCCGGCACAGGGGGCAACTCGGCCAACCCCTCGACCAGCGCGGTAAGATAGAGCCCGGTTCCGCCACAAAGAATCGGTATACGCAGCGCCGCTTGCGCCCTATCCATTGCGGCAAGAGCCTCCCGACGCCACCAGCCGGCGCTTGCGGGGTCTGCTGCGCTACGCACGCCAAACAAAGCGTGCGGCACACGCGCCTCTTCCGCCGGACTTGGTCGCGCCGTGAGGATCCGGAGCTCCCGATAGACTTGCATGGAGTCGGCATTGATCACAACGCCGCCAAGAATTTCGGCAAGCTCAAGCGCCAGGGCGGATTTGCCGCTTGCGGTGGGCCCTGCCACGATGAGCGCGAGGGGTAAGGATGGCTCTTGCGTCATGCTTGCGCAGGTTGCATGAAGCCGCGCCCATGCCTGCGCTCTTCACCCATGCCCTTGTTCTTGTTGCCGACCGCACGGCGTTCAGTCTTGATACCGCTACCATCAAAGCCGTGCGGGATGCGGTCCAGGGCGGCGTGCCGGCGATCCTCTCCCCCGGCGAAGCGGCCGAGATACCAACCGGGGCAAATATCAACCTTGAATCCGTTCAGGCCATAGTGGCCGGGAAGCCCGTGGACGCCATTCTTGTGCCCCTTCGCTACCGGCGAAAGCGTTTGCTGGTCGCGGACATGGACAGCACGATTATTACCGGCGAGACGCTGGACGAACTTGCCGATAAGGCGGGCTTGAAGGCGGAAATTGCGGCAATCACCCGGCGTGCGATGAATGGCGAGCTGGATTTTGTCGAAGCCCTGCGCCGGCGGGTGGCGATGCTGCGGGGCCTGCCCTTGCAAGCCTTGGAAGAGACTTGGCGGCAAATGCGCTTCACACCGGGCGCCAAAGAGCTGGTGGCCACGATGCGCGCGCACGGGGCAATCACCGCCTTGGTCTCGGGCGGATTTACCTTTTTCACGGCCAAGGTAGCAGCGGCGCTTGGTTTTCAGGTGCATCGTGCCAATCGGCTTTGCGATGACGGCGTTGCCCTCACCGGGCAAGTGGCCGAGCCTATTCTTGAACAAAACGCCAAATTGGAAACCCTTCGCCAGCTTACCAAACAGTACGCGTTGACCCGGGAACAGACCATGGCGGTGGGGGACGGCGCAAACGACCTTGCCATGTTGCGCGAAGCGGGCCTCGGTGTCGGCTTTCGGCCGAAGCCGATTCTTGCGGCGCAAATCTCGGCCAAACTGTTCTATGCAGACTTGCGCGCCTTGCTGTTTGCTCAAGGTTATCCTGCCGCTGCCTTCGCGGGAAACGAATAAGGAAAAATAGGGCAAGCGGAAGCGTTTGCATCGCTCCCGCGCGCCTCGTTTTTTTACTTGCGGGCTAAACTTAGCCCGGTTGCCGCGGCGTGGGGCTCAAAGGCAACGGCACCCAACGCAGGCCATCCGATCCTTGTAACAGCATCAACACCGATTTCCGGTTCTGTTCGCGCAACCGCTCAACCCGGTCCTTCACATCCTCCGGGCTGTTCACCTGTTCTTGCTGCACTTCCACAATCACATCGCCGGGCTTCAGGCCTTTCTGCGCAGCTGCGCTATCCGGCGCCACATCGGTGATCACAACGCCCTTTTGGTCGGGATTGATCTGAAAATGCTCCCGTGTTTCCGAGGTGAGCGGAGCAATGCGCAAACCAAGGCCGGAAAGCTCCATCGGCCGGTCGACCGGAGCGGGCTCCTGCCCCGATTGCAGGTTCGCTTCCTTTTGTTCTTCGGGCATTTCGCCGATTTTCACATGCACGGTCTGCTCTTTACCGTCACGCCAGAGCACCACCGGCACTTCCTGGCCGATTGCGGTTTCCGCCACCATGCGCGGCAGGCTGCGCATCTCCTTTACGTCCTGGTTATTAAATTTCAGAATGATATCACCGTTGTGAATGTTCGCCGTTGCTGCGGGCCCTCCTTCAGTCACGCCCGCCACCATTGCCCCGACCGCGTCGTGCATCCCCAAGCTTTCCGCGATATCCGAGGTTACCTGCTGGATGCGAACGCCAAGCCAGCCGCGCCTCGCGTGCCCATATCGGATAAGCTGCTCAACCGTGGTTTTGGCCATATTGGAAGGGATCGCGAAGCCGATGCCGATGGAGCCTCCTGTCGGCGAATAGATTGCGGTGTTGATGCCGATCACTTCGCCATCCATGTTGAACAACGGCCCGCCGGAGTTGCCGCGGTTGATCGGGGTATCCGTTTGAATGAAATCGTCATACGGGCCTTGATGGATGTCGCGCCCCCGGGCGGAGACGATGCCGGCGGTGACGGTCCCGCCCAGGCCGAACGGGTTGCCGATGGCGAGCACCCAGTCTCCTACCCGCATTTTATCGGAATCGCCAAAACGCAGCGCATGCAGGGGCTTTTCCGGTTTTACGCGGAGTACGGCGAGATCTACCCGGTCATCTCGTCCGATCACGGTGGCCTTCATGGCGGTTCCGTCTTGTGTTGTGACCGTAATCTCATCTGCCCCGTCAATGACGTGCGTATTGGTCACAATGATCCCCGAGGGGTCGAGCACAAACCCCGAGCCAAGGCTCTGCAAGCGGCGCATTTGCGGAACGGCTTCATTATGGCCGTGTTTGCCGGGCCGGTTCCGCTCTAGAAAATCGCGGAAAAATTGCTCAAACGGAGAACCGGGCGGGAAAACCGGCAAATCCGGCAATCCGGGAACGTCTCCACGCGCTTGCACTTTGGCGCTTGTGGAGATGTTCACCACCCCGGGCAGCAGCGCTGCCGCAAGGTCGGCGAAGCTTGCAGGCGCTTCACGCGCGATGGCCGCGGGCACGCCGAACAGCGCCAAAGGCGGCACGGCGAGAAGAGCCAAGAGGCTGAGAAGCGTGGCGCGGAGGGTCGGAAAAAGCAAACGGTGCATAGGAAGAAATCCCTTCAAGCGTGCGCTGATTCTGGGCATAAACGAGCTCCGCGGCAAGGCGCGGCCTAAGAAAAAAGCGTCAAGTCTTCATTCGTCGAGGCGACTTCCGCACGAAGGAGCTCGGAGTTTCAAACCGCTACAGGACCGAATTGACGTCATAGCGGGGGATCGTTTGCTAAGGCTCTATAAGTAGCCTACTCTTCAAGCACAATACGCACTTTGCCTCGGTGCTGTCCTTCCGCCATGCACACCACCCGTCCGCCCACCTGCTGAAACCGCAAATCGACCCTCCGTTCCCCCAGCGGCAATCCACGGAGACGGAGCTCGTGCACGTCAGGCGGCAGCGCGGGACGCTCGAGCCGGATTTCCTTGGTCGCTCCGTCGATCGAAAGACCTAATACCGCTTGCAAGAGCATGAATACGGAGCCTGCTGCCCAGGCTTGCGGCATGCAAGCGACAGGATAGGGGATAGGCGATTCTCCAGGGGCGCGTTGAAAACCACAAAACAACTCGGGCAATCGAAAGCCAAAGTGCACCGCAGCTTCGTGCATTTGTGAGAGGATCCGCACCACTTCAGACCGCTCGGCGTAGCGTGCCATCCCGCTGAGACAAAGCGCAGTATCGTGCGGCCAGACGGAACCGTTATGGTAAGACATGGGATTATAGTGGGGTTCCCCCGTGGCCAGCGTGCGAATGCCCCAGCCGGAATTGAAAGCAGGCGAAGCGAGCATGCGGATGACCCGATTCGCGCGTTCCGGCGAGGGAAGGCCGCTCCATAACAGCTGGCCTGCGTTGGACGTGCGAACACGGCAGAGTTCACCGTGCCCGTCTAATGCCAACCCGTAAAAACCGATGTCTTCCATCCAGAAACACGCCTCGACGGCCGCTCTGAGGGCTTCGGCTTTCTGCCGCCAAAGCTTGGCTGCTTTCTGATCGCCCCGCCGCTCGGCAAGTTCCGCCATGGCGAGCCGCGCCGCATAGACATATCCCTGAACTTCAACAAGCGCGATGGGGCCGTTTGGGAAACTCCCGTCCGCGTGGAAAACGGAAGTCTGGCTGTCCTTCCAGCCCTGATTCTTCAGCCCGGTTTCCGCACCCCTGGCGTAGTCGAGAAAGCCGTCCTTGTTGGAATCGCCCTCGCCCTCAATCCACTGCATCGCGGCGAGAAGGGCAGGCCAAAGCTCTTCAATGGTAGAGAGATCCGCGGTCCGACGGGCATAGGCGCCGGCCAGCAGGACGAATAAAGGCGTCGTATCCACGCCGCCATAATAGCGGGCAAACGGAACTTCACCGTGTGCGGGCATTTCGCCCTTGCGCATTTCATGGAGAATTTTGCCGGGGGCGGCATCTTGAAAAGCGGAATGTTCGCGCGCCTGATTGCGGGCAAGAAACCGCAGCACGCCCCGTGCAAGCTCCGGGTTCAGCCAGAGTGTCTGCAATGCGGTAATAATGGCATCACGCCCGAATACCGTCGAAAACCAAGGAATACCCGCATAAGGATAAGGTCCGGTTTCCAGCTCGGTGGTCAGCAGTGCCAAATCAGCCGCCGATTTCTCAAGCCAAGCAGTGAACAGCGCTGTAGAGGAAGCAACACGTGCGCCTCGACGGATCTCTCGTCGCATTGCTTTGCGCGCCGCGGCCGCCGCTCTGCGGAAACGCTCTTGCGACGGGGCCTCCTCTATCTGCGGCCCAACCTCAAGGTAGAGTGCGGTTGCGGAGTATGGCGCGAGTGCGATTCGAAATTCAGCCAAACCCGCTTCCAGCTTATCCGGGATGGGGGAAAAGGCGATCACGCTCCGGCGCTCTAACCCATCCAACCCTTCGTAACGAAAGGAGATCTCTTGAGCGCCGATGCGCGGCGGAAGCATTTGCCCACGCTGGCGGCGATGCCGTCCGCGTACTTCGAAAAGATCGTGAAAATCGACGCCAAATTCGATTTGCAAGGGAAATTGCGCGGGCGAGACCGAAAAATTGGTCAATGTCAGGCACTCGTAAAGCCGCCGCTCGAAGATCAATCGGCGTCGCGCAAGATGCAGAACGCCTTCCGGTGTCGCTTGTTCCGGCGTGCCCAACAGAGGAAGGCGGCGGTTCGTCATATGCGCGACAAAATAGACGTTATCCCGGCTCACCGAAGCGGAAAGCGGTTCCGGCGCGTGGCCTGCGAGCGTCAGTTTCAGGTAAGACAGCACGCGGGTGTCATTGTCGAACATCCCTTCCTTAGGGTTGGTGATGTCCCCGGTGGTATCGGCAACGAGGAATGTGTCGCCGTGCTTCAAGGCGAAAGGCATCCGAATCTGCACCTGGGCAGTCACTTCGCTCATGCGAATCCTCTTGCACAAGATACCGCCGTCTCGTGATGCGAACTTCTGCCATAGCGCGCATGAATGTTCCATGGCGGAAGATTAAAGAAACAGAAAAAGGGCAGGGACCCAAAATCCCTGCCCTTGGCAGTTTTACGGGAGGAAAGTTAACAGACGAATTCAGACGTGCAGCGATGCACCCCGGGCCCAAGTATGGGCATGATCAATTCCATCGTCAAAGTGCTCCGCGGCAATTGCGGCCACCGGTATGGCGCTTGCGCCGGCACCGCCGGAGCGGCGTTCGGGCTGATCATAAAATTGTGCTTCTTCCGTGCTTCCGGTCAAAGCGGTGGTGGAAGATTTCCCTCCCGTGACCGCCATCGAGACGGCATCGAAATACCCGGTGCCGACTTCGCGTTGATGCCGCGTCGCCGTGTAGCCATAAGCTTCGGCCTTGAATTCGGCTTCTTGCAGCTCTGC
>JAIMBF010000170.1 GCA_023511585.1 Terriglobia bacterium
AGCCCAACCTCTGTATAAATCACCTCGGCGAGGTGCGTCCGCGTCACCGTCTGCATAAACCAAGCCTAAGCAGTCGCAACGGTTCCGTCAATAAAATCAAAAAGGATCAGGGGCTTGCCGTTTTGATTGTGCCTCCTGAGGCAAGTTTCGCGCCAAGCGGCTAAAGCCGCACCAAAGCCGAGCCCCATGTCAGCCCGCCGCCCAGTGCTTCCATCAAGACCAGATCGCCGCTGCGAATGCGCCCGTCCCCCACCGCTTCGGCCAATGCCAGCGGAATGGAGGCAGCCGAGGTATTGGCGTGGCGATCGACGGTCACCACCACCTGCTCGGGCCGCAGCGCAATTTTGCGCCGCATCGCCTCGATAATCCGCATATTGGCCTGATGGGGAACAAGCCAGTCCACCTGCCCGCGATCCAGGCCGTTGGCAAGCAGCGCCTCATCGACCGCCTCGGCCAATCGCACCACGGCATGGCGAAAGACCTCGCGCCCGTTCATCACCAAAGTGCCGGGCCGATCGCGCCGGCCGACCGCGCCGTCGACATACAAAATATCGCCGAGCTCGCCTTGGGAATGGAGGTGCGTGGAAAGAACCCCGCGGTCGGTCCCCAGGCCCTCGCCCTTGCCCGCGCGGAGATAGACCGCGCCCGCGCCGTCACCGAAGAGAACCGCGGTGCTGCGGTCCGACCAATCGAGGATGCGGGAATAAACCTCGCTGCCGATCACCAAGGCACTCCGCGCGGTGCCGGCGCGCAGCATCGCATCGGCAACCGCAAGCGCATAAATGAAGCCGGAGCAGGCGGCCGAAACGTCGAAAGCGAAGCCTCGTTTCATCCCGAGCAGGGCCTGCACCCTCACCGCGGTGGCCGGAAATGCCTGATCGGGGGTGGTGGTGGCCAGCACGATGGCATCCACGTCGTCGACCCCGGCACCTGCCTCCCGCAGCGCCGAGCGGGCTGCCGCCGCACCCATGAAAGCCGCGGTTTCCTCGGGCGCGGCGATATGGCGTTGGCGGATTCCCGTCCGCTCCTGGATCCAGGCATCGGAAGTGTCGAGCTGCTTTGCCAGCTCGTCGTTGGTGACGACGCGCGCCGGCAGGTAGCCGCCCGCGCCGATGATTTGGGAACGGATCACCATCTGAGGCTCGTCAGCCGGCAGAAGCCAGGCGGCGCGCTTCGTCGCTATCCCGGCGCAGCGCCGCGCTGATCGGGCCAACCATGCGCACGAGCCCGTCGCGGATTCGCTCATTGAAGCGGTGCACAATCATATCCATGGCGACATCGACGGCGTAAGCGAAGCCCTCGGCATCGGTCCCGCCGTGCGACTTGACCACGACGCCGTCCAGCCCGACCATCACGGCACCGTTGTAGCGACGCGGATCCAACCACTCGCGCAAATGCTCCAAACGGCCGCGCGCCAGAAGATAGGCGAGCCGCCCGAGCAGACTGGAAGAAAATACCTGACGCAAAAGCGCGTTCATCAAACGCACTGCCCCCTCTGCGGTCTTGAGTGCCACATTGCCGGTAAAGCCGTCGGTGACAATAACATCGGTCGTGCCCGCGGCGATATCGTGACCTTCCACAAAACCGGCAAATTGCGAGCCGATCGGGCTTTCCTTCAGCACGTCGGCCGCTTGGCGAATGCGCTCGTCACCCTTCTGTTCTTCCGAGCCCACATTCAGCAAGCCGATGGAAGGTGCGGTCAGGCCGAGCACGGTGCGCGCAAACACGTCGCCCATCACCGCGAATTCCACCAGATTGCGCGCATCGCAGGTGAGGTTCGCGCCGAGATCGAGCATCACCACATCGCCGCGCGCGGAAGGGGTAATTCCGGCAATGGCGGGGCGGTCGATCCCGGGTAGCGTCTTGATCACGATTTTGGCCAAAGCAAGCAACGCCCCGGTATTGCCGGCCGAGACCACGCCCGCGGCCTCACCGGCAGCCACCGCATCAATCGCGATGCGCATGGAGGCGTTGCGATTGCGCAAGGCTGCGATCGGCTTCATATCGTTGCTGATCGCATCAGGCGTGTGGCGAATCGTGCAGGTCTCCGCCGCGCGTTTGTAACGGCGGAGCAAGGGCGTCAGCTTGGCTTCATCGCCCACAAGCAGAAAGCGTGCCGCGGGGTGGCGCTCGGCGGCGATATTCAGGCCGGCCACCACCATACCGGGCGCGTGGTCTCCGCCCATGGCGTCCACCGCCAAGGTGACCACGCCGCTCATCGGGTACGCCCCCGAAGAAGCGGGATCGTTGCAGAAGCTTCGCGCAAGATCAGAGGCGGACGGTGCCTTTCAAGCCCTTGTCCGCGGCGATCACCTCGCGCCCGTCGTAGTAACCGCAATGCGGGCAGACATGGTGCGGCCGTTTCGTTTCGCCGCAGTTGGGGCATTCGGCATAAGGCTCTGCCCTGAGCGCCTCGTGACTGCGGCGCATCCCGCGCCGAGAGGGAGAGGTTTTCTTCTTGGGAACCGCCATAGCCGCGCAAGCCTCCAATCTCTGTGCCGCCGCGGTGGCCGATAATATCCGCGACGGTCGTTGGCAGAATCGACACCGAGCCGGCGCCTCTAGCAGACGCCCCGCGCCGCTGCAAGAGCAACGGGCCGAATCCGCGCCCAGCGCGCATCCCCTCGGTTAATGGCTGCGTTGCCATCGTGCCAACACAGCAAAAGGCGAAGCGGCCGAGCGGCGGTTCTCGTCGTCATCATCCGCCTCCTCGGGCAGCGGCGCAAAGGGCGCGTGCGGGTAGGGATCCAGCGCCAGGGCAAGCTGCTCGGCGGCCGCTTCGCCAAGATCGATCACGCCCTGCTCGTAGGGAATTTCATCAATCGAGAACGGGTCCGGGTCGTTTTTCTCGCTGCCCGCGGGCACGAACTCCACCCGAAAGCT
>JAIMBF010000045.1 GCA_023511585.1 Terriglobia bacterium
GTGCCGACTTCGCGTTGATGCCGCGTCGCCGTGTAGCCATAAGCTTCGGCCTTGAATTCGGCTTCTTGCAGCTCTGCATAGGCCGCCATGCCGCGCTCTTTGTAGCCGCGAGCCAGTTCGAACATGGCATAATTCAGGCTGTGGAAGCCCGCCAGTGTCACGAACTGGAACTTGTAGCCCATCGCGCCGATGGCGCGTTGGAAGTTCGCGATTTTCTCGGGCGACAGCTTTTTCTTCCAGTTAAAGCTCGGCGAACAGTTATACGCCAGCATCTTGCCCGGGAAATGCCGATGGATCGCATTGGCGAAGCGCTCCGCTTCTTCCAAATTCGGTTCGGATGTCTCCCACCAGAGCAAATCGGCATAGGGGGCGTATGCGAGGCTGCGCGCAATCGCATATTCCACACCAAGCCCCGGCTTGATGCGGAAGAATCCCTCCGGCGTGCGTTCGCCGCTTAGGAAGGGGCGGTCCCTTTCATCGACATCCGAGGTCAGCAATTGCGCCGAATGCGCATCCGTGCGGCAGAACAGCAGGGTGGGCACGCCTTCGACATCGGCGGCAAGCCGTGCAGCATTGAGCGTGCGGATATGCTGGCTGATGGGCACCAAAACCTTGCCCCCCATGTGTCCGCACTTCTTCTCGCTGGCCAGTTGGTCTTCGAAGTGAACACCCGCCGCGCCCGCTTCGATCATGGCTTTCATCAGCTCGAACGCATTCAGCGGGCCGCCGAAGCCGGCTTCCGCGTCAGCCACGATCGGCGCCATCCAATAGGTGCCGCTGGAATCGCCTTCCATGCGCGCAATCTGATCGGCCCGACGCAAAGCGTTGTTGATTCGGCGCACCACCATGGGTACGGAATTGGCCGGATAAAGCGATTGGTCCGGATACATCTCTCCGGCGAGATTGGCATCGGCCGCCACCTGCCAGCCGGAAAGATAGATCGCCTTCAACCCCGCCTTGACTTGCTGCAGCGCTTGGTTGCCGGTTAACGCGCCGAGCGTGGGAAGATAGGGCTCCGTTTTCAGCAAATGCCAGAGTCGCGCCGCGCCCATTTCCGCCAATGTGTGTCGAATGCGGAAGCTTCCGGAGAGCCGTGCGACATCCGCCTCGGTATAATCCCGTTGGATGCCGGCAAAACGCTCAGGATCTTCTTCCACCGAGAAGGTGCGACCATTCGGCCTATCGTTGGGCAAAACGCTTTCGCGCATTCGATTTCTCCTTACGAAGAGCAACAATCATGTGCTGAGTAAAAAATTCACATTGCATTTGCGAAGTAAAGAATGAAAATGGTCGGAAAGGCCGGAATATGTAAAGGCTTTGACGGGCGTCTTGCGATTTTTGAAAAGATTGTAAAATGACAGCACCTCAGATTGGCCGAACCATTCGCCGTTTGCGCCAGGAGCGGGGGCTCTCCCAGCAGGCGCTGGCCGTGCGGCTTGGTATTTCGGCGAGTTATCTGAACCTGATCGAGCACGACCAACGCGCGGTGACCGCTAGCTTGCTCCTGAAGCTTGCGGAAACGCTCGGTGTCGAACTTGCGGAACTTTCCGGTGCTTCCGAGCGCCAGCTCGAGGTGGGGCTAAGAGAAGTCTTTTCGGATCCGCTTCTCGGGGTCGAAGCTGTTCCCGAGACGGAGGTTTCCGCGCTTGCCGCAAGTGCCCCGCAGGCTGCGCGGGCGGTGCTGGCGCTTTACCGCGCCTGGCGCGTGGCCCGAGAAGACGCTAGCGGCATCGCGCTGCCGTCCGGCAGGCGCGTGTTGCTTCCGAATGAGGAAGTGCGCGATATTTTCGATGATCGGGGAAATTATTTTCCCACCCTGGAAAGTGCCGCGGAAGCGATTGATTCCGAGCTCGGCGTGCTGCCTGCGGAACGCAACCATGCCTTGGCAGAGCGCCTTCGCCGCCGTCACGGCCTTACCGTTCTTGTTCGGCCGTTGGAGGGGGCTTTGCGCGCTTACGATCCGGAGACGCGAACGCTCACGCTCTCCGAACAGCTTCCGCGTGAAAGCCGGGGTTTTCATCTCGCATTCCAACTAGCCTTGCTCGAAGCGCGTGACGCGGTGGAGCAGGTGGTAAGCGAGGCTGCCCCCAGTACGCCGGAGGCGGGTGCGCTTCTGCGCATCGGGCTTTTGAACTACCTGGCCGGGGCTTTGCTCATGCCCTATCAGCCTTATCTCGAGTCGGCGCGCCAGCTTCGCCACGACATGGAGGCTTTGGCGGCGCGTTTCGGCGTTTCCTTCGAGCAAGCCTGCCAGCGGCTCTCCACTTTGCAGCGGCCGGGCGCACGGGGTGTGCCTTTCTTTTTCTTGCGGGTCGATCCCGCCGGTAACGTGACCAAGCGATTTTCCGCCGCGGGGTTCCCATTTCCGCGCTATGGCGGTTCTTGCCCCCGCTGGGTTGTTCATCTCGCTTTTTCGACACCGGGAGTGATACGGGTGCAGGTGGCGAGCTTGCCGGATGGCGCGACATTTCTCTGCTTTGCGCGCACCGTCACCGGGCCGGCGGCCCGTTGGGGCGATCCGCCGCCGGTACATGTCATCGCTATGGGTTGTTCCCTCTCACGCGCGAGCGAGGTGGTTTACGCGGATGGGCTGGATCTCTCCGCGGCAGCCGTGGGAATTGGTCTTTCTTGCCGGCTCTGCGAGCGGCCGGATTGTCGCAGCCGCGCGTTCCCGCCGCTCGAGCATCGGCTTGCCTTCGATCCGATGCGCCGGGGTTTAAGCCCCTTTACCTTCGAGGCAAAACCAACCCGTTAAGCCGCTTATCGCCGCGCTGGGCCTGCTTGCCCGAATGCCGGATCGGCGCCAGCATAGCGGCATAAAGTCAGGGAGGTAACGGTGCTCAGAGCGATTCTCTCGGCTCTTTCTGCGTTCGCGGTCGCGTTTCTTGCTCTGCCGGTGCAGGCGGAAGAACCTTCAATCCAGCTCAAACTCTCGCATTGGGTGCCGCCCTCGCATCCGCTACAAGCTTCGATCCAGGAATGGGCCGACTCGATCAAAAAAGATTCGCAAGGCAGCATCACTTCGGTAATTTTTCCGGCCGAACAGCTCGGCAAGGCGCTGGATCATTATGACATGGCGCGCGACGGCATCGCCGATTTCGCCTACGTGAATCCCGGTTATCAACCCGGCCGTTTTCCCATTATCGCACGCTCGGACTTGCCGTTTACCTACAAAGATGCGCAAAGCGGCAGCGCTGCCGTGGATGCGTGGTATCGCGCCTATGCGCAGCGTGAAATGAAAGATGTGCATTTTTGTTTGGCCTTCGTTCATGCTCCGGCGACATTGCATTCGCGCAAGCGAATTATGATGCCGGCGGACTTGCATGGACTGAAATTTCGTCCGTCTAACGCAACGATAGGCAGCTTTGTTCGCTTATTGGGAGGAACGAACGTGCAAGCTTCCGCTCCTGCCGCGCGTGATCTTTTGGAGCGTGGTGTAGCCGATGGAATCTTCTTCCCGTGGGGTTCGCTCGTGTTATTCGGGATCGATCATGCCGTGCACTATCATATCGATACAGAGATGTATGTCTCTACCTTTGTTTGGGTTATGAACAAAGATCGCTACTCCGCGCTTTTGCCCGCGCAAAAGCACGTCATCGATGCCCATTGCACAACCGAATGGGCGGTGCGCTTCGCAACACCATGGGCTGAATTCGAGGAAGCCGGGCGCGGAAAAATCAAAGCGGAACCGGGCCATGAGCTCATCGCTCTGACGCCGGCACAACTCGATGCCTGGAAACAAGCGGCGATTCCTTTACATACATCGTGGGCGACGGAAGTTCGGCGCATCGGCGCCGATCCGATTGCCATTGAGAAGGCTTTCCAAGCAAGTCTCCAAAAATACCATGCAGCGTACTGAGTGATCCATGGATCGGGTGATCAACGGCGTTGAACGCTTTGCCGGCGGCCTGCTGGCTTTCGTCACCGCGCTTGCCTTCATTTCCGTTGTGCTGCGCTATCTGTTTTCCTGGCCGATCCCGGATAGCTATGACCTAAGCCGCAACCTGCTCGGTGTTTTGATTTTTTGGGGGATTGCGGCAAGCGGCTATCGCGGTGAGCACGTTACGGTCGATTTGATCTGGTCGACGCTGCCACCTGGCGCTCGGCGCCTGATGGATATTTTCGCCACCCTGCTCACGCTTTTTGCCATGGCGGGGCTTGCTTTGGCATTGGCGCTCAAAGTGCAGGATTTGCATGCATCGGGCGAGGCAACCTACGACCTTGCTCTACCGGTCTGGCCTTTTGCGTTTTTTACCTGGGCAGGGTCTGTCGCTGCGGTGCTTCTGCTTGCGGTCCGGCTTTTGCGCCAGATCGGCAGCAAGGCTTTGCCGGAGACAACACCTTCCGATAATCCATGATGCTGCGATGAGCGATCCATCCTACATAACAATCATTACGATTTCCGGCTTCGTGTTTCTGTTTGGGCTGATGCTGGCGCGTGTTCCCGTGGGTATCGCAATGGGTTTGGTCGGCGTTGTCGGATTCGGAGCGATCTCGGGCTTTGCGCCGGCTTTCCGACTGCTTGCGCAATCGCCGATCCGCACCGCGACGGATGCCAACTTTGCGGTGATTCCGATGTTCCTGTTGATGGGGACCATTGCCTCTGCTTCCGGGATGAGCGCCGAGCTTTTTCAAGCCGCCAATCGTTTTCTTGGGCATCGGCGCGGGGGGCTCGGTATGGCCACGATTGCGGCCTGCGCCGGTTTCGCAGCAATTTCCGGGTCCTCGGTGGCAACGGCGGCCACATTTTCGGCCGTTGCCTACCCGGAGATGCGACGCTTCGGTTATCCGCAGAGTTTTGCAACCGGCGTTATCGCTGCCGGCGGTACGCTTGGCGCGATTTTACCGCCGTCCTTGGTGCTCGCGGTCTATAGCCTCATCACGCAGCAGGACGTCGGCAAGCTTTACATCGCAGGCGTCATTCCGGGGTTGCTCGCGGTGGCAATGTATCTTGCCGCTATTACCTTGATCGGTCTTATTCGCCCGCGATTTCTTCCGCAAGGGCAACGCGCCAGTTGGGTCGAGCGCTGGCAAGCTGTGCGCGGGGTTTGGGCGATTGCGCTTTTGTTTCTCTTCGTTATCGGCGGGCTTTACGGCGGCGTTTTTACCGCGACCGAGGCAGCCAGCATGGGTGCCGGGGGTGCTTTCTTGATCGCGACGGCGCGAGGACGGCTTTCGGCTTCGCAGTTTCTCGATTGTCTCATTCGTGCGCTCCGCACCACGGCTGCGGTCTTTACCATTCTCATGGGCGCGTTGCTCTTCGGCTATTTTCTCACTATTACCCAAACCCCGCAGCATGTCACAGCGGCTCTCACCAGCCTGGGTTTAGGCCGTTACGGCATCCTATTGGTCATTATGGCTATGTATCTCGTTCTCGGCTGTGTGATGGATGCCATGGCGATGGTCATTCTCACCATCCCGATCGTATTCCCGGTTATTACCGCGCTGGGTTTTGATCCGATCTGGTTCGGCGTGATCATTGTCATGACCGTGGAGCTCGGCCTTATTCATCCGCCGGTAGGGATGAACGTATTTGTCATCAAAAGCGTTATCCGTGATGTCCGCATCGCCACCGTATTCGTGGGCGTATTGCCTTTTGTCGTCACCGATCTGCTCCGCTTGAGCATCCTCATCCTCTTTCCGGCGATTGCAACCTATCTCCCCAATCATATGTGAAGCCGAGAGAGGCTAGAGATGCGGTAGCCAAATATCGAGCACGGCAGCGCGTTTTTCCACGCGCACGGCGTGCAGAGCGGCTGCGATCGCTTCATCCAGCGCAGCGCGACTTATGACCTTGCGCGCGAAAGCGCCTCCGGCTGCCGCCGCAATGGCGCCATAATCGGGCGGCGGATCGAACTCTACGGCGAGCGTATTGGCTCGGCTTGCGTAACCGCTCGGATGAATGGCCAGCGCAGAAAGCTTAGGCGCTCTCCAGCCGCGATTGTTGTAAATAACTTGCAGAAAAGGCGTGCCGTATTGGCGTGCCATCCAGTGCACGGTGGCCGGCTGGGAAAACATATAGGAACCATCGCCCGTGAGGGCGATAACGGTTTTCTCCGGTGCAGCAAGCTTTATCCCGATCGCGGCACCTCCGTGCCAACCCAGCGAACTCCCGCCGTTTGCAAAACAACTTCCTGGCCGGGTTAATTTCAAATGGTCGGTTATGATTTGGTTATGCGTAATGCCTTCGTTGAGGATGATTGTCTCCGCATCCACGTAGCGTCGCAAAGCAGCGGTGAGAATTTCTCCCGTAATTCTATCGCCATTTCCCTGTTCTCTCCGCTCAAGCTCGGCAAGGCGAGATTTGTGTCGCGTCTGCCAGAATGTCTTACGCGCTGCCACAATGTTCTCGTCGATCGACTGCGAATTAAGCCAGGCATTTATCTGCGCAAGCGCGGTCGCGGCATCGGCACGAAACACCTGATCCGCTCCGATGCCAAAGAGCGGCATCCGCTCCTTAAGTGGATCGATATCGATATGATAAATTCTCGCCTCTTTTCGCGGCTGGTTCACGAGCGGAATCCATGGCACATCGGCATCGATCACCAACACAACGTCTGCAGCGGCAAGGGCTTCATTCTGGCTCTGTTCATTCCATTGGGAGCCCTGATAAAGCGGGTCATCGGCGGAAAAATTCAGGCAATGCGGAACCGATTCCAAAACCCCGAGACCAAGACGCCGAGCGAGGCGTTCCAGCTCGCGCACCGCTGCGGCGCTTCGGCCGAGGTAAGAAGTTACCACCAGAGGCATGCGCGCAGAACGCAAGGCTTGGCCGAGCATTTCGACGGAGGCAGGGGCCAGCGCAATCGGCGCAATTGCCGGAGCGGCAGGTGAGCGGGCGGCTGAAGAAGGCACCTCCTCTTCCAGCACCTCACGCGGAATCATGAGATACACGGGCCCTTTCGGGTCGCTCTCGGCAAACTGCAGCGCTCGGCGAAACATCTCGCCGATATTGCGGCCGGTGCGAATTTCGTTCTCGTAGCGCGTATAGCCGCGAACCAGGCCGCGCTGGTCAAATACGTCCTGGATCCAGTGGATGAATTCGTTGCGGCTCCCGGGGAGCTCGCCATGCTGGGTGAAGGGCGATGCGCCTGCGAGAATGAGTACCGGCACGCGCGCCCGGGCAGCATTGTGCACCGCACCTCCGAGCGCCTGCGTGCCGCAGTCCACATGGACCAGCACCGCTTGCGCCCGGCCTGATACCAATGCGTGGCCGTGCGCGGCGGAGAGGGCCACCATTTCATTGGGGCAGGTAATAACGCTCGGCACCTTCCACCCTTTTGCCCGCGCTTCCGCCAAGGCCTCTAAAATGGCCGGGTGGTCGCTCCCGAAATTGGCAAACAAATAGGAAACCCCGAGCTCGGCCAGGGTTTGCAGCATCACGGCGGCAGCGGTGGGCATACGAAGTTTTCCTCTCCAGGGTCGTCCAGGGTTGTCGAAAGGCCTTGGCAACGCAACATCAAAGGTCCGAATGGACCCCATTGCCCTTTATATCCACTGGCCCTTTTGTCTGGCCAAGTGCCCATATTGCGATTTCAACAGCCATGTGCGCGCGGAGCTGCCGCAGCAGCGCTTCCGTGCCGCATTAAGCCGCGAACTTGCCTATGAGGCGGCCCGCGTGGGCCGGCGAAGGCTGATTTCCATCTTCTTCGGCGGAGGCACGCCGAGCCTCATGGCGCCGGAGACGGTCGCTTGCCTGATTGCGGAAGCAAAGTCGTATTTTATCCCCGCCGAGGATCTGGAAGTTACCCTGGAAGCCAATCCGACAAGCGCCGAGCGCGGGCGCTTTGCCGCCTTTCGCGAGGCCGGTGTCAATCGGCTTTCCCTTGGCGTGCAGAGTTTGAACGAAGAGGCGCTGCGTTTTTTGGGTCGGCAGCACAATGTGGCAGAAGCGCTGGCCGCCATGGAATTGGGGCGAACCCTCTTTCCGCGTTTTTCCTTCGATCTCATTTATGCACGGCCGGGGCAGACACTTGCCGCATGGCGGGCGGAGCTGACCGAGGCCCTGGGCCTGACCGCCGATCATATCTCGCTTTATCAGCTGACGATCGAGCCGGGTACGGTTTTTGCCAAAGCCCATCGTTCTGGCGCGTTCCGATTGCCGGAGCCTGAGGAAGCCGTCGCCTTTTACGTAACTACCGGCGAGATTGCCGCCGCCTTCGGTCTAGAGGCCTATGAGGTCTCCAACTACGCCCGCCCCGGCGCCGAGAGCCGTCATAATCTCGCCTATTGGCGCTATCACGACTATATAGGCATCGGTCCAGGCGCCCATGGCCGGTTGAGCCTTCCGGAAGGCAGGATCGCGACGCTGCGGCAGCGGAGTCCGGAAATCTGGCTGGAAAGGGTTGAGCGAGACGGCCATGCAAACCTCGAGGAAGCGGCGTTAAGCCCGCTGGAGAGCGCCCGCGAAATGATGCTGATGGGCCTTCGCTTGAGGGAGGGCGTGAACATTGAGCGGCTCGCCCAACGCACCGGGGTGTCGTTGGGAGAGGTGGTTGACGGCGAGGTGCTCCGCACGGCGGTGGCGGAGGGATACCTGGAATGGGAGGGCACGCACCTCCGGGCGACGGACGCGGGCAGGCTTCGCTTGGATGCACTGCTGGCCGCTCTCCTTGTTTAAAGGGGCGAGAAGCATGGCGGCAGGATAACAGGGCAAGATGACACGAGTTTCACCAAACCGCCTAGGGAACGGTGAGATAAATTCGTCCAAATAACAGGCGACAAAAGCGGCTTCCGCTTGTTGCAAAAGGTTCATGGAAACGATGTTAAAGGAGCGTTTCGTATTGATGACAAACAGGAAACAATACGGCAACCCGCGCAATCTGTCTCGGCGGGTTGTCCGCTCGATGCTGGCTCTGGTGCTCTTGTCCGGCACCGCCCTTGGCGGCTACGCGGTTGGCCATCAAGGCTACGCGGGTGAAGCCATCAAACCCGTGGCACCCGCGGTGCCGCTGCCGGATTTTTCCGCAGTCGTTGCGCGGGTGAAGCCTGCGGTGGTTTCTATCACCACGAGAATGCAAACCAGCGAAGCCGTGGAAGGCGCGCCTTTCCCATTTCCGTTTCCGTTCCGCGGCTTTGGCCCGATGCAACCACGGCAGCGCATTATTGAAGCGCGCGGTTCTGGTTTCATTATCGATCCCAACGGCCTCATCGTGACCAACAATCATGTGGTGCGCAATGCAAAATCCGTCACCGTTACTCTTGAGGACGGCACGGAGCTCAAGGCGCGCATACTCGGGCGCGATGCACGCACCGATCTGGCGCTGCTGAAAGTGGATCCTCCACATCCGCTGAGCTACGTTCAACTGGGCGATTCCGACAAGGTGCAACCCGGCCAGTGGGTGCTGGCGATGGGGAATCCTTTTGGCCTCGGCGGCACGGTGACAGCCGGTATCGTTTCGGCTCTCGGGCGCGACATTGGCGAGGGACCCTATGATGATTTCATCCAGGTCGATGCGCCTATCAACCAAGGCAATTCCGGCGGGCCGCTTTTTACCCAGAGCGGGGAGGTGATCGGCGTAACCACGGCCATTCTCTCGCCTACCGGCGGAAATATCGGAATTGGTTTTGCCATTCCGTCCAATGTGGTGAAGAACGTTATTTCGCAACTGGAAACTACCGGCCACGTAACCCGCGGCTGGATTGGCGTTTCGGCGCAACCGGTTGATCGGGCGATGTCGGCGGCGCTGGGACTGCCTGAAGATAAGCAGGGCGCTTTGCTCGCTTCCGTACTGCCGGACTCACCGGCGGCGCACGCCGGTTTGCAGCCGGGGGATGTGATTGTCGGAGTCGATGGTCAAAAGATCAAGTCCCCTCACGATCTGGCTTTGCAGATTGCAGCGAAGAAACCGGGTGCAAGCGTTAACATCGATATCCTGCGCAACGGCGAAAGCAAAACGGTTACGGCGACGATCGGCACGCAGCCGCAAGAGCAGGCGGTAGCCGATACCGGCAATGAAGGCTCGGCCGAAGAGCAGCCTCATATCGGTGTTGCCCTGCAACCGTTAACACCCGAACTGCGCGAACAGCTGGACGTGCCCCGCTCCTTGCATGGAGTGGTGGTTGCCGGAGTGGAACCCGGATCCCCGGCAGACGCGGCAGGGATTGAGCCCGGCGATGTGATCCTCGGGGTAGGCGGACACGCGGTGCGTTCGCCCGAGGATGCAATCGGGGCCATTCGTAGCGAAGCGCACCGCCGCCACGCCGTCGCTTTGCGCGTTTGGAGAAACGGCCAAGTGGGCTACGCTGCAATAGATTTGCGGCATAATCCTGCAGAAAGCGACGAACGCGGCTGAGCGCGATTGCAAGGGAACCCATAATCCGGGAAATGGCAGAGCTTCGGCTCTGCCATTTTTGCTTTCCACATCAACACTGATCACTGTGGATACGGCAGACGGATCAGCGGGAATCCATAAGTTTGATACGAACAGAGTCCTGAAACCCGAGCGCTTTTTCCTTTGCCGCTAGCTTTCTTCCTCCTCGCGGCCGTAAAACAGCAACAGCAGCAGAATGATCACACCGTAAATGATATTACGGCCGTATTCCGGCATGTTCAGCGCCAGCAGCACGCTGATCAACGTCACCAGACAAATAGCTCCGGCAACGCTGCCGATGTAATGGCCCCGGCCTCCCAAAATATAAACGCCGCCGATCACCACTGCCGCGATCGATTGAAAAAGATACGGATCACCCATGCCAAGTGCTGCCTGGCCGCCGAAACTGACCAACATGATGCCGGCAAGCGCAGAGAAAATCCCGCTCAGCATGTAAAGAATGACGGTGGTTGCGGTGACGTTGACGCCGGCAAGAAAACTTGCGCGCGCGTTCGTGCCGATTGCATAGGTATGTCGGCCGAAGCGGGTGGCACTGAGCGCGATGCTCACGAGAAGGGTAATCGCGAACCAAAGCCACAAGGCCGATGGAATCCCCAGGAACTTGCTGTGAGTTAGCGCCTGCACCAGTGGCGGAGCATAAGAAGCGCAGGACTCACACGTCATGCCGCCGGACAAGCCCAGCGTTAGCCCTTCCATAATGCCGTTGGCAGCCAGCGTCATCACCACAGCCGGTACACCCAAAAACGCAATACCCACACCGTTCGCAAGGCCGACCAAAGCCCCCATCCCGAGCGTAATCAGAAGCGCTTGCGCCGTTCTTGCGTTCTCTCCAAGCGAGGAGGTTGCAAGCAAAATCGCCGCGGCGTTCAAAACCCACGGCACGGAAAGATCGATGCCACCGATTAGAATCACGAATGTTTGCCCCGCTGCAACCAAGCCCACGAATGAGGCAATCAGGAGAACGGACTCCACGCTTGCGGGCGAGAGAAAGCCCGGGCGTACGATCTGACCGATAATGAAAAGCGCGAGCGCGGCGATGTAGGCGTAGAGTATGCGGCGTGCTTCCGCGGAGTGGAACAGGCGGGCAAACATCTTAGCTCGCCTTTCGGACTAACCGGCCCACGGCTTCCGCAAGGACCACTGCCAGCACGAGGAACAAGCCCTCGTAGAAGGCTTGATAAAGCGGATCAATATGGGAAAAGAAGAGAATATTGACGATCATGGAACTCACGAAGGCACCCAGCATCGCTCCAATGGCGGACCCACGTCCGCCGAAGAGGCTCACGCCACCGAGAACCACGGCAACAATGGAACTCAACGTGTAGCCGTTGCCGGTGGTGGCATCGCCTGCAGTGGCGTTGGCTGCAAGAAAAAGGCCGGCAGCGGCCGCGAGCATTCCGCTTAACGTGTAGGCGGCAATCCGTGTTCGGATAAGATCGATCCCGTGCGCACGTGCGGCTTGTGCATCGTTCCCAACCGCGAGAATGGAAACGCCGAGGCGCGTGCGTCGGAAAGCGCTCCAAAGCACGCCAAATGCAATCACATAGAGCAAAGCGTAAGGCGCTTTGGTGGATACCAGTGCGGCGGTATAGGCTTCCGGCACAGCACCCCCGGGTTGCGGTAAGACGCGAATCGCCAACCCTTGGAAAATCGAAAGCGTTGCCAGCGTTACCAGAATGGGCTGCAATCGTCCGATGGCCACCAAAACCCCGTTCAGAAGACCTAACAAAGCACCCAACGCAAGGATCGCGACCGACCAAAACACCATACTGCCAAGCGAAGCGGAAAGTGTGACGGCCGCAATCGCATTGCTGAGATCCATCATACCGCCGACCGAGAGATCAAGCCCGCGTGTCAGCACAACAACGGTTTGCGCGAGTGCAGCCAACACAAGCGGCATCGTGTTGTTCACCGTGGACGTAATTTCAAATCCGCCGGGAAGCCTCTCTTGCGCCGCGTAATAAATCCCGCAATAGGCCAAAATACTGGCGATAAGCAAAATGCAGACGAGAATCAGCCCGATATTCTGGCCGAGCGCATGAGCCGCTGCCGAACGTCGGAATGGTTGGGCAAGAGCGGTGTGTTCCATGGCCTTATACTGTGGCATGTTCACGCATGGCAGCTGCGACAATCTGTTCGGCGGTGATCCCGGGTTGGGAAAGCACGGCCGCGATGCGGCCTTCGCGCATCACCAGCACCCGGTGGCAAAGATGCGCCAGTTCCTCGGCGTCGCTCGAATAAAACAAAATGCCGTGGCCTTCGCGCGCCAAGCCGAGAACGAGTTCGTAGATCTCGTGCTTTGTGGCGACATCCACGCCGCGTGTGACATCGTAAAGCAGCAAGACATCGGAAGCTGCAAGCAACCACCTTCCCAGCAAGACTTTCTGCTGGTTGCCGCCGGAGAGCGCTCCGACGGCGACGAAGAGATCGCGCGCGCGGATTTTTAATCGCTCCACCAGAGTTTGTGCCAGTCGACGCTCTTCTCCCACCCGCACCAAGCCAAAGCGGGAGAGCTGCCGAAGAATGGTCAGCGTAAGGTTGTTTCGTACCGAAAGAGGAAGCAGCAATCCCTCGGTTTTGCGATCCTCCGGCACCAGGGCAATACGCTGGCGAACCGCTCCGCGCGGGTTGCGAATGCGCACGGGTTTCCCGGACATTTCAATGCGCTCCGCAGAATGCGGCTCGGCTCCGAAGAGCGAAAAAAACACTTCACGATGCCCGTGCCCGGCAAGCCCTCCCATTCCCAGAACTTCGCCTTTATAGAGGTCAAACGACACGCTTTTGATGCGGGGACCGGAAAGTTCACGAACGGAAAGAGCCGGCTGGCTTTGGGGTGCCTGCGGGAGAGGCGGGAAGAACACATCAACCCGCGTCCCCGTCATCAACGTAACCGCTTCTTCCTCGCCGAGCTCCGTGAAGGTGCCCACATCTTTTCCATTGCGGAAGACGGTAATCCGGTCGGCGATGGTGCGAATTTCGTTCCAGCGATGCGAGGTAAATACAACCGACGTTCCATTTTTGCATAAGCGCCGGATCTGCTCAAACAGCCAAACGGTCTCGCGTTCGACAAGCGAAGATGTCGGCTCATCCAGCAACAGGATCTGCGGGTTTTGCGTAATCGCTCGCACAATTTCAATAAGCTGCCGTTCTGCTAAGGAAATATCTTCCACCAACGCACGGGGATCGATATGAAAAATACCCACATCCGCCAGTACTTGCTCCGCCTTGGAAAATAACTTGCCGCGTGCAATGAGGCCGAGCGAATTTCTTATCTCGTGGCCGAGGAAGAGATTTTCCGCTACCGTCATCCACGTCAGCAAGGTCAGTTCTTGAAATACTGTCCATGCTCCGAGCCGGTGTGCGGCATCCGGCCCGGAGAGGACGACTTTTCGGCCGGCAATCCGCACCTCGCCGGCATCCGCATGTAACCGGCCGCCGATAATCTTAATCAGCGTGCTTTTGCCGGCACCATTTTCGCCGACCAAAGCATGTACTTCTCCGCTCGCGGCGGAGAAGTTCGCGCCGTCAAGCGCAACCACTCCGCCGAATGCTTTACGCACATTGCTTGCTTCGACCGCCGGCGTTGGCATATCACCGATGGCGGTTTTCGCCGTCATGCAAGCAAACTCACACTTGCGGAAGGTTTACATCCAAACGCCCGGCACACGGCTTGCCGTCTACGCCGCGTCAACACAGATTTTGAGCACCGCATGCTCGCCCGCATCGGTGAAATCGGCAAAAAAGCTGTCCGGCAAATTCGGAAAGACCGTCTCGCCGACCTTTACGGTTTCGCTCGTCACATACGGGAAGGGAATTGTGATGTCTTTCTTTGGATAAGTTCCCGACAATACCCGCCGTGCGAGTTCCAGTGCGACAAGCGAGAGGAAAGGGGGCTGACCGATAGAAATTCCGTCAACCTTGTGACCCATATAGCCGATCATAAACTTGCGAAAACCGTTCTCGGCCTCGCCGGCTACAGGAGGAATCGGGCGGTTGGCGGCAATAAAGGCCTTGATCACGCCATCCGTGCCGCCTTGGCACCAGATGCCGTCGATTTGCGGCAGAGACGGCAGAACCGAAGCCGTATTCCGTTCGGCCGTGGCGGAATCCCACATTCCCGTATAGCGGCTTACCACCTTGATGCCGGGGTGTTGCTGCCAAACGCTGTCGGCACCACGGTTGCGCTCCAGATCGACATGCGTGCCGGCAACGCCCGTGACCATAATCACATTGCCCTTGCCGCCCATTTTCTTTGCCAGGAATTCAGCAAGGGTTTTGCCGAATTCAAACTGATCGGTATTGACTTTCAATGCGCTTGGCGCCGTCACGACGTTATCGAAAGAGACGACCAAAATACCGCGATCGCTTGCTTGCTTGATAATTCCATCAAGCGCCGTCGGAGACGCGGCATTGAGCACAATGGCGTCAACACGCTCGGCGATCAGGTTCGACATTTGCTGCGATTGCTTGGATACGTCGTTCCCGGAGTTAAACCAGGAACCAATCACTTCCGATTTGTAAGGCTCCATCAGCAGCGCGGCCTTGAAGAGGTTTTCCATCTCGATACGCCACTTGTTGCCGATGTAGGAGTTCGACAGCGCTATTTTAAACTTCTTTTTGTTTGCGGCTCTGCTGTGAGCGAACGGCGTCGCGGCAAAAGAGGCGCTGGCCAGGGCAAGTCCGGAGGCACGCAGCAGCACCCGACGATGAAGCTTATTGGTCATAGGTGTTGTTTCCTCTACGACAAAGGTTGTTTAAGTTTTTGACTTTCCGGCGTCTTTGAGCTCGGAGCTCTCTAACATGAACGATTCGCGCGCCTCTGTCACCCCCTTTCCGTGCGAAGAACCTCCCAAAGCCAAGGTTTCCCGCGCCGCAGCAGCCAGTGCATCGGCCCGGACGTTCATCGCGTCATCGGCATGCCCTCTGATCCACCGCCATTCCATCTCATGGCGCCCGGCCTCGGCGAGCAGCGCCTGCCAGAGATCGGCATTCGCAACGGGTTCTCCACGCGCGTTGCGCCAATTTCGGCGCATCCAGCCCGGCAGCCACTGGGTGATGCCGTGGGCAAGATATTCGCTGTCCGTATGGAGAATGACCCGGCAGCGACGCTTCAGCGCCTTCAGCGCCATCACGGCGGCGGTAAGCTCCATGCGGTTGTTGGTTGTGTGCGCCTCGGCGCCGGAAAGCTCGCGCGTATGCCCCCGCGAGCGCAAGATCGCGGCCCACCCGCCGGGGCCGGGATTGGGCTTGCAACTGCCGTCGGTCCAGATTTCCACAACGGGAAGGGCGTGATCAGAGTCCATAGGCTCCAGCATCGGGCGCATTGAGATGAAACCGGAGCCGACGGAGATATTCCAACGGATCTTTGCGTACCACCAGGGCGTTTGCAGGGGTATAAAGCCAATCGTAAAGCCGGGTCAGCAGAAACCGCATGGCGGCGCCCTGAGCAAGCACGGGTAAAGCCTCTTGCTCTGCCGGCAGGAGCTTCCGCACCTCTTCATAGCCGCGCAACAACGCGCGCGCTTTGGTGACGTTTAAGCTGCTATCGGCTTCGAAGCACCAGGCATTGAGGCATATGGCAATGTCGTAAGCGTAGAAATCCGTAGCGGCAAAATAGAAGTCAATGACCCCGGAGACTGCTCCTTCCAAGAAGAACACGTTATCCGGAAATAAATCGGCATGAATCTGACCCGTCGGGAGCTCGGCAGGCCATACGGCAAGGATTCGATCAAGCGCCTCTGCCAGTTCTGCTGCAAGACCCGGGCGAATTTCATCCGCCTGCCCGGAGCAGCGTGCAAAGAGCGGTTTCCATGCGTGCGGCCCGAGTGCATTCTCTCGCCTCGGCCGGTAATCCTCTCCGGCAAGATGCAGCCGCGCCAGAACTGCCCCGACTTGCGCACAGTGTTCCACTTTGACATGTCGGGGCCAGACCCCAGGCAGAAAGGTCGTAATCGCCGCATAACGGCCGCACAACTGACGCAGCGCCGCGCCGTCGCGGCCATGCACCGGGCGCGGACACAAAATCCCGCGCTGCGCCAAATGCTCCATCAAGCCCAAGAACCACGGCAAATCCGCCGGATCAACCCGCTTTTCGTAGAGCGTAAGAATAAAATCCCCAGCCGTGGTCCGAAGCACGTAGTTGGAATTCTCTACGCCTTCGGCAATGCCACGGAAAGCAACCAGGCTTCCCAAATCATATTCGGCGAGGAAGGCGATCAAACTTTCGTCGGAAACGTCGGTGTAAACGGCCATGTGAAGACAGAGAAACGCAGAGGCTTGCAAATCAAAGGGGACGGCACAGGCTTTGCACTCTGCCGGGAGAGTGAAGTTCTGTCACCTCCTTTTCGGTTGCTATCTGGCCTACCATGGCGCGCAGGCTTTTCCGGACTTTTCATGCATTGCGTGGGAAGCGCAAAGCGTACATTATGAGGCATCCGTGAACACTCCGCAGCGGGAGAGAGCAGGTTCACCCTGCCGCCGAAGGCGCAACCGGCCCCCGGAAACGCTCAGGCAAAAGGACCGCAAGCGGAGGGCGGGTCTCTGGAAAGCCGGGTCCGGTAGCACGGGCGCCGCACCGAAGGAGTAAGGGCCGAAGCCCGAATCTCTCAGGTTCCGCGACAGAGGGGGGTCAGCGGGTGAGCGAAAGCTCCCCCATCCTGCCGGTTTGGGCCGGCGGGTGACCCAGATGCGGAGCCAGTTCGTGACCCAATTGCCTTTGCCTGCAGGCCAACTTGCCACTCCTTTAGAGCCCTTGCATCGCCGGCTCGGCGCGCGAATGGTCAGCTTTGCCGGCTATAGCATGCCGCTGCATTATGCGCCGGGGATTCTGGCCGAGCACCGACACTGTCGCGCGGCGGCGGCGCTGTTTGATGTCTCCCATATGGGCCAAGCCGTGCTGCGGGGCAAAGAGGCAGATCTTGCCATAGAACGGCTGGTCTGCGGCGACATTGTCAATCTTGCCCCAGGCCGGCAGCGCTACAGCTTGTTGATGCATGAAAGCGGCGGCATCCGAGATGACGTGATGCTCGCTCGGCTGGACGCGCAGCGGCTGTTTTTGGTGATGAACGCAAGCCGCAAAGCAGACGATGCAGCCTATATCTCGGCAGCATTGCCGAAAGGGGTAGAGCTTGAAGTGCTGGCGGAACGGGCTCTGCTCGCCTTGCAGGGCCCGCAAGCCGCTGTCGTGCTTCGCCGTTTCTTACCGGGGGTGGATAACCTTCCTTTTCTTGGCGTGCTTGAGACCGCGCTTGAGGGTGTTTCGGTGCTGGTCTCTCGTTCGGGCTACACGGGCGAGGACGGGTTCGAAATTTCCGTACCGGAAGATCACGCGATTCGCATCGCAGAAATTCTGCTTGCGGAACCTGAGGTACAGCCTGCCGGGCTTGGTGCCCGCGACACGTTAAGGCTGGAAGCCGGACTCTGCCTTTACGGCGCCGATATTGATGAAACGACTAACCCCGTGGAAGCCGCTCTCGCCTGGGTTGTAAGCAAACGCCGGCGGCTTGCGTGGGATTTTGTCGGTGCCGAAGCCGTTCGTGCAGCATTCCGGAACGGGCCTGCACGGCTCCGTGTGGGTCTCCGCGTGGAAGGACGGACGGTGGCCCGCGGAGGGAGTGCCATCATCGGGCCGGATGGAGCCCCCGTGGGCCATATCACTTCGGGCGGATTTTCGCCCACGCTGAATGCATCGATTGCCATGGGCTATGTGCGCCGGGACCTTTCGGCCGAGGGCACACCATTATCCGTTCGCGTTCGCGGCACGGATGTTCCTGCCCGCATCTCGCCGCTTCCCTTCGTTCCTCATCGTTACGTGCGTTAGGAAACTCGTCATGTCCAAATTGCGCTTCACCAAAGACCACGAGTGGGTGCGTTACGACGGCAACGTAGCCACGGTAGGAATTACCGACCACGCCCAGGCGGAGCTCGGCGATATTGTGTTTGTGGAATTGCCGGAGGTGGGAAGGGAATTAAAGGCGGGCGAAGCATGCGCTGTCGTTGAAAGCGTAAAAGCTGCCTCCGACGTCTATGCACCGCTTTCCGGGCGCGTGAGCGAAACAAACAATGCGATCGTTCAGGATCCCGCCCTCGTTAACAGATCTGCAGAAGACGAGGGTTGGTTCTTTCGAATGGTTCCAACCAACCTCTCGGAACTCGATACGCTGATGGATGAAGCCGCTTATCGCGACTTTTTGGCTTCACAACAATAAGCCGTAACGGAGCAAAAAATGGACGCGCTTGCAAAATTTGCGCGGCTGAAGGAAGAGGAAGAAGCGTTTCTCTCTCGCCATATCGGCCCTACCGAGGCCGATGTGGCAGAGATGCTAAAAACTATCGGCGTTTCTTCGCTTACCGAACTCATTGAGACCACAATCCCCTCGGCAATTCGCTCTTCCGGTCGGCTTGATCTCCCGCCGCCCGCCGGCGAGGCGGCCGTGCTTGCCGAACTTGCGGCGCTCGCAGCGCAAAATGTGCCGGTAAAGTCTTTGATCGGGCAAGGTTATTACGGCACCTACATGCCGGCGGTGATCCGGCGCAATGTGCTGGAAAACCCCGGATGGTACACCGCCTATACGCCTTATCAATCGGAGATCTCCCAGGGCCGTTTGGAAGCCTTGCTGCTTTTTCAGACCATGGTGAGCGATCTTACCGGCATGGAAATTGCCAACGCCTCGTTGTTAGATGAAGCAACGGCGGCGGCGGAGGGCGTTGCCATGGCGCACGCGCTGGTGCGGGAGCCGACCGATACGATCGCGGTTGCTGACGATATTCATCCGCAAACACGCGCCGTTTTGGCCACGCGCGCATGGCCTCATCGCTGGCGCCTTGTCGATTTCCAGCCGGGAGATCTCGATGCGATCGAAGCGGCAAAGCCTTTTGCCGTGGTCTTGCAGTATCCCGGAACCGAGGGAGCCGTGCGGGATCTTTCGGCGGAAATCGCCGCTGCGCACAAGATCGGCGCGCTTGCTATCGTGGCCACGGATCTTCTGGCGCTCACCCTGCTTACGCCGCCCGGAGAAATGGGTGCCGATGTGGTCGTCGGCTCCAGCCAGCGCTTCGGCGTGCCGATGGGTTTCGGCGGACCGCATGCGGCATTCCTTGCGACGCGTGATGCTTTTAAGCGCCATATGCCCGGCCGGTTGGTGGGGGTAAGCCGGGATGCGAACGGCAGGCCCGCCTTGCGTTTGGCCCTGCAAACGCGCGAGCAACATATTCGTCGCGAAAAAGCCACCAGCAACATCTGCACGGCGCAAGTATTGCTTGCCAACTTGGCTGCCTTCTATGCGGTCTGGCATGGCCCGGAAGGTTTGCGTCGAATCGGCGAGCGGGTGCATCTCTCCGCGCGCTTGCTGGCCGCGGCTGCCGAACAGGCTGGCCTGCGGCTCCGTCACGTGAGCTTTTTCGATACCATTGCCTTGGATTGTGACGCCGATGCCGTGATCGCGCGGGCGCTTGCGGAAGGTTTTAATTTCCGCCGTCTTGATGCGCACGGCGTGGCCATTGCGCTCGATGAAACCGTTACCAGTGCGGAATTGCAGCGTCTTGCCAAGATATTAGGAGGCAAGCTTGCCGATGCGCCGGAGGTGCTGCCGGGGAATTTGCGGCGGCAAAGCTCTTACCTCCAGGCTTCGGTTTTTCAATCCCATCACAGCGAGCACGCGATGCTGCGCTTTCTTGCGCGTTTGCGGGAGAAGGATATCGCGCTGGATCGCAGCATGATTCCGCTCGGCTCGTGCACGATGAAATTAAATGCTGCCGCCGAGATGCTGCCGATCAGTTGGCCCGAATTTGCGGATTTGCATCCTTTTGCGCCGCCCGAACAAACAAAAGGAAGCATGGAGCTGATGCGGCGCTTGAGCGAGTGGCTCGCGGCCATCACCGGCTTTGCCGCTGTTAGCCTGCAACCCAATTCCGGTGCTCAAGGTGAATTTGCGGGGTTGCTGACCGTTCGGGCGTATCATCAGGCTCGCGGCGACGCGGCTCGCGATATTTGCCTTATTCCCGCAAGTGCCCATGGCACCAATCCCGCAAGCGCCGTCATGGCAGGCTATCGCGTGGTGGTGGTTGCCTGCGATCGGATGGGCAATATCGATCTTGCCGATCTTCGGCAAAAAATCGACGAATATACCGGTCGTATCGCCGTGCTCATGATCACCTATCCCAGCACTTACGGCGTGTTTGAGGAAGGCATTCGCGAAGCCTGCGAACGGGTGCATAGAGCGGGCGGTCAAGTCTACATGGACGGCGCGAACATGAACGCGCAAGTCGGGCTTGCGACTCCGGCAAGCATCGGGGCAGATGTTTGCCATCTCAATTTGCACAAAACGTTTTGCATCCCTCATGGCGGCGGCGGGCCGGGCGTGGGTCCGATCGCCGTTGCGGCGCATCTTGCGCCCTATCTGCCGAACCATCCTCTTCGTGCCGAGGCAGGGCCGGCGACAGGCTATGGCCCGGTGGCTGCGGCTCCTTTCGGCAGCGCGCTTATTTTGCCGATCAGCTACGCCTATATCCGCTTGATGGGACCGGAAGGACTGAAACGCGCCAGCGAAATCGCCATTCTGAATGCAAACTACATCGCGCGGCGGTTGGCGCCGTATTATCCCGTCCTCTATGTCGGTGGCAACGGGCGGGTTGCGCATGAATGCATTCTGGATTGCCGCAAATTCGTTGAAACCGCCGGGGTGCAAGTGGAAGATATTGCAAAGCGCCTTCAGGATTTCGGCTTCCATGCGCCGACCATGTCGTGGCCGGTGGCCGGCACTTTGATGGTGGAACCGACCGAGAGTGAAACCAAAGCGGAATTGGACCGTTTTTGCGATGCCATGATTGCGATTCGCGGCGAAATCGATGCGATTGCGGAAGGCAAATTCAGCCGCATCGACAATCCGCTGAAAAATGCGCCTCACACGGCTGAGGAAGTCACCGCCGATACCTGGCCCCATAGCTACTCTCGCACGCAGGCGGCCTTTCCGCTTCCATTCGTAGCGGCAGCAAAGTATTGGCCGCCGGTAAAGCGGGTTGATAACGCCTATGGCGACCGCAACCTTGTCTGCACGTGTACGCCGCTGAACGAATATGCCTGCGCCGCGGAGTAAGTTTTCGGAAGCGAAAGGGGTTTCAGAGGAGATCCGGCGCTAGGCAGGATCTTTGGGAACGGTTTTTGCCAAACCCGGGTTTTTCGCAAAGTCGGCAAACCATGCCGCAAGCTTCTCGCGCGTGCTGCGCCAAGGTTCATGCCCGAAGCGAAAATCCAAATATCCCAGCGCGCAACCGATCGTAATCGAACCGATATCGAGGCTCGGTGGGGGCGGGTCGCGTTCCAGCAAATCAAGAGCGCGCTCAATCGCGGCTTTGGCCCGGAGCATAACGGCATCTCGGGC
>JAIMBF010000171.1 GCA_023511585.1 Terriglobia bacterium
CACTATCTGAACGCGGGCTTGGAAGTGCTGGCCGCGCCAATCCCGCAGGCGGTGCGGCACGCCGCCCATATTCATCTGATCACCACGGACGGGCCTTGGCCTGAAACGCTGGAAGCGGCTGTCACTGCGCCGCGCCGCGGTGATTGGTCCCCAGCCGCATACAGTTGGGATCGACGTTGGGCCGAATTGATCCAGGCGGTCCTATCATAAGGAGAGAGCAACTCCGTCATGAAAGATGCAGTGATAGCCCGGCTCGCTAAGAATCAAACCAGTTGGTCTCCGCGCCAGAACGGCAGATTTCTCTCTCCCGATCAAACCACCGCACAAGCCGAAATCACCTTGCTCCACAACATTGCTCTGTCCGCCCAAGTGGAGCGCCTGGCACGCGCGTTACAAGCAAGAGCGCCCGAGAGTGAAGGAACGCTGCGCCGGTTTGCTCGCCTTGTCGAAGAGGAGTGGCGAGATGGTGGATGGGCCGGGCGGCGCCGGTTGATGCTGCGGGTGCTGCGCAGCTTGGCGTATCGGTTATTCCGGATCAGAGTTTTGCCGCACTTGCCGGCGGCGTCTTCCGATGCGCCGCTTGCCGCCGCGTTGCCCGGCCAATATGCACGGCTTGATGACGCGTTGCAGGCATGGCGTTGCACGCCAATGGCGGAGGCGCAACGTGCCGGCGCTACGCCGTATCATGCGGCGATGCGGCAAGCGGCGCAACAATGTTGGGAGCGTTTCGTCGCTGCGCACGCCGAATTTCCTTTTCTTGCCGAGCTTAAGCCTCATAATGGGCAACAGGGAAAGCTGCGCGTGCTGGTGCTGCTCGGCGGCGGCGGCCTCGGCGATGCACTGTTGTTTTCGGCTGTGCTCGGGGCGCTCTGGCGGCGTCTGGCGCCTTGTGAGATCGTGCTGCTCTACGAGAAGCAAGTTGTTGTGCCGCTCTACGCCGGCAACCCCACTGTTGCTTGTGCTCTCGCCGCACCTTGGGGTGAGCTTCAAGACGTGGCTAAAGCAGCGCGCTGGCTCGGCATTTTCGACCTGGTCGTGGACGTGTATTGCTTCCTCCCGCGCTACCTCGTATGCGAAGGCTCGCGGATCGATATGGATCGCCACGGCATGTGGTTAGCCGGCAACGAGCAGATCGCCGATCTGATCGACCGTTTTTCCTCGAACCTCGGGGTGAGTCTGCTGGATCGCGCCTTCCACACGCATGTGCTCGATATACTGGCATCGATCACCGGCCTTCCGATCAATGCCGCAACACCGCTCATCTTCTCACCGGATCCCACAGCTCTCGCTCGCGTGCGCGCCTTTGCTCTGCCGTCACGCTACGTCACCATCCGCGACGGGTCTAACCCCGGGGATATGGCATTTGCGCGCAGCCTCGGGGTGGAACGCACAACAAAGCAACTTCCGCTGTCCAAGTGGGCGGAAATATTGGCGCTTCTTCGCGCGCACGGGCTTCGCATTGTACAGGTGGGGGATACCAGCGATCCGCCGGCAATCGATGCCGATATCGATTTGCGGGGCCGCACGAATCTGTCGGAGCTTTGCTTCGTCATGAAGGGAGCGGTGGCGCATATCGATACCGAAGGCGGTCTTGTTCACTTCGCGCGCGCCGTCCATGTCCCCGCCGTGGTGTTCTTCGGCACGACGAGCAAGGCGTTCTTCGGCTATCCGACCAATCTTAACCTCGACTCTCCCTTGTGTGGCCGCTGCTGGTATTCGAACGCGACGTGGCTTGCGTACTGTCCGCGCGGCACAGAAGGGCCGGAATGCACCGCGAGTATCGATCTTGAGCCGCTTCGGCAGTGCCTGCCCGCGTTGATCGCTGCCCGCGAGCAATCATTGCCCCAGGTGCTGGCGCGCGCACTGTTTGGCGAGGTTCCCGTCATGCTGCCGATGCAAGGGGCCTCGCTTGCCGCGTGGGGCGAAGCAATGGCACGGCATTGGGCGGCGCAGCATTTACGCGATCTCCCGATACCGCCACGCCTTGGAGTGATAACGCCGGCACCCGGCCGTTCGGCGCCGCCAGGTCTAGTGCAGCTTATCGCCGAAGGCACCGTTGTACTGGGCTCGATTTACAACATGCCGGTGAATTCTGGTGCGTTCGATGCGCTGGTGTGTGTCGAGGCCCTTACTATGGCGAGCGAAGGCGCGGCCGCGCTGAACGATCTGCTGCGGCTCGTTGGTCGGGATGGTTTGCTTGTGATCGCGACATCGCTCCCGGTGAAGCCGCCGGCACCGTCTGCCGACCTTGATCCATCGGCTTGGCCGGAATGTCTTGGCGATGCAGCCCGCTTCGATCCGGACGCCATCGCCGCCAGCGCGGCTGCCGTTGCGCGCGCAGGCTTTGGGAAAGATATTGCCTGGGCCTGTTTCTGCTTATCCCGCTCGCATTTCGGGATGGCTGAAAACGCACAGGTCTTTGCCGAAACGACGGAGCTCGACTAACGAGAGCCGGGCGCACGCAGCCGTCTCAAAGTGCCACCCACCGCGCGACGTGCCAAACGCAGCGGCGGGCCGAGCAGTGGCCGTGAGTAAAGAGCGTAATAAGCCCGCGCGAGCCGCATCGTTCGCGAACGTTCCATTTCGGCGATGCGTTGTTCCGCCTCACCGATGCGCCGTTCCGTCTCAGTGACGATACCCGCAAGCGCTTCCCGACTTTCCAGAAGCCTTTCCTCCAACTCCCGGCGCACGGCGCGCATTTCCTTTTGCAGGCCATGATATTGTCCTTGCAGGCTGCGAAGTTCCTCTTGCAGGCTGTGATGTTCCTCCTGCAGGCTCTGATGGCGTGCAGCCAATTCGGCTTCTGCAGAGCGTCGCATCGCGATTTCGGCCCGTTGCGCTTGATACGCTTCGCTGAGGCTTGC
>JAIMBF010000002.1 GCA_023511585.1 Terriglobia bacterium
TTGACCATCAGGCGATTGCCGTCGGGGGAGAAGTAGACATCGTCGTTGCCGCGATAGATTTTCAAATTCGGCGACGGATACTCCCAGACAATCTGCTTATTCGGCGCAACCTCGATCAAACGGTTGTTGCGCCGATCCGCAATGATGATCGGATAAGGCAGCGGCTTGCCCCAGGACGGCACAGGAGCCTGCCACGTGCCTGTTGCCGGCGGCGGCGGCGGAAGCTTCACGCCGCTCGAAACCGCCCCGGCGCCACGCATCTCCGGCGTAACAACAATCGGTGTTCCTTCAGAATGAGAGGGAGGAGCTCCCGCGGCAAGCGTGGGTAGCACGAGCGCGAGGCAGCAGGCGAAAATCGCGGCAGCAAGGCGGGTTTGCAGGCTCGCTCCATTCGCCATCGCAGCCATTCACCCCGTCACGGCGAAGAGCGCGGCGGCCCCATCCGGCCCATCATGCCGCGAGCGCGCGCTCGGAGCCCAGGAAGAAGCGCCATCGCTTTGCTGCGTTGCGTTGGCGTCAGTGCGGGCAGCAATTTCTGGGCCGCCGTGTGAACCCTCGTATATGCTTCTTGGCGCGTTTCGAACATCCGGTTCATCATGTCCTGGCGTTCCTGCCAGGTTGCGGTTCCCATCGCCTCGTACATCGTCTGATGCGCCCCGCGCATTTGCTCGGCGCTGGTTTTCACGGCTTCGGCATAGGCGTCCCAGGCAGGCTCTTGGGTGGCGGTGATACCAAGTTCGCTCTTCAGCCCAGCAAGATAGCTCTCGGGATCCGCCATAAGGCCAAGGCCCACGCCCCGTCCGCCTCCGCCCATCATGCCCGGACCCATCCCCATGCCCATACCCGGTCCTGGGCCAGCGGGTTGGGCCCATGCGCTGCCTGTTCCGCCGAGTAGGCCGAAAGCCGCGGCCAGCGCTGCCAATTTCACCACTTTACGCATCGGATGCCCCTTTACCTTACCCGCATCTATCTCACGAAAACCGCCGGCAGGGCATTGATCTGGATCATGTTTCCCTGGCCAGCAGACGATCGTTGCCTCGCCCCACCCGGAATGCCGACATGACGGGGGCTTTCAGCTGGTCGAGAATCAAGGCGAATGCGACGGCAGCAAGGAAGACGGCGAGCAATAAGCGCCACGGCAGCGGGGCCATCAGCGTGCCGGAAAGAGCAAGAACGGACCCCAGCGCGACATCCGTCGCCGAGGATGCCAATACCCAGCCGCTCGGGCGCGAGCTCCATAGCCGACGCCGCTCGCGCAGTGTAAACAAGAGCGCCTGGTTGCCGAAGACCAAGGCTATGAACGCCAAGGTCTGGAGGGGCTCGCCCACCAGCCCCCAACGCCAACGCGCGAAGATCAGAACGGTGATCGAGAAGCCGAGTTTGACCATGCCAAGCACGATTGCGGCGGCCGTGATACCCCGCATGTGCCACCGGCTCGGCAGATTGTCTGCCACGGCGCGATCGGTCATCAGCGACATGCTGAGAAAGTCGTTCGTCACCAGCATGATCACCATGAGCACGGGCGTCATCACCGCTTGGCCGGTGAGAACGAGGCCGACCGCCAGAAACAGAACGATCTCGATTTTCTTGACGAGCATGTTCAGCGTGTAGATCAGCAATCGCTGAAACGCGATGCGGCCTTCTCGTACCGCCGAAAGGATCCCGGTAAGGCCCGGCTTGGTCAGCACCATCGCCGCAGCTGCCTTTGCGACGTCGGTTGCCGACGATACGGCGATCCCGATCTGTGCCTGGCGCAACGCGGGGGCATCGTTTGCGCCGTCGCCGCACATGCCGACAACATGGCCTTGCCGCTGCAACGCGGTGACCAGCCGATATTTTTCTTCCGGCACGACGCGGGCGAAAATGCCGCACTCGCCGGGCTTCAGCCCTTTGCTGATGTGTTCGGGCGAACAAGCGCCTCCTTCGATTCCAACCTTGCGTGCGATGGCTATCGCGGTCGCCATCGAATCCCCCGTCACCATGACGGTATGAACCCCCAGCGCGCGCAGCTCTGCGATCAGCCGCGCGGAATCCTCGCGCGGCGGGTCGGAAAGCGCGACCAAGCCCACGATCTGCAATGATTTCGGCGGCCCGGCGGCGACGGCAATGACGCGATGCCCCTCACGCGCAAGCTTATCGGCCATCTCTTCGGCATCCGGCGGCATTGCGGCGAGCGCCGAGAGGGCCTGCAGCGCGCCTTTCACGATCCGAAATTCCCGGCCGTCGGCATCGCGCCCGAAAGCTTCCGAAATTTTTGTTGTCGGGTCGAACGGCACAAAACGCTCGATGGATATTCCAGAAGCGGGGTTTCCATCTGCGGCCGCGGCGCGCCGGATTGTGGCATCGATCGGATCCCCGTCCCCTTCGGAGCTGGCGAGCGCGGCAAGCGACAAAACCCGCGTGCGGTCATAACCCGGCAACGGCACCACCGCAGCCACCGCCAGCACGTTCTGCGTGAGGGTTCCGGTCTTATCCGAGCACAGCACGTCCATGGTTGCCGCCTCGTGCGCGGCGGAAAGCCGCGTCAGCAACACCCCGCGCCGGGCCAAGACCTGTGCGGTCAGGGCTGCGGAGAGGGTGAACGTCGCGGGCAGCGCGACCGGCACCGAAGCGAGCAGGGCCGTCAAGGCAAGACGAACGAGCTCCGAGGGTGGAAAGGCTCGGAAGACGGCATAGGCGATCAGCAGCACGGCGATGGTGCCGTTCACCGCGGCAAGATTTCGTGTTGCGGCGAAGACCGCCTTTTGCTCGCTGCTTGCGGCATGGGCAATGCGCACCAACTCGGCGGTACGGCCGAAAAAGGTCTTCGCGCCGGTCGCGGTGACCTCTGCGATGGCTTCGCCGCAGCGGATTAAGGCGCCCGCGTAAACCTGACTGCCGGGCCCTGCTTCGACCGGCACCGATTCCCCCGTGAGCAGGGATTGATCGACAAGCACCTCGCCCGTCAGCACGCGTGCATCGGCCGGCACGACTGCGCCCAGGCGCAATCTTACCGCGTCGCCGGGAACAATTTCGGCCGCGGGCAGCCGGACCCAGGCACCGTCGCGGGCAACCCAAGCGGTCGGCGCAAGCTGCCGTTTCAGCGCTGCAAGCGCGGCGTTCGCGCGGCTCTCCTGGAAGAAGCCGAGAAGCATGTTGAAGAGAAGCAGGAAGGCAACCACCGCTGCCTCGAGAACCTCTCCCAGCGCGAGTTGCAACGCGATGGTGGCCTCCAGCATCCATGGCACCGGCGCCCAGAATTTGGCCAAGAGCAACCGCCAGCGCGCCGGGGTTTCCTCGGCCACGGCATTCGGTCCGAATTCGCGCAGCCGTCTCTCGGCCTCGGCGCTGGAAATGCCAAGGGATGCCTGCGGCTCATCGGCCTGCTTAAGAGACGCCGCCTCCGTCATCACCGCCTTTCTGCAAAATGAGCAAGCCGGCGTGCCGGCTTGGCCGCGCCTCCTTCCCGGAGGGGGATCAAGAGCAAACCCCGCAATACTCTATGGGCACTTTAGACGGTTGCGCCGATTTGCCAGGGAGCGAATTCGGAAGCGCCGAAATCAAACTGCTCGCTTTTTGTTTTCTCACCGGAAGCGACGCGCAATATCATTTCAAAAATGCGCTCGCCGCATTGCTGAACGGTTTCATCCCCGTCCAGAATGGTGCCGCAGTTGATATCCATATCGTCTTCCATGCGCCGATACATGGGCGTGTTCGTGGCGAGCTTGATCGAGGGGGCAGGTTTGCAGCCGAACACGCTGCCGCGCCCGGTGGTGAAACACACCAAATTGGCTCCGCCCGCAACCTGGCCGGTGGCGGCAACCGGGTCGTAGCCCGGCGTGTCCATGAACACGAAACCCTTCGCCCGCACCGGCTCGGCATACCGCACGACATCCACCAGATTGGTGCTGCCGGCCTTGGCCATCGCGCCGAGCGATTTCTCCAGGATCGTGGTCAGCCCCCCGGCCTTGTTGCCCGGCGAGGGATTGGCGTTGAGCTCCGCACCCTCGCGCGCGGTGTATTCCTCCCACCAGCGCATCAAGGCCACCAGCTTCTCCCCCACTTCGCGCGAGACGGCGCGGCGGGTGAGAAGATGTTCGGCGCCGTAGGTCTCCGTCGTTTCCGAAAGAATCACCGTGCCGCCGTGCCGCACCACGAGATCGGAGGCGACCCCCAGCGCCGGGTTGGCGGAAATGCCGGAATAGCCGTCGGAACCGCCGCACTGCAGCGCGACAATGAGTTCGCTTGCCGGCACCGGTTCACGTCGAACCTGGTTGGCTTCGGCAAGCACTTCGCGCACAAACGCAATCCCCGCTTCCACGGTTTTGCGGGTGCCGCCCATCGCCTGAATGTCCATGGCCCGCAAACGGCCGGCGAGGCGCTGCTCTTCCATCAAGCCGCCGATTTGGTTCACCTCACAGCCCAACCCCAACGCCACCACGTGCGAGAAATTCACGTGTCGGGCATAGCCGCCGAGGACGCGCCGCAAGAGCTTGAGCGGTTCACCCTCCGCCATGCCGCAGCCGGTTTTGTGCGTCAGCGCCACGACGCCGTCCACATTCGGATAATCGGCCAGCGGATCATCATTGCGGAACGGATTGCGCTGAAACGCGCCGGCAATCAGGTTGGCGACATGGGCGCTGCAGTTCACGCTGGTAAGAATGCCGATGTAGTTGCGCGTGGCCACCCGTCCGTCGGCGCGCCGAATACCCAAAAACGTGCGCGGCGGATCGATATAGTCAGTCGGCCGCACATCCACCCCGAAAGCATAATCGCGGGCGAAGTTGCCCATACCGCAATTGTGCACGTGCACGTGCCGCCCCGGCGCGATCGCTTCCATGGCGAAGCCGATGATCTGGCCGTAGCGGCGCACCGGTTCGCCCGCGGCGTGCGGGCGTATCGCGACCTTGTGGCCGGCCGGAATGCGGTCTTGCGCCACCACCCCTTCCGCCACCGGCGTTCCGGGCAGCAGCGTGACGCGGGCGATCACCACGCCATCATCGGGATGCAAACGAATAACCGGGGCAACCATGCACGTCTCTCCCTCGCGATTTGATCCTTACATTTTGTCCTTGGCCCCTTCGCGAACCGCCTGCACCGCGGCGCGCGCGGCCTGAAGCAAAAGCCCACTGTCGTTGAGGATAGTCACAAAGCGAAACCCCATCCCCAAGGCGCGCACGGCGTAGGCAGGGCTCGCACAATGAATGCCGGCTGCGATGCCGCGTTTGGCGGTTTCCGCGATGAGACGGTCATAGATCGCCAAAATTTGCGGCTCCTCGCGGTCCATGCGCGGCGGCAGCCCGAGCGAGAAACCGAGATCCGAAGGCCCCACGTAGATGGCATCAATTCCGGGAACGTCCAGGATAGCCTCAAGGTTATCCAGCGCTTGCTGCGTTTCGATCATCGGGATGCAGGCGATCTCTTCGTTCGCGGTGCTCTGATAACCCACCGATTGGCCGTAAATTCCGGCGCGGATCGGGCCGTTGCTGCGCATTCCCTGTGGCGGATATTTGCATGCCGCAATGAACGCCTCCGCCTGGGCGCGGGTATTCACCATAGGGCAGATCACGCCATAGGCGCCTGCATCAAGGACTTTGCCGATAATGCCCGGCTCGTTCCAAGGAACGCGCACCATCGGCACCACCGGGTGCACCTGCATGGCCTGGAAACAGGCCACCATGGAAAGATAATCCTGCACGCCGTGCTGCAGATCCACCGTCACGCTATCCCAGCCCGCCTGCGCCATCACTTCGGCGGAAAACCCCGCAGGAATAGCCAGCCACCCATTCACCGTGGCCTTGCCTTCGCGCCAGCGTTGTTTGAGTTTATTTGTCATCACCGATGCCTTTCCTGCCCTTCTCTATGCTAGGGCAGGCAAGCAGAGGCGTCAAAGCCGGCGGCACCGCGTTGCCGGAAAGGGAGGCCCGCAATGTTGCACCAGATTGACCCGGTTCTTACTGCCGCTCAGGCCTTTCTTGGCGAGCGGATTTCCCGCAACGCCGCGATCCGCGAGCAGCATAGCCACGGCGAGGACACCAACCCGCCCGCACTGCCCGATGCGGTGGCGTTCGTAGAAACGACCGAGGAGGTGGCGAAAATTTTGGCGCTCTGCAATCGCTACCGGGTTCCCGTCGTGCCGTTTGGAGCAGGGACCTCGCTCGAAGGCCATGTAACGCCGATCCGCGGCGGCCTTTCGCTCGATCTCAGCCGGATGAACAGAATTTTGGAAGTGAATGCCGAAGATATGGATTGCCGGGTGGAAGCCGGCGTCACCCGCCAAGCCTTGAATGCGCATTTGCGCGACCTCGGCCTGTTCTTTCCGGTTGATCCGGGCAGCGAGTGTACCTTGGGCGGCATGTGCGCCACGCGGGCCAGCGGCACCAATGCCGTGCGATACGGCACGATCCGCGAAAACGTTCTGGGTCTTACCGTTGTGCTGGCCGATGGGCGAGTGATCCAAACCGGCCGGCGCGTGCGCAAATCGGCAACCGGCTATGATCTGACCCGTCTCTTTATCGGCTCCGAAGGCACTCTGGGGGTGATCACCGAAATCCAGCTCCGCTTGCATGGCATACCGGAGGCGATGTCGGCGGCCGTTTGCCAGTTCGCCGACCTCAAGGGAACAGTGGAAACGGTGGTGGATGTGATGCAGGCGGGCATTCCGGTCGCGCGCATGGAGTTTCTGGACGACGTTCAGATGCGCGCGGCAATTGCTTTCTCGAAGCTGGAAGGATTTGCCGCGCGCCCGACGCTGTTCTTTGAATTCCACGGCACGCATGCCTCGGTGATCGAACAGGCGAAGCTTGCCGAGGCTCTTGCGCAAGAGCACGGCGGATCGGATTTTCGTTGGGCTACGGAAACGACAGAGCGTAGTCGCCTCTGGAAAGCCCGGCATGATGCGTATTGGGCAGCGCTTGCGCTGCGGCCGGGGTATCGGGCGCTGACCACGGATGCGATCGTGCCCATTTCACGCCTTCCGGAAGCTATTTTGGGCGCGCGGGCGGATATCGACGCGTCCGGCTTCACGGCGCCGATGGTGGGACACGTGGGGGATGGCAATTTCCATACGGTGATCTTGTTTCCGCCGGAGCCGGGTGCGTTGGAACGGGCCTGGGCGCTGGATCGCAAGATCGTAGCGCGGGCGTTGGCACTTGGCGGATCTTGCAGCGGCGAGCACGGCGTGGGCCTCGGCAAGCGCGAATTTCTGGAGCAAGAGCACGGCGCCGGAGCGCTGGCGGTGATGCGCAGCCTCAAGGCAACGCTCGACCCGCACGGAATTTTGAACCCCGGAAAAATTTTCCTGAACTGAGCCGTTTTTGGCGGCGGTCGAGCGCGCTCGCCAGCTTTGCGCCCCTCTTGCCCGCTTACGGCTTCCCTCGCCGGCAGGGGCGGTTTAGCATTTCCTTCGCGTCAGCGGCTGACGAGGGAGGAGAAGCCCATGAAAGCAGGCACCGCTATTGCTGAAATCCTCAAGCGCGAGGGGATCGAGATTCTCGCCGGCTACCCCGTGAACCACTTGTTCGAGTTTGCGGCCGAAGCGGATATCCGGCCGATTGTAGTGCGTCAGGAGCGGATCGGCCTGCATATCGCCGATGCCATTTCGCGGCTCTCCTCGGGACGGAAGATCGGGGTGTTTTGCATGCAGCACGGTCCCGGCGCGGAGAACGCCTTTGGCGGCGTGGCTCAGGCCTTCGGCGAATCGGCCCCCATTCTGGTGCTGCCGATGGGCTATCCGCGGCGCTTGGCCTACGTTCCACCGAATTTCAACTCGGTCATCAGTATGCGCACGGTAACCAAGTCGGCGGAGCCGATCTTCTTGCCGGCCGAAATTCCAAACATTTTCCGCCGCGCGTTTTCGCGGTTGCGCAATGGCCGCGGCGGCCCGGTGTTGGTGGAAATCCCGAACGACATTTGGAACGAAGAAGTGCCCGAACCGCTTGCCTATGAACCGGTTTCCTTTACGCGCTACGGGCCGGATCCGGCGGATGTGAAAAAGGCGGCCGCGATTCTTGCGAAAGCTCAACGGCTGGTCATCTACGCGGGGCAAGGCGTGCACTATGCCCGCGCTTGGGATTCGCTCAAAGCGCTCGCGGAACGCTTGGCGGCGCCGGTGGTCACCAGCCTTGGCGGGAAAAGCGCTTTTCCGGAAACGCACCCGCTTGCACTGGGCTCCGGCGGCGTTTCGTTCCCGAAGACGGTCTTTGAATTCCTGCGCAAGGCGGATGTTATTTTCGGAATCGGCTGCAGTTTCACCGAAAGCTCCTTCGCCGTGAAAATTCCCTCCGGCAAGCGCATCGTCCATGCCACGCTGGATCCCGATCATCTGAACAAGGACGTGCGGGCCGATGTTGCGTTGGTGGGCGATGCCGAGCTCGTTCTGCAGGCGTTGCTGGCGGAATTGCCTTCGGCACGTCGGGACAGTGCGGATGTGGTCGGTGAAATCGCTAGTGTTCGGGAAGGTTGGCTGAAGGAGTGGATGCCCAAGCTCACGTCCGGCGAAGTGCCGCTGACGCCCTATCGGGTGATTTGGGATTTGCTGCACACGGTGGATCTTCACAACACCATCATCACCCACGATGCGGGAAGTCCGCGCGACCAGCTTGCCCCGTTTTGGACCGCCGTCGAACCGCTTTCTTATATCGGCTGGGGGAAAACCACACAGCTTGGCTACGGGCTTGGCCTCGCCATGGGCGCCAAGCTCTCTCACCCGGACAAGCTTTGCATCAATGTCTGGGGCGACTCGGCGATCGGCTTTACCGGAATGGATATTGAAACCGCCGTGCGCGAGCGGATTCCGATCCTCTCCATTCTCTTTAACAATTTCTCGATGGCCATCGAATTGAAAGTGATGCCTATTTCTACCCAAAAATATCGCGCAACCGATATTTCGGGTGACTATGCTGCGCTCGCGCGGGCACTGGGTGCCTATGGCGAACGCGTGACGACGCCTGAGGAGATTGTCCCGGCGATCAAGCGCGGAATCGCGGAAACAAACGCGGGCAGGCCTGCCTTGCTGGAATTCATCACCGCAAAAGAAACCGCGATTTCAAAATTCGTCTGATTGCGGCGTGTTTGAAAGCAAGCTCAAGCGTGGCCCGCAACGCCGAAGGTTTGTTCGCTGCTTGCGCGCACCACTGCGGCAAGCAAACGCAGGGCTTCGGCCCCGCCACGGTCTTCCAATGTACCGGCATCAAATTCCGCCGCCAAAAGCTCGGCCTGAGCAGCGATGGTGTTCGCCGCCCGCGCCAGGGCTTCCCGCGAAAGCATGATTTGTTGGTCCTCGGAAAGCGAATCCCAATCCTTCGACGCCATCTTCTACTCTCCAAAACAATGGAGGCTACGCAGCCGATATATCGACACCGCCCTTAGTGGGACAGAGTCGCTATCATCATTGTTTCCCCCGCCATTATCGCCGGAAATGTTTAATGGTTAATTATTAACAGTTACTATAATTAAGAGCAAGTTGATAAAACCCAACCTCACGGTTTCGTGATTCGACGATTCGCTCCGCGTCTTCTTTGCGTTCTTTCGGGGTTTTGATTTCTTGGGGGGTTATGAGGACTCCCGGCCCCTTCGGAATGGAGGAAAGTCGCGGTGCGATTGTATCGGGAATCGGCTGCGTATCAATCTTCGGTTGCAAAGCAGAATCCTGGGGTTGTGTCAGGTGTTCTTCTCGCTGCTGAAAGATTTTGCTAGCTGAACGATATGCCGGATCTCGAGATCGAGCGCAGGCTGGGTGGGCATATCGCCGGGGTTGATGAAGTCGGCCGCGGGCCGCTTGCCGGACCAGTGCTTGCCGCCGCGGTTTCGCTGGGGCCGAACGTTTCACCCGAGCTCGCCGCGCTGATCGACGATTCGAAAAAGCTCTCCGCATCGGCGCGGCAAAGTGCTTTTGACGCGTTGCGATTCCATAAAGGCGTGCAAATCGCTCTCGGCGCAGCTTCGGTTGCCGAGATTACGCGGCTGAATATCACCGGTGCGAGCCTGCTTGCCATGCGCCGCGCCGTGCTGCGCCTGCCCCGCTTGCCGGATACTGTATTGGTCGACGGCCATTTGGCGCCGCCTCTTGCTTGCCGCGTGTGCTGCATTGTCGGCGGCGACGCGCGCTCGCTTTCCATTGCCGCCGCCTCCATCGTGGCAAAAGTCGTTCGCGACCGGCTGATGACAAAACTGGCCCGACGTTTCCCCGCATACGGATGGGAGCGCAACGCGGGATATCCCACCCCCGAGCATCGCGCGGCCCTTGCCCGAATCGGCCCTTCTCCGCATCATCGGCCGGGCTTTGGCTCGGTTCGGGCTTTCGTTGAAGTCTCGCGACTTTGACCGAAACCCGGATGTGGCAAAGACGCACTTCTTTGGGACCGATTCGAGACTGATTGACGCAACCTCTTTCGCCATTCCATAACGACCTGTTAAGGAAGGTGTCCAGAAGCCTTGGAAATTGCGCGCGAACTGCCACTTGACCAGATTTTACTGGGAGATTGCATCCGTATCATGCGGATGCTGCCGAGCGGTTCCATCCACTGCATCTTTGCCGATCCCCCTTACAATCTCCAGCTCAGGGGCGAGTTGCGGCGCCCGGACGATAGCGTGGTAGACGGCGTTGACGAGGAATGGGACCGCTTCCCGGACTATGCGGCCTATGACGCCTTCACGCGCGAATGGTTGAGCGAATGCCGTCGCCTGTTACACAAGGACGGCACGATCTGGGTGATCGGGGCTTATCACAACGTTTTTCGGCTTGGTTGCGCGCTGCAGGATTTGGGCTTTTGGATTCTCAATGACGTGATTTGGCGCAAGGCCAATCCGATGCCCAATTTTCGCGGCCGGCGCTTTACCAACGCGCACGAGACTTTGATCTGGGCAGCCCGCGGGCGCGATTCGCGGTATCGGTTCAATTATCAGGCCATGAAAGCCTTGAACGACGACGTGCAAATGCGAAGTGATTGGTTTATTCCCATATGTACCGGCTCGGAGCGCCTTCTCAACGCCAACGGACTGAAGTTGCACCCCACGCAAAAGCCGGAGGCGTTGCTCTATCGCGTGCTGCTGGCCGGCACGGCACCGGGAGATATCGTGCTCGACCCTTTCCTTGGAACCGGCACAACCGCCGTGGTTGCCCGCCGTTTGGGCCGGCATTTCGTCGGCATCGAGAGGCACCCGGCCTATGTAGAGGCGGCACTGGCGCGCTTGAAGCAGGTTCGGCCGATGCCGGAGGCGGGCCTCGCCATAACGCCTTCCCGGCGCGATGCTCCGCGCATTCCCTTCGGCAGTCTGGTGGAGGCCGGAGTGGTTCCCCCCGGCTCCAAGCTCTTCGACCGCACGCGGCGCGCGAATGCCACGGTGGCGGCCGATGGTTCTCTGATTGCTGGCAATCTGCGCGGCTCCATTCATCAAGTCGGTGCCCGCATCCAGAACGCCCCCTCCTGCAACGGCTGGATGTTCTGGCATATCGAGCGAGGCGGCACGCTCGTTCCCCTGGATGTGCTGCGCGAGGAAGTTATCCGTGCACAAGCCTTGAAGCCGTCCTCAGTCGTGCGCAGCTGATAAGCGGAGCACGTCAACGCTCTGGCCCGTTCTCCATAAGCGTGGAATATACCCCCTCTTTTTGCAAATATTCAGGAGACATTTCGCATGCCGAAGACGAAACCATTGTGGGCGGTCATCACCGATGGTGACCATGCGCGCATTGTGGTTCTGGATCTTCCCTCCGGTTCGTTTCGCACCCTTTATACCGAGGAATCGATAAACGCCCACAAACAAGCGGCGGACTTGGGCAGGGACGAGCCGGCACGCGTCTTCGACAGGTTTGGCCTTGGGCGGCATGCCATCGAGCCCAAGACCGATCCTCGCGAAAAATCCGAACAGAAATTTCTGCGTGCGGTGGCAGAGCGGGTAAATGAAATCGCGGCTCAGGAGCAACTCGGAAAGCTGGTATTGGTTGCCCCTCCAAAAGCGATGCCGATTTTGCGGGATTCATTGGCTCGGCACGCTGCAGCAAAACTTGCGGGAACCGTAGTGAAAGATTTGGTCAAGACACCGGACGAAGATCTCCCACGGCACTTGGAGGAATGGCTGCCGCCCGCGATCCGGCAGCGTTTATAGTCTGCGGCGCCGCATTTTGCCGATCTCCCGCGCTTCATCGGCGTTCGCTGTCATAAGGCCAAAGGTTTCTGCAAGGCTCACGCATTTGCGCATGACCGTGGGCAATGCCTGCGCGTGCACGTCGCGGATCGGGCAGAGGAAGCCCGTTGTCTCGATCCGCGGCACTGCTGCCGCAAAAACCTCCAGCGTCAAAGCAAAGTGCGTAAAAACGTGGCGGACCTGTCCGATATGGCGCCACGGTGCCGGCATCGGGGCTGCGGCCATTGCTTCTTTTTCCGAATAGGGTTCTGAAATCCACGGGGTGCCCGGCAATTCGCTCATGCCGCCCAAAAGTCCCCGCGAGGGGCGGCGGCGCAAGAGCACGTTGCCCGCGGCGTCGGTAAGCCAAAAGTGCACGCCGAACCGCCGCGGCCGCGGCATTTTCGGAGCCGACCGCGGCAAAGTCTCCGCGATTCCCTGCGCGCGAGCCGCGCAAAATGCATCCCAAGGGCATGCCGCACAGCGCGGTGATTTCGGAGTGCAGACGGTGGCCCCGAGATCGAACAACGCTTGGGCAAGATCGCCCGGTCGCTTTTGGCCCGCCTCCGTCGCCGCGAGTTCGGCGGCTTTCTGCTCCAGCTGAGGCCGCGCTTTCGGCAAAGGCGTGGTCATGGCAAAAACGCGGGTGAGCACCCGCGCGACATTCGCATCCACCGGAACCACGGGCTTGCCGAAAGCAATCGCTGCAATCGCCGCCGCCGTGTAAAGGCCGATGCCCGGCAGGCGACGCAATTCACGGACATCGGAAGGAAATTCCCCCCTGGCCGCCAGCATGCGGGCGCATGCGTGCAGGTTTCGAGCCCGGGCGTAATAGCCAAGCCCGGCCCATTCCCTCAACACGGCTTGCTCGGAAGCCTCGGCCAGAGCGGCAAGGGTCGGAAATTGTGCAAAAAATTTTTTATAATGTGGTATTACTGCCGCAACGGTGGTTTGTTGCAACATAATCTCACTGAGCCAAACGCGGTAAGGATCCGCTTGCTCTCCCGGGTTTGCGCGCCACGGCAACGCGCGTCGATGGGTATCGTACCAAGAGAGAAGGCAGGCAACGGAGGCGGCGATGGACACAAAAGCGGATATGCCGGCGAAGCGAAGCCCTGGCAAGAGCACCGAATCGCAAGCCGAGCGCCATATTTACGGCCCGCGCATGATCGCCTCCGTGCTCGCCGGGGTGACGCGGCCGGCCTTTCGCAAGCGCGGACCGGCAACCGCCCGCCTGCTTGCCGAGTGGCCGAACATTGTCGGCCCCGAGCTCGCTCAGCTGACAACGCCAAAACGGCTTGCCGCGGGCACGCTGACCATCGCCTGCGCGGGGCCGGCGGCGCTGGAGCTCCAACACCTCTCGACCGAACTGCTTCAGCGCATTGCACTCTACCTTGGGCCGGAGACCGTGAAACAGCTGCGATTTGTCCAAAACGCGGGATTGCCGCCAAGGAAGACGCCGTCTTTGCCGAAATTGGCCCCCGCGCGAGACGATGCCGCGCCCGCCGGCCTCGCAGACTTTCCTCCGGGCCTTCTGCGCGATAGTCTGCTTTCCCTAGCACGTTGCATTCGGACAGCATCGCAGTAAATGCCGCAAAGGAAGCGCCTGGAGCCCCCACTTTCGGCCTGATCTTTCGTAAGGAACTGGATATAAAGGACACCATGTTTATCAAGCGCCGCTCGCTTCTTCTCCTTTTGGGTAGTTTTCCGGTTTTGGCCAACCATGCGCGCGCCGCCGCGCCGGATGAACGGCTTACGCCTCGGGTTTTGGGGCGGGCGGATGCGAAATATAAAGTCACCGAGTTCTTTTCGCTGACTTGCACGCATTGTGCCGCGTTCGCGCGCGAGACCATGCCGCAGATCAAAAAAGAGCTTATTGAGACAGGCCAGCTTCAGTGGATTTTTGCGGACTTCCCGCTGGATCGGCTGGCGCTTGCGGCAGCAATGGTCGCGCGTGCCTTGCCGATTGACCGATATGAACCCTTCCTCACGGCGCTATTTGCAAGCCAGGATCGGTGGGCATTCAATCGCGAGGCCTCGCCGCTGGAAGAGCTGGCAAAGATGGCGATGCTTGCCGGCATGTCGCGGCAGACTTTTGATGCAACCGTGAACGACGAGGCTTTTGCCAAAGCGATTTTAGCTGCTCAAGAAGAAGCCGAGCGGAAATACAACATCAGCGCCACTCCCACCTTTCTCTGCAACGGTAAAACCCGCGCCGGCGAAATGCCTTATGACGCCTTTGTGAAATTCATTACGCAAGCGCAAAGCTGAATGGCAGGATAACAGAGGGTGCCGGTCCGTTTTGTCCGCCTCAAAATCTCCGGCTTCAAAAGCTTTGCGGACCCGACGGTTCTGGAAATTCTTCCAGGGCTGACGGGGATCGTGGGGCCCAACGGATGCGGCAAATCCAATGTGGTGGATGCCCTGCGCTGGGTCATGGGCGAAAGTTCGGCGCGTTCGCTCCGCGGCGGCGAAATGGAGGATGTGATCTTCTCCGGCACCGCGCATCGCCCGTCACGCAACTTGGCCGAAGTCACTCTTTGGCTGGAAGATGCGCAGGGGCTTGCGCCGCCGCCGTTTCACGAAGAGCCCGAGCTTGAGATCAGCCGCAAGATCGAGCGCGGCGGGACCAGCAGCTTCCGGATCAACCGCCAGGAAGTCCGCGCGCGCGATGTGCAGACCCTTTTTGCCGATTTGGCCAGCGGCGCGCGGTCTTCGACCATTGTGAGCCAAGGGCGGGTTTCGGCGCTTATTCAAGCGCGCCCGGAAGAGCGGCGCGGAATTCTGGAAGAGGCGGCCGGAATTTCCGGGCTGCATGCACGCCGGCAAGAAGCCGAACAGAAATTGCGCGCCGCCGAGGCCAATCTCGTTCGCGCCGATGACCTTCGCGGACAAATGGAAACCCAATTGGTGGGGCTCAAGCGCCAAGCCCGCCAGGCCAATCGCTATCGCAACCTTTCCGTGAGCATTCGCGATACCGAGGCAAAGCTGATGGCCTTGCAGGCTGCCCGGCTCGCTGCCGCGCGCATTGCGGCGCAGGAAAGAGCAAACGCAGCGAGGATAGAGGTTGCAACCTGCACGGAATCGGTGCGGGCGACTTCCGAACAGGAGCAGGCGGCTTCGGCTGCGCTTTTGCCGCTCCGCGAGAAGGCCGCGGAGGCACGCGCAGAGCTTGAGCGCGCGCGCCTTGCCGAAGAACAACTCGCGGCGGAAGAACAGCACGCCGCCGCGGCTTTGCAGGCAACCGAGCAACGCCTTGTTCTTCTTCGCCGAGATATCGACCATGCCCGGCAATTGCTGGCCGATGCCACCCGTGCGGTAGAGCGCTTGGACGCGGAGGCGCAGGCCTTGGCGGCGGAAGAGAAAAGCTTCCCAGCGGCAAAAGCCGCGCTGGAAACCGAAGCAGAGCAAGCCGCGGCCGAGGTTCGGGTTGCCGAAGTTGCGGCCAATCAAGCCGCCGAGCTTGCGGCGGAAATGGCTGCCCAGCAGCGGGCCCAGGCAAAAGAACTGAAGCAGGCGGAAGCGAAAGCCCAACGGCTTCGCGAGGAGCTCGCGAAACTCTTGCAGGAACGCGCACGCCTGCAGCCGCCCTCTGCAGAGGAACTGGCTGCAGCGCGCTCCGCACAAGCCCAAGCGGAAGAAGCCTGTGCGCGTTTGCGGGCGGAATTCCTGGAAGCCGAGCAAGCGCGGCTTGCGGCGCAGCAAGCGCTGGCCCGCGCGCGTGCCCGCTATGCCGAAGCGGACGCCGCCCGCAGCAAGCTGGCCGCCGAGGTGCAAGGTTTGGCGGCACTTTTGGATGCGCATCACGCCGCAGAGGGCAACCGGCTGGTGGATGCGTTGGTCGTGCCTCCGGGGCTTGAGAAAGCGTTGGGCGCCGCTTTGGGCGAGGAGCTGGAATGCTCCACAAATCCTGCCGCCCCGCGCTATTGGCGCGAGCTGCCCCCTTTGGCGGAAGAAACGAACCCCGAACCTCCGGCTGGAACCCGCCCCTTGGCGGATCTGGTGCAGGCGCCGCCCGTTTTACGGCGCGCATTCGCAAAGATTGCGGTGCTCTCCGATGATTGCAGCGCCGAAAAAATCGATTTGAAGCCGGGGCAAACCCTTGTCTCGCGCGAGGGAGGCGTGTGGCGTTGGGATGGGTTCACCATTCAACCCGGTGCGCCAAACCCGGCTGCGGTTCGGCTTGAGCAACGGAACAGGCTGAAGAAACTTCAAACGGAGCTCACAAGCGCGGAAGAAGACGCCAGAGCGGCGAGGCTGGAACTGGCCGCCGCGGAAGCGCGCGAGCGCGAAGCCGAGCAACTGGAGCGCACGCTTCGGAGCAAGCGGCGAGAGGCGGAAGACGCATTGGAACGTGCACGGCTTGCGGTGAGCAATCTTGCCGCGCGCGCATCCGGCATTGCTGCGAAGCTTGCCGCTTTCGATGAACAACAGAAACGATTGGAAGCAGAACAAGAAGAGACCGCGACACACATTGCCGCCGCGCGCGCCGCGCTTATCGCGGAAGCCGAGCTCAAGGCAACTCAAGACCGGCTGCAAGAGACGCAACGCGCGCTTTCTGCGGCGCGAAGCCGGGAGGCCAAGTCCCGCGCTGCGTGGGATGCATTGTTACGCGAACAAAAGCTTCGCCAGCAACGGCGTGATGTGATTGCAAGAGAACAGCAAAATTGGAAAGAACGCGCCGAAGATGCCGAAGGGCGGTTGATTGATCTTTCTGCGCGCCTCAAGGAAGCCGAGGCCGAACGCAGCGAACGCGCGGAGGCCCCTTCGCGGCTTGCCGCGCAGCGCCTTGCGGCAAAACAGGAGCTTACGCGCTTGGAAGCGGCGCACCGAGAAGTTCTCACCGCGCTACAAGTTGCGGAACGCGCCGCTGCCGAGGCCGGGCAAGCAGAGCGGGCAGCCGAGGCGGCTCTGGCGCAAGCGCGGGAAGCCATGGTGCGGGCTGAGGCTCAAGCCGAGCAAGCCGAGAGGGAATTCCAGGCGCTTGCGGAACGTATCGCCGAACGACTTGGGCCAAACGCAGCGCTTCCGGAATTGAAAGAAGAAGCCACGGCGGAAGCCGAGGAGCAACTGCGCAAGCGCTTGGAAAAACTGGTTCGCGAGCGCGAAGAGATGGGGCCCGTTAATCTCCGCGCCGAGATCGAAGCCAACGAACTGGAAAATCGCATCGCCGAGATTACGCGCGAGCGCGAAGAAATTGCAGCGGCGATCGCCAAATTGCGTCATTCGATCGCGCATTTAAACCGCGAAGGGCGCGAGCGGTTAACATCCGTGTTTACCGACGTGGACCGACATTTCCAGCGATTGTTCACGCAGCTTTTCGGCGGCGGAAAAGCACATTTGGCATTTGTCGACTCGGCCGACCCCTTGACCGCTGGGTTGGAAATTTATGCTTCCCCGCCGGGAAAAAAGCTTGCAACGCTTTCCCTGCTTTCCGGCGGCGAGCAGGCTTTGACGGCACTGGCTTTGATTTTTGCGGTGTTTTGCTGCAACCCTACGCCGATTTGCGTGATGGACGAAGTGGATGCACCGCTGGATGATGCCAATATCGAACGTCTTTGCAGCCTGCTCGAACATTTGGCTCGCGAAACGCCGACAAGTTTCTTGGTGGTCACGCATTCCCATCTGACGATGGCACGAATGGATCGGCTCTATGGCGTTACCATGCAGGAACGCGGGGTTTCGCTGCTGCTTTCGGTTGATCTCGGCGAAGCGCAACGCTATGCAGAACAGCGCCCCATGGCGGCCGAATAAAAGAGATCAAGGCGCAAAGCAGAGCAATGCAGATGCCGGCCTGTTGCTGCCCTTGCGCGCAGCCTCTTTTCGCAAGATGGATTGCTTCTACCGCGCCACCGGTTGGCGGGCCGGACGGGCAGCGGAGGCATCCTTGCGCAGGCGATGCTCGCCAAGGAACAGCAAAATCGGTGCCGCAATGAAAATCGAAGAAGATGTACCGACCACAATCCCGAACAACATCGTTAAGGCAAATCCGGAAAGCGACTCACCACCGAAAAGCGCAAGCGGAAGGCTTGCCAAAAACACGGTCATCGAAGTGCCAAGCGTTCGGTTCAAGGTTTCATTGATGGAAAGATCGATCAGCTCCCGAAGCGGCATGGACTTGTATTTGCGTAGGTTCTCGCGCACCCGGTCGTAGACCACCACTTTGTCGTTCGTCGAATAGCCGATAATGGTAAGGATCGCCGCCACCATCACGAAATCAAACGGAAGGCGCGTGATCACCAAAAACCCCATCGTTTTGGTGACATCCAGAAGCAGCGTGACCACCGCGCCGACGGCAAATTCCCACTCGAAGCGGAACCAAATGTAAACCAAAATCATCAGGAAGCTGATCGCGAGCGCCAAAATGCCCTCGTGAAGAAGCTGTGCAGAAACGCTGGCGCCCACGGCATCGACGCGGAGCACCTTGGTTCCCGGCATGGCTTGATCAAGTGCGTGGCGCACGCGATCGGCGGCATTCTGGGTTGCGGCTTCATTCGGCTGGCTTTCCAGGCGGATCAGGACATCATCTTCTCCGCCGAAGCGCTGCACGCCCGCTTCCAATTTTTGCGCGGCCAGCGCCGAACGGATCTTGCCGAAATCGGCCGGGCCGGGGGTTCGCGCTTCAATAACGATTCCGCCCTTGAAATCGATCCCGAGATTAAGCCCCGGATAAAAGAAGAGCGCCACCGAAATCGTGGAGAGAACGGCCGAAACCACGAGGCCCATAATCCGCCCGCGCATGAAGGGGATGCGCGTGCCGTCGGGAACCATACGGAAAAGCGGGCGAAAGAACATGACAAAACTCACACAGGAAGCGCGGCTGGCCGAAGACGAGCGTACCAGCGCACCATCATCAAACGCGCCAACATCGTTGCCGTAAACAGGCTGGTGACGATACCGACGGTAATCGTCACCGCGAAGCCTCGCACCGGCCCGGTGCCGAAAATGAAGAGCATGACATGAGCCAGAAGCGCGGTTGCGTTACTGTCCAGAATGGTATTGTACGCGCGGCGAAAACCCGCTTCCAGAGCCGCGACGGGGCCGCGCCCGTTTTTCACTTCTTCGCGAATGCGCTCGTTGATCAAGATATTTGCGTCCACCGCCATCCCTAGAGTGAGCAGAATCCCCGCCATACCGGGCAAAGTGAGGGTCGCCTGCAGCAGCGAGAGAATGCCGAGCAGCAGGATCAGGTTCACCACCAGGGCAAAGTTCGCAAACCACCCGAAGAGCCCGTAGAACGTGCCCATAAAGCCGATCACCAGCAAAAACCCGGTGGCAAGGGCGAACGCCCCGGCGCGGATCGAGTCCGCGCCCAGCTCCGGCCCCACGGTTCGCTCTTCCACCACGGTCAGCGGGGCCGGCAAAGCACCGGCGCGGAGCAATAACGCAAGGTCGGTCGCCGAGCGCGCGTCGAAGCGGCCGCTGATCTGCCCTCTGCCGCCCAAGATCGGCTCACGGATCACGGGGGCGCTGATCACCTTGTTGTCGAGCACGATAGCGAACGGCTTGCCCACATTGTTGCGCGTTACCGCGGCAAATTTCCGGGCGCCGGCACTATTGAACGTGAAATCCACCACCCACTCCCCGGTCTGCGGGTTTTCCGCGGCGCGGGCATCGGTGAGATCCGCCCCGTCGACTTCAACCCGCTTGCGCACCGGAAGTTTCTGCGCCGGGTTGTCCTGCATGGGCAGAAATTCCACGCCGGGCGGGGGCGCCAGCGCGTGAACATCGGCGGTTGAGTCCAAAAGATGGAAGGTCATTTTCGCGGTTTTGCCGAGCAACTGCTTGATCCGCTCGGGATCGGAAACGCCCGGCAACTGCACCACGATTTTGGATTCCCCCTGGCGCGCGATTTGCGGATCCACAACCCCCGTCTCATCAATGCGGCGGCGCACGATATCGATGGACTGCTGGACAGCCGAGGTTGCCCTCTCCTTGAGCGCCGCCTGCGAAAGCGTAATCGTGATTTCGCCGCCGGGCGTGGTGGCCAGCTCGAATTCCGAAACGGTGCCCGGAGCGGTGCCGATTCCCAACGCCTCCCGCAGCGCCTTCAGCGCGGCTTCTTGCTGCGAAGGATCACGCAAGCGGAATACGACCCGATTCAAACCGGGTTGCGCTGCCAAGCCCTGATAGCCGATATTCTGCGAGCGCAAGGCCTGGCGCACGGTATCCAAGGCGCCTTCAAGCCGTTCGCGGATGACGGAGTTCATATCCACTTCGAGCAACAGGTAGCTCCCGCCTTTGAGATCCAGCCCGAGATGAATTTGCCGCCAAGGCAGCCATGGCGCCGGTGCGGGAAGGATGTTGGGAAGACAAAACAGGGCACCGAGCACGCAAACCACCAAGATCAGGGCGGTTTTCAAAGGGCTGAAATAAAGCATGGCGGGATCGGCTCTCCTGCATTTTGCTCGAACGCGGCGGAGAATGGCGAGCGAGGCGCCGAGATGCAAGCCTTCCCTGCTTCCGGCTTGGGCGTTCGGCTGCTAACTCTCGCGGAGGCGGACGGAGACGAGAACGGGGTCGGACGAGATGGCGCAACAAAGCTTGCGGATTGGGCTCGCGGGGGCAGGGCATTTTGGGCGTTTTCACGCACTGAAGCTGGCAAAGGCTCCGCGCGCGCGGTTTGTCGGATTGTTTGACCCCGACCAAGCTCGCGCAGAGGCGGTGGCGAAGGAAGCCAAGACTGCGGTTTTTTCGTGGCCCGCGCTGCTGGACGCATGCGAGGCGCTGGTGATTGCAGCGCCCGCGGAAGCCCATTTCGCCGTGGCGGAGGCGGCACTTTTGGCCGGCAAGCATGTGCTCGTCGAAAAACCCATTGCGGCCACGCTTGCCGAAGCCGACCGCCTTGCAACCCTTGCGAGAGAGCGGCGGCTTGTGCTGCAAGTGGGGCATCTTGTGCGCTACTCGGCCGAATACCAGGCGCTCGCCAACCGCATGCGCCGGCCCCTTTACATCGAGGCAACCCGCATCGCGCCTTTCAAGCCGCGGGGCACGGATGTTTCCGTTATTCTCGATCTGATGATCCATGATTTGGACTTGGTGTTGGCGCTGATCGATTCCCCGATCGCCAGCGTCGATGCGATCGGCGCGCCGATCGCCGGGCCGCACGAAGATATCGCCAATGCGCGCGTGCGCTTTGCCAATGGCGCCGTTGCCACCATCACCGCCAGCCGCATTTCGCTGAAAACCGAGCGAAAGATGAGGCTGTTCGCGCCCACGGGCTACATGTCGGTGAATTTCATCGACCGCAAACTCATCTTCATCAGCCGCGAGCGCGGCCTGCCGATCCCGGGCGGCAGCGGGTATCGGATCGAGGAAACCAGCTGGCGCGAGTATGATGCGCTGGAAGCGGAGCATGCCGCCTTTATTGCTTCGGTCTTGGAGGGTGCGCCTGTCCTTGTCGATGCTGCGGCAGGAAAGCGGGCTTTGGCCGCGGCTCTTGCGGTTAGCGAAAGCATGGCGGCTTCACGCGCCTTGGCCGAGGCTTCAGGGCTTTTGCAAAAGCTCGAGCACAGCGCGAGCAGCGGCTTCTGAGGGCGTGCCCTCGTCCGGGCGCAAGCTTTGCACAACCGCGCGGAAAGCATCCCGTTGCGCTGCTTGCGCCGCCGGATTTGTCAGCAATTCCAAAAGCGCGGCGGCGAGGCGGTCGGGGGTGCAATGCTGCTGGAGCAATTCCGGCACGATCTCCCTTCCGGCAAGCAAATTCACCATCGCGACATGGGGAACCGAAATGAGCCTTCGCGCAATGGCACCGCTTAACGCATTTACGCGATAGGTCACCGCCATCGGCACGCCGGCAAGCGCGAGTTCGAGGGTCGAGGTGCCGGATTTGGTGAGCGCGGCTGCCGCGGCCGCATAGGCATCGTGTTTTTCTTCAAGCTCGGTAAAGATCAGCGGAGCGCTCGGCCAGTTTCGCGTGGCTTCGCGCACGGTGGAGGCCAATTGCGGTGGCACCGGCATGACGGAGCGCAGAGACGGGAGCTTTGCCGAAAGCAGGGCAAGCGTGCGCGCATAGATGGGCAAAAGCCGCCCGACTTCGTTGCGACGGCTGCCTGCCATCAGCACAAGCACAGGAATCTCTTGCGCAAGACCGTATCGCGCGCGAAAGCGTGCGGCATTTCCGCGGTCCGCCCCCGATTCCAACACAGGGTGCCCCACAAAGCGCGCAGGCAACCCATGCGCCGCGAAGTAATCGGGTTCAAAGGGCAAAAGGCACAAAAGTCGCTCCCAAAGCCCGGGGAATCGCCGCACGCGGCTTTCCCGCCAGGCCCAAACCTGGGGCGCGACGTAATGGGCGCGCGGAATGCCGAAAGGGCGAATGGCCTTCAGCAGGCGTAACGCGAAGGCGGGCGTATCGATCGTCACCACCACGTCGGGGCGCCGCTCTTTGATGTCGGCAATGGTTTGGTGCAGGCGGTGGCGAAGCAAGCGCAGGCGCGGCAGCACCTCCATCAGCCCCATCACGGCCAAATCCTGCATGCCGAAAAGGCTTGCGAGGCCCTGCGCGGCCATTTGCGGCCCACCCACGCCGGCAAAGCGAAGCTCCGGCCGGGCTTCGCGCAAAGCCGCCATCAGGCGCGCCCCGAGCGCATCCCCGCTCGGCTCGCCGGCAAGCAAATAAATCAGCGTCATACCAAGGTAATCAGCGGCGCAGGCGGCGGTTGGGGCGGCCAGTCGGCATAGTTGCTGACCGCTCCGCCCTCCCGCGCAAGCCGAAGCCGTTCGGGGTCGAGCGTGACGAAGACGAGCCCCGGCTCATCCATCGCGCCGCGCGATAAGAGTCCATCTTCGGGAAAGCCCGTGTCAACCGGGCCGAAAGCAGCGGCGTAGCCGCGGTTGCAGTCCAACACGGCGGACCAGGGCGCATCGCCGACGGTGGGCGCAATGGCAACGTAGCATTGATTTTCCAAGGCACGAGCACGGGCGGAGAGACGAACACGATTGAACCCGCGCGGCGTCTCGGTGCAGGTCGGCACAAGAACAAGCCATGCGCCTTTTTCCGTTTGTGTGCGCACGAGTTGGGGGAACTCGACATCGTAACAGACGGCGATACCGATGATGCCCCAAGGGGTTAGGAAAACCGAGGGATTATTGCCTTCCGCAAGTTGCATCTCTTCGCGTTCGAAACGGGTACGCATGCGTTTGTCTTGAAAGGCAACACGACCATCGGCCGCAATCAGCGGGGCGCGGTTGTAAGTTTTGTTGTTCTCTCGAATCAGCAAGCTGCCGCCCAAAAGCCACAGTTTGAACTCCTGCGCAACATTCCGCATGATGTCCAACAAGACGCTGGCATGGGCAATCGCCGCCTCGCATTCGGCCATCACGTCCGGGGCAGAGACAAGGCTACCGGCAACCTCGGTTGCGGCGTATTCCGGCAAAACCAGCCATTGCGCCCCCATTGCCGCGGCCTCGGCCGCCAAGCCGCGCAGCTTTTTTGCAAACCCTTCAACCCCGGCAACGCGTTCGATCGGATATTGCGCAAGCGCAATGCGTAAGGCGGTCACGGCAGCGGCTTTCCACGCAAGGACTTCAGCCAGAACGCAAGCGGCTTTTCGGTTTCCTTCTCTTCGCCAATGTCCTTCCAGGAAAGGCGGCAGACAAGATCAGGGTAGAACGTGTAGCCGCGCTTGCGCCAAAACGCATCCAGAGGGATATAGCCGGGCGGGCGGAGTTTGTGGTCGCTTGGCCGTTGCACGGCGCAAAAGCAGCTATATTCAATGCCCGGGAAAGACTTGGCATGTGCCTCACGCGCCTCAAAGAACGCAACGCCGATGCCGCGGCCGCGATATTCCGGCAGCAGTACGGATTCGCCGAAATAAAAAAATTGGTTGAGATCCCACCCCCTCTTGCGGAAGGGCTCGGAAATTTCGGCGGACTCATCGCGCATCGGCAAACACGTGGAGGCGCCGACAACGCGTTTTCCATCCCGCGCAACGATAACGGCTGCGCCGTCACTTTGCAGATAACGCTGCAAATACCTCTGTTCGTAGTCGAAATCCCCGTCATAGAGATAGGGCCATTCCCGGAAAACGCGCAGACGCAGTTGCGCGATTTCGGGAAGCAACGGGCCGATGTCGGATCCGACAACCGTTTCGATTTTTACGGCTGCGCTCGTTTGCGGTGTTTCGTTCGGCATGGTGATTTCTTGTTACGTCAATTGCACACGCACATAGCTGCCCGGCGCGTCTTCAATAGGTTTGAGCTTGCCTTCTCCAGGCACCCGCGCCGTCACTTCGGTGGGATCAAGCTCTTTTACCCAGCGGTGCCAATCCGGCCACCATGAGCCTGCGATTTCCGTTGCGCCGGCGAGCCATTCCTCGGGTGTTGGGGGCAGTTCCGGATTGATCCAATGACTGTATTTGCCCGAACTCGGCGGGTTGACAACACCGGCAATGTGTCCCGAGGCCGCCAGCACGAAGCGGACCGGCCCGCGCAGCAGCTGTGCGCCGTAATACGTCGTGCGCCAGGGGGCGATATGGTCTTCGCGGCAGGAAAGGAAATAGGCCGGAACGGTAATCCGCGTTAAATCTATGGGTTCGCCGAGCAGACTGATCCCCCCCGGCACCACCAGCCGGTTCTCTCGGTACATGTTGCGCAAATAGAAGCTATGCATGCGCGCCGGCATGCGGGTGGAATCGGAATTCCAGTAAAGCAGATCAAAAGGAAACGGCTCGTTGCCGAGCAAATAGTTGTTAACCACAAACGACCAAATAAGATCGTTGGCGCGCAGCATGTTGAAGGTCGTCGCCATCTCACTGCCTTCCAGATAGCCGCGGCGGCTCATTTTCTGTTCCAGAGCGGCGAGCTGCTCTTCGTCGATGAAGACGTTAATCTCGCCCGATTCGCGGAAATCCAGCATAGAGACGAAAAATGTTCCGGATTTGATCCGTTCGTCTTTTCTGGCGGCCAGATATGCCAACGCGCAGCCGAGTAGGGTACCGCCAAGGCAGTAGCCGATCGCATTCACCTCGCGCTCGCCGGTTGCCGCTTCGATCGCGTCCAGGCTTTCCAGCACGCCTTCGCGAAGATAGTCATCAAAGCCCTTTTCCGCGAGCTTTTCATCGGGATTGACCCAACTGGCCACGAATACGGTATGCCCCTGCTCCACCGCCCAACGGATGAAGCTGTTCTTCGGCCGAAGATCGAGAATGTAATACTTATTGATCCAAGGCGGAATGATCAGCAGCGGGCGCTTCAGCACGGTCTTGGTGGCGGGCTCGTATTGAATGAGCTGGCGCAAGTCGTTCTGGTGGATTACCTTCCCGGGCGTGATGGCAATGTTTTCGCCTACTTTGAACGCCTCTTGATCGGTCATTTTAATATGCAGCCGGCCGCGCCCGCGTTCGAGATCGGCAAGCAAATTGTTCAGCCCGCGCAAGAGGTTTTCGCCGCCGGTCTCCACCGTCTTGCGGAGAACCTCCGGATTGGTCAAAAGAAAATTGCTCGGGCTCATTGCGTCAACGAATTGACGCGCATAAAAATCGACCTTGCGAGCCGTCTCGGGCGATAGCCCGTCCACCTGCTTGACCACGTCTTGCACGAAGCGTGCGGACAGCAAATATGACTGCTTGATAAAATCGAAAATCTCGTTGGCATTCCAATCTTCATGCTTAAAGCGCTTGTCCCCCGGCGCCGGCTCGATAACGGGTTTGGCCGGCATCCCCAAAATCCGCCGCGTGGTGTTTTGCCAAAGGGTCATGTAATCTTGCCAAAAGCCGAGCTGGACCTTCATCAGCCGCATCGGATCTGCCATCAGCCGTGCGGTCATTTCCAAAAAGGCACTGGCGACATTCAACGGATCCGGGTGCAATGGCTCATCAGCCTGGCGCTTCAACCATTCCTGCACGATCCTTTGCGAGCGTTGCGCGATGCTCGCCATCGTGCGGCTAATCTCGGCCGGATCAGCCAGACGAAATGGCTGGCCTTCTGGGGGCGGGGCCTGGTTTTGGTCAGCCATACTGCTTCCTTTCCCTAAACCTAGGGTTCGCGCTACATGATTGCGATGAAATCAGGTAGAATACTAAAAGCATGACGCTATGTGGGGAGAGATTGCCAATTCTTGCAAGTCTGCCTAGGCGTTGGCGAGTGGGCCCGCTGATTGCCGCGTTTCTTGCCCCTCTGCCGCTTATGGCTTGCGGGCTGGATCCGGTGGAATGGGTGCGCGGCCTGCAGGGCGGACCGGCGCCGGTGGACCGGCCGCCGCCGCCGAATATCGACCAACCCTATCCGAATTTGGCCCAAGTGCCGCCGAAGCCGGAAATGCCCGATGCCGCGACGCGGCAGAAGATCGCCCAAGCTTTGCTTGCCGACCGGGCCAATGCCCAATATGAGGCCTCAACCGTGCCACTGACCGATCCTTCCTTGCCGGCGGCCTCGCCGAGCCTGTTCGGGGGCGCTGTGGCGCCGCCGCCGCCGTCCGAACAGGCGGCTTCTGCAACCCTGCAAGCCGCAACCGCCCCTCCGGCTCCGTCGGCTCCATCGGCGCAGTCGGCGTCGGAGCAGGCCGAATCCGCATCCCCTCCGAAGGTGAAGTCCGCGCCGCGCATGAAAGTCGCGGAAACGCCGCTCGCGCAACAAACGGCTCCGCAAAGCAAGCCGAGCGCGGCGGGCGCTACGCCCACCGCCGGCCCACCGCAGCCAACGCAGGCGGAAGCAGGGCCTCCGGAAATTCCCCAGGCGCCGCCCCCGCCCCCGCAGCTTCCCGAAATCTCCAACGCGCCAACCGCGCCGACGCCGCCTCCGACGGCGCCGAAGGTTGTGCCGAAGCTCCCGGCGCTTTCAGAGAGCGAAACCAAACCGGTTGCGGTTGCGTTCCCGATCGGGTCTGCGGTATTGCCGAATTCGGCTGATGCGGATCTACAAAAGTTCGCGGCGCGGAGAGCCGGGCATTCTGTTCTCGTCATCGGTTACGGAGATGCCGAGACCGATACCCCGGAAGCCCAGCAAGCCGCCGTGAAACTTGCGTTGGAACGTGCCCGCGCTGTGGCTGCAGCGCTGACAAAGAACGGGGTGCCAATGGACGCCATTCGGATGGAGGCCGAACCGGCAGGCCATGGCGCCGCCGTGCGGCTTCTCAACTAACGCCTCCGTTTTTATATCGCGCCATGCCCGAAGAATTTCATCGTATCCGCCGCCTGCCCCCTTACGTCTTTGCCGAAGTCAATCAAGCCAAGGCGCGTGCCCGCGCGGCAGGCGAAGATATTATCGACCTTGGCATGGGCAACCCTGACAGCCCCACGCCGCCGCACATTGTGGCCAAACTGATCGAAGCGGTGCAGGATCCGCGCACCCATCGCTATTCCATGAGCAAGGGCATTCCCGGGTTACGCCGCGCGCTTGCGGGATATTATCAACGCCGGTTCGGCGTGGGGCTTGATCCGGAAACCGAGGTCGTGGTGACGCTTGGCTCCAAGGAAGGGCTTGCCAATCTGGCCGCGGCGATCACCAGCCCCGGTGATACGATTCTGGTTCCGAACCCCTCCTACCCCATCCATCAGTTCGGCTTCATCATCGCTGGGGCCGCGGTCAGGAGCATTCCCGCAACGCCCGATGAGGAAATGCTGCGCGCGCTGGATCGGGCCGTGCGCCATTCGGTTCCGAAACCGACGGCGCTGGTGGTGAATTTCCCATCCAACCCCACCGCTTATCTGGCTGACCTTGATTTCTACCGGGAAATCGTGGCTTTTGCGCGACGGCATGAAATTTGGGTGCTTTCGGACCTTGCCTACGCGGAAATTTATTTCGGCACGCGCGTGCCTCCGTCCATTTTGCAGGTGCCGGGGGCAAAGGACGTGGCCGTAGAATTCACCAGCCTTTCGAAGACATATTCCATGCCCGGCTGGCGGGTGGGCTTTGCTGCCGGTAATCCACGGCTGGTTGCGGCGCTCGCACGGATCAAATCGTATCTCGATTATGGCGCCTTTACCCCTATTCAAGTCGCCGCCGTGGCGGCACTGAACGGCCCGCAGGACTGCGTGGAGGAATTGCGCAAACTCTACCGCGAACGTCGCGACGTGCTGATCCGCGGTCTGGCTGCGGCAGGCTGGCAAGTGCCTTCGCCGGAGGCCTCGATGTTCGCTTGGGCACCGGTCCCGCCCGCCTACGCACAGATGGGCAGTGTCGCCTTCAGCAAGCTTTTGCTCGCACGGGCGAAAGTGGCAGTGGCGCCGGGTATCGGTTTCGGCGAACACGGCGAGGGGTATGTGCGGATCGCGTTGGTGGAGAATACGCACCGCTTGCGCCAGGCGATCCGCAACATACGGGGCTTCCTGCAAGCCGGATCGGGCTTGGAAAAAGCGGACGACGTTCCGCTAGAGCGAGTCGTAAACGCCTGATGCGCCCGCTTTCCATTGCCTTGGCCGGGCTTGGCACAGTGGGAACCGGCGTGCTGCAAGTGTTGCGGGAGAACGCCGACATTATTGCCGCCCGGGCCGGAAGGCCGCTTGCGGTCACCGCCGTATCCGCGCGCGATCGCAGCCGTGATCGGGGTGTCTCGCTGGCAGGGCTCCGCTGGTACGATGATCCGGTCGCCCTGGCCTCCGATCCGCAGGTCGACGTTGTGGTAGAGCTCATCGGCGGCATCGGGGAGCCGGCGAAAACCTTGGTGGAAGCAGCGCTGAGGATGGGCAAACCGGTGGTGACGGCGAACAAGGCATTGCTTGCCGTTCACGGCGCGGCACTTGCCGAACTTGCCGAGCAGTCCGGCGCGGCGCTTGCGTTTGAGGCAGCAGTTGCCGGCGGTATTCCGGTCATCAAAGCACTGCGCGAAGGGCTTGCAGCCAATCGCATCCACCGTGTGGCCGGGATTTTGAACGGCACTTGCAACTATATTCTGACGGTTATGGGCGAGCGCGGGCGCGAATTCGCGGAAGTGCTGGCCGAAGCCCAACGCCTGGGTTACGCGGAAGCCGACCCGAGCCTCGATATCGACGGCATCGATGCCGCGCACAAGCTTGCCATCTTGGCCGCCATCGCCTTCGGCCGGCCGGTTGCCTTCGAGGCCGTGCACGTAGAGGGGATTCGGAACATTTCCGCTCTCGATATCGCCTATGCCGGCGAGCTTGGTTATCGCATCAAGCTGCTCGGCATTGCCCGCGAGCAAGAAGGGGGAATCGAAGCGCGCGTGCATCCGTGCATGATTCCCGCAAGCTCTCCGCTTGCGCGCGTCGACGGTGTTTTTAACGCCATCGTCGCCGAGGGCAATTTTGTCGGCCCGATCATCCTGGAAGGACGCGGCGCCGGAGCCGGCCCCACCGCTTCGGCGGTGGTTGCGGATCTGATCGATATTGCCCGCGGGCGGCCGGTGCCGGTGTGGGGTGCGGCGAGTTCCGCGTTAAACCATCGCCCCTCGGTGCCGATGAGCGCGCATGTCGGTGCTTACTATTTGCGGCTGATGGTGGTGGATCGTGCCGGCGTGATCGCTGATGTCACAGCAGTGCTCAGGGATTTGAACATCTCGTTGGAGTCCATGCTGCAACGCGGGCGGAGCCCCGGCGAGGCGGTTCCGGTCGTGCTCGTCACGCATGAAACGAACGAAGCGGCGATGCGCACGGCGCTTGCCCGCATCGCCGCCTTGGACGTTGTCTTGGAAGCGCCCACGCTGATCCGCATCGAGCCGGCATAACAAATTTAGGGGAGAAAACGATGGGGACCTATGCAGGGATCAATGTCGATCGGAACTTGGCGCTGGAGCTGGTGCGCGTGACCGAAGCCGCCGCCCTTGCCGCATCCCGTTGGATGGGGCGCGGGCGGAAGCACGAAGCCGACGGAGCCGCCGTGGAAGCCATGCGGCGCGCGTTCGATTCGGTTGCCATCGACGGCACCGTTGTGATCGGCGAAGGCGAAATGGACGAGGCGCCGATGCTCTACATCGGCGAGAAGGTCGGGCAGGGCGGGCCGGCGATGGATATCGCCGTGGATCCTCTCGAAGGCACCAATATTGTGGCGAAAGGCGCACCCAATGCGCTCGCGGTGGTGGCGCTGGCAGAGGCCGGCAACTTCCTGCACGCACCCGATATCTATATGGACAAAATAGCCGTGGGCGCCGGCTTGCCGGAAGGGGTGGTCAGCCTGGATGCCCCGGTTGCGGAAAACCTGAAGAATCTCGCGCTTGCCAAGAAACGCGACGTTTCCGATTTGGTGGTCTGCATCCTGGAACGCGACCGACATACCGAAATTATCGCCAAATGCCGAGAGGCCGGGGCGCGCATCATGCTGATCGGCGATGGCGATGTGGCCGGGGTGATTGCAACCGCCCAGCCGGACAGCGGGGTGGATATGTATCTCGGCATCGGCGGCGCGCCGGAAGGGGTGCTCGCGGCGGCGGCCCTGCGCTGCATCGGCGGACAAATGGAGGGAAGGCTGCTGTTCGAGAACGAAACCCAAGTGGCCCGCGCCCGATCCATGGGGATCACGGACCCCAACCACGTTTATACCGCGTGGGAAATGGCCAAAGGCGACGTGGTGTTCGCGGCAACGGGGGTTACTTCGGGGCCGATATTGCGTGGGGTGCGTTGGTTCGGCTCGGGGGCGATTACGCATTCGGTGGTGATGCGCAGCAAGTCCGGCACGGTGCGTTACATTGAGGCGCATCACAATTTCGCGACCAAAACCTGGGCACGTGTCTAGCCGCCCATTGCATGCCCGATTCAGCTCTGGTTTTCGGAGTTTCGCAAAGCCTCTCCGGCCGCCGGTGGCGTTGGCGCACGGCAACAAGCCCGGCGTCTGAACGCACGGGGCTGAGCATCGCCCAGCGTCTGGGCGTGCCGGAAATCCTCGGCCGGCTGCTTGCGTTGCGCGGTATCGGCGTCGAGGAAGCCGCAAATTTTCTAGAGCCGACGCTGCGTGCCCTGCTGCCGGACCCTTCGGTGCTTCAAGACATGGACCAAGCCGCCGAGCGCCTCGCCGCCGCGGTGCGCCGGGGAGAGCGTGTGGCGATTTTTGGCGACTATGATGTGGACGGCGCTTGCAGCACCGCGTTGATGGCGCAGTTTCTGCGCGGACTCGGCTGCGAAGTGATCCCCTACGTGCCGGATCGGCTGAGCGAGGGCTACGGCCCCAACGCGCCGGCCCTGCAAAGCCTGGCCGCGCAAGGAGCAAGCCTGATCGTTTGTGTCGATTGCGGAACCGGGGCAGGCGAGGTCTTTGCCAGTGTCGCCGGCAAGGCCGACGTCATTGTTCTGGACCATCACCAGGCGGCCGCGCCGACGCGCCCCGATATCCTGACGGTAAATCCGAACCGGCCTGATGACGGTTCGGGCCTGGGCCATGTCTGTGCAGCCGGGATCACGTTTTTGGCCGCGGTGGCGACGGTGCGATGCCTGCGCCGCGGAGGGTTTTTCGCCACGCGCGCCGAACCCGATCTGCTCGCTGCGCTGGATTTGGTGGCGCTTGCTACCGTCTGCGACATGGTGCCGCTTTCCGGGCTCAACCGAGCATTGGTGGCGCAAGGATTGAAAGTGATGGCGCGACGCGGGCGGCCCGGTCTGGCCGCGTTGCTGAACGTCACGCAAGTGACCGATCCGCCCTCGGCTTTCACGTGCGGCTTCGTGCTTGGCCCGCGGATCAACGCTGCCGGCCGGATTGCGGAGGCGGATTTGGGGCTTCGCTTGTTGCTTTGCGAAGACCCGGCCGAAGCCCAAGGGCTTGCGGCGTTATTGGATTCGTTGAACCGCCAACGCCAGCACGTGGAAGCTTCGGTGCTGGCGGCCGCCACGGAAGCGGCGGAACGCCAAATAGCAAACGGGAATGCGGTGCTGTTCGTGGCTGCGCCGGCTTGGCATCCCGGCGTGGTGGGGATTGTGGCGGGGCGGTTGAAGGAGCGGTTCAATCGGCCCTCTTGCGTGGCGGGTGTTGTCGAGGGGATGGCCAAAGGTTCGGGCCGTTCGGTGCCTGGTCTGGATCTCGGAGCCGCCGTGCTCGCCGCCCGAAAAGCAGGCCTGCTTGCGGCCGGAGGCGGGCACGCCATGGCCGCCGGATTTTCGCTGGCGGCCGACCAAGTGCCCGATTTTCACGCGTTTTTGAACGAGCGGCTGGCCACGGCGAAAACCCTGCCAGCGGCCTCCGACCTCGCAATTGAAAGCCCGCTTGCGGTGGCAAGCGCCAATGCCGCGCTGGGTGAGACCCTCGCCCGTTTGGCGCCGTTCGGCGTGGGCAATGATGAGCCGGTGTTTGCGATCCCGCATGCGCGGGTTGTTCGGGCGGACCGGGTGGGGCAGCAGGGCGGCACCATACGCGCTTTTGTGGAAGGTGAAGGCGGCGGGCCGCGTCTGAAGGTGATGTTGTTTCGGGCGCAGGAAAGCCCGCTCGCGGAGCCCCTGCTGCAAGGGCCAACCGGCCCGCGCTTGCACCTGGCCGGCCAGCTGCGGGCCGAGTCGTGGAACGGCCAAGTCTCCGCAAGCTTTCTGCTGTTGGATGCGGCTTGGGCAACTTCCTGAAGGAGAGAGATCCGGCAAGCCATGCCGTGCCTTCAGGCGCGGCGCCGGGTGCGGGTGAGGCCCAGTCTCCGGGCGATCTTGCGGGCGGAGGAGAAGAGCAAGGCAGGTGCGGGGAAAGGCTTGGGGAGAATCGCCCCTTTCACCGTCTTCCCGGTGGTGATGTCGAAAGGCTCGCGCAGCAGAATGGTACCGCGGAAGAGGTCGGAGCCGAGCGGCGTGTAATAGCCGCAGCCCTCGAAGAGGTAATGCGTCACCTGGCTCCAGCGGGTGCGGGCGCGGTTCTTATGGGCCTCCCCGCCATGTAGCAGATTGGCCGTCCAGATCAGCGCTTGGCCCAAGCGGGCGTGAAAGCGAAGCGGCTTGAGATCGAGCGCGGCGATCATCCGCTCCCAAGTGTCCTCGAAGAGGGGGTAGCGGTCGTAGACCCCGACGAGGCTTGCGGGATCGATGCCGAGCGCGGCGTTGTCGAGCACGGGCAGGCGATGGCTTCCCGGATAATAGACGAGCGGGCCGTTGTCTTCGCCGATATCCTCGAGGGCGACCCAGACGCCGCACATCCATCGCTCAGGATACGAACTGAAATGCACGCTGTCGCTGTGAGCGCGTTGCTGCGAGCCGAAAGGAAAGTTGAGGGTCTGAAACGGAAAGGCACGCCGCCTGTAGAGCCGGGAGAGGAGATCGAGGATCTCAGAATTGCAAGCGATGGCCCGCACGTCCTCCTCGAACTGCCAGGCATCCTGCAGGCGGAGCGAGTGCTCCCGCCCCGCTCTGAAGCCCTCCATGTCAAAGCACGGGGCAAGCGCGCGCTTGATGCGCTCGGCGCGGGCGCCGATTTCGGGGTCGGGGAAGTCGATCACAGCGAATCCATCGCGTGCGAGCGTCCCGGCAAGTGCCGCGAGCTCTGGATCAGCATCGGCGAAGAGGCTGGCAAAGAAGGGGCTCTCGATATGCGGCACCCCGGGCAGCGGGTGATCGGGAGGCGGATTGATCATGATCCCTCTTTGAACGAAACGGAGAAGGAAAATTCTAGATCGCGGCCTCGACCTTCGTAAACCGCACCAGGCCGTGAATTTCGGCCGATCCCGTTGATTTTGTCGATGCCGGGTGAGGGATTTGAACCCCCGGCCTTCGGTTTACAAAACCGCTGCACTACCGCTGTGCTAACCCGGCCCAGAATTCGGGCAAGCCTCTGTCATGCGCACATTTCCACCGCCGCCGAGGCGCCCCAAACACCGCTCCGCCCCCGATTTCCCTGCGCGACCGAATCAACCCAGCCTGCTTTTCCGGCAAGCTTTGCTTCCGTCTCGATGCCCTCTATAAGGCGGTTGGCTCCATCAACCTCGGTCTCGCACGGAACTCTACGGATGGATGTTTTCGCCCCGGATTTTAGCGATGCCCGCCAGCGGATGATAGACGGGCAATTGCGGCCGAACAAGGTCACCGATCAGCGAATCCTGGACGCGATGGGCGCGCTCCCGCGGGAAGATTTTTTGCCCCCCGAGCTCGCATCCTTTGCCTACATTGACGAAGATGTTCCGCTCGGCAACGGGCGCGTCTTGATGGAACCCCTGGTGCTTGCGCGGCTGGTGCAGCTTGCCGCCCCCCAAGCGGGCGAGTGCGCCTTGGTCGTCGGCGCCGGAGTCGGCTACGGAGCGGCGGTCTTGGCCGCTTGTGGCGCGAACGTGACAGCTCTTGAGGAAGATCCCGATCTGCTCGCGCGGGCGCGCGCCGTGCTTGCCATCCATGCGCCTTCGGTGCGCGTGGTGAACGGCCCGCTCGTCGAGGGCTGGCCGAGCGGTGCGCCCTGGGATGTGATCTTGATCGAGGGCGCGGTCGCAGAGGTGCCGAACACCATTGCCGGCCAGCTCCGCCTTGAGCGCGGCCGGCTGGTGACCGTCTTGCGAAAGCCCGCCGAACGCATCGGCCGCGGCATCTTGGCGGAGGCGACGGCGGAAGGCGTTGCCGCGCGGCCCATGTTCGACTGCGCGACCCCCTATCTGCCGCAATTCCAGCCGAAGCCGCATTTTGTATTTTAGTTTAAGCTCCACCCTTCTTGATCTATTCTGAGCGCTGCCCAAGGGTTGGCGCGCGAACGCCCCTGTGGCAAAACAGAGAGAGGATTTCCGCCCTGGCTTGAGTAACGCGCCCAGAAGGAGGATTCCGGAGGATCGAGAGGCATGCAAAAGTGGAGCGCGCTTTTCATAGGAGGGTTGTTGGCGTGGTCCGCAGGGTCGGCTCTCGCCCAGCAAGCAACGCCGCAAGCGCCTCAAAAAATAACGGCGCAGGTCACCCAATCAACGAAACCGCGGGCAGGCCAGCAGGTAACCCTCCAACATGCCCTCGCAGCGGCCTATTCCAACAATCCGGTCCTGTTGCAGGAGCGCGCACATTTGCGTTCGATCGACGAAAATGTGCCGACCGCCCTGGCAGGCTGGCACCCGACCATCATCGGCAACGGCCAGGCAGGCTTCGCCGCGGGTACATTTTTCTTCTTCGCCCCGCCCGTGATCGCGGCCCAGCGTGGATTTAATCTCGGCCAGCTGACGATTACGCAGCCGATTTACACCGGCGGTAAGGTGCACGCGCAAGTCGCGCAGGCAAAAAACCAGGTCATGGCGGAGCGGGCGCGGTTGATCGCAACCGAACAGCAGGTTTTTCAACAAGCCGTCAGCGCTTATGTGGGCGTGATCGCGGCGCAACAAATCTTGCAGCTCAATATCAACAACGAGCTGGTCCTGACCAAACAACTCGAAGCCACAACCGATCGTTTTCGCGTGGGCGAGCTTACCCGCACCGATGTCGCGCAAGCCGAGGCGGCGCTGGCAGCCGCACGCTCGCAGCGGGAAACGGCGGAAGGCAGTTTGGAAACTGCGCGCGCCACCTATCGGCAAGTGATCGGCGAGGAACCGGCGAACCTTATTGAGCCGCAACCGCTGAAATTGCCGGTGAAGACCAACGATGCAGCCAATCGGCTTGCGGCAGCCAACAATCCCAATGTGGTTGCGGCCTTGTTCGATCATGCGACGGCCAAAGATGCTCTGGATGCCGCCTATGCCGCGCTGATGCCCACAGTCAACGTGCAAGCCCAAGGCTTTAGCATCAACAACCAATCGTTTCCGAAGTCCTACAGTCGCGGCGGCACGCTGACCGCGAACCTGAATTTGCCGATCTATCAAGGCGGTTCGGAATATGCGGCGATCCGAGCCGCACGACAAAGCGAGCAAGCGGCGCGCAAAGCTTTGGATAATGCGCGCCGGGTGGCCGTGCAGCAAGCAACCGCCGCATGGCAAACCTTAATGGCAGCCCGTGCCGCGGTGGAGAGCGACCGCGCTTCCGTTCGCGCCAACGAAATTGCCTTGGAGGGAATTCAACGCGAGGCTTTAGTGGGCAGCCGCACCATTCTCGATGTGTTGATCACGACGCAGCAATTGCTGACGTCCGAGGTGACTTTGGTGCAGGACCTCGCGACTTTGGTAAACAATTCCTACAATCTGGCGGCCGCCGTCGGCCGGCTCACGGCACGAGATCTCGCCTTGCCGGTGCCGCTCTACGATGAAACCGCTTATTATAATGCCGTACGCTCGCGCTGGTTCGGCACAGGCGATTATGCAACCGACCAGCCAGGCCGCTGAGCGCTTTATGAAGCAAGGATTGGGCACAGTATGAGCAGCCCCGAAGCATCGAAACCGGCCGAAGGCCAGGAACTCTCTATGGAGGACATCCTTGCCTCAATTCGGCGGATCTTAAGCGAGGAAGAGCCCGCTGCCTCACAACCGCAGCGGATAGAACGAGAAGATATTCTTGAGCTTGATGAGTCGATGATGGTCATGCCGCAATCGGAGCCGAACCAGCACAGCGGGGGTGAGCCCACGCCGGAGAAAGCCAGCGCTGTTCCGGAGAAGAAAGAAAAACAGCCGGAAGCGGCGGCTTCCGTATCTTCAACAGAACCTGATTCAGGCCTGATTACGGCGACAACTGCCGAGGAGACGGCGGCCTCGATTGTCGGTCTGATGCGCACGCTCGCCCGCGAGCGTTTTACGCAAACCCACCGCGAAGGCCCTACGATCGAAGATTTAGTACGTGCCGAGCTGCGCCCGTTACTGAAGGAATGGCTTAATCAGCATCTGCCGTCTTTGGTTGAACGTTTGGTACAGGCCGAGATCGAGCGCGTTGTCGGCCGTACGCTGCCCTGATTGGTAAGCATATCGGCGTTTTTCCGCACCGGCCGCCTGCGCAAGCTCGCCGGCTAACGGAGAGAAGAAATTCGAACAATAGGTTCCATGTTAGAAAAAAACTATTCGCCAGGCGAATTCGAGCAGCGCCTTTATGAAGGATGGGAAGCAGCCGGTGCATTTGCGGCGCGGCCGAACTCTCCCGCGAAACCCTTTACCATTATGATCCCGCCGCCGAACGTTACCGGCAGCCTGCACATGGGCCATGCGCTGACCTTCACGTTGCAGGATGTGCTGATTCGCTGGCGACGCATGCAAGGCTACGACGCGCTCTGGCAACCCGGAACGGATCATGCAGGTATTGCCACGCAAATGGTGGTAGAACGCTTGTTGGCGGCCGAAGGATTAAACCGGCAAACCCTCGGACGCGAAGCGTTTCTTGCGCGTGTGTGGCGTTGGAAAGAGGAATCGGGCGGCTCGATTACGCGCCAGTTGCGACGGCTCGGCGCCTCATTGGACTGGGCGCGCGAGCGTTTCACCATGGATCCCGGGCTTTCGCGCGCTGTTCGCGAGGTCTTTGTCCGGCTTTACCGCGAAGGTTTGATCTATCGCGACCGGCGCTTGGTGAACTGGGACCCCGAACTTCAATCGGCGATCTCCGATCTTGAAGTAGAGAACCGAGAGGTTAAAGGTCATCTCTGGTATATTCGCTACCCGATTGCCGATGCGCCCGAGCGCTTTATCGTGGTGGCGACCACGCGACCGGAAACGATGCTCGGCGACGTTGCGATCGCCGTCCACCCCGAAGATACGCGCTATGCAGATCTCGTGGGCCGCACGGCGATCTTGCCGCTTGTTGGAAGACGCATACCCATCATCGCCGATCCCCATTCCGATCCCGAAAAAGGCACCGGTGCGGTAAAAATAACGCCGGCCCATGATTTCAACGACTTCGCGGTCGGCGTAAGACACCATTTACCGATGCCTTCGGTGCTTGATCGGCAAGCCTGCATCGACATTTCGGAAATTTCCGGCGAACTCGTTACGATTCCCGGCCTAGCGGAGCCGGAAACGGTGCGTGCCCTTGCGGGGCAGGATCGTTTTGCCGCACGCCGCGCAATCGTCGATGCCCTTGGCCGGCTTGGCTTGCTTGAGAAAATAGAGCCGCATACCCACCAAGTCCCTCACGGAGACCGCTCCGGCGCACCTATCGAGCCGCGTCTGACCACGCAATGGTTTTGCAATGCCGCGGAACTGGCAAAGGCCGCGATTGCCGCAGTGGAAACCGGGAAAACGCGTTTCGTTCCGAAACAATGGGAAAACACCTTTTTCGCCTGGATGCGCGATATTCAGCCTTGGTGCATCAGCCGGCAGCTTTGGTGGGGCCATCGGATTCCGGCCTGGTACGGGCCCGATGGGCAAATCTTCGTCGCGATGGAGGAAGCGGAAGCCGTCGCATTGGCACGCGCGGCGTATGGGAAAGAGGTTCCCCTGAAACAGGACGAAGATGTGCTGGATACCTGGTTTTCTTCCGCGCTTTGGCCGTTTTCCACGCTGGGTTGGCCCGAACAAACGCCGGATCTGCAAAGATATTATCCCACTGACGTCTTGGTAACGGGGTTCGATATCATCTTCTTTTGGGTTGCGCGGATGATGATGATGGGACTCCATTTCATGGGCGACGTGCCGTTTCGCACCGTGTGCATTCACGGCCTCGTGCGCGACGAGCGCGGCCAGAAGATGTCGAAGTCGCGCGGCAATGTTATCGATCCGCTGGAACTGATCGAACAATACGGGGCCGATGCGCTGCGTTTTGCCATCGCCGCCGCGACAGGGCCCGGGCGTGACATCAAACTTGGGGCTGCACGTGTGGAAGGCGCCCGCAATTTCGTTACCAAACTCTGGAATGCCGCCCGCTTCTGCGAAATGCACGGGGTGAGCGGCAAAACGGCGTTTCAGCCGGAAACGGCGAGGTTACCGCTTTGCCGCTGGGTCCTGGATGCCGCGAACCGTGCTATTGAGGATGCCACCGCGGCGCTCGAGGCCTATCGGTTCGACGAATACGCGCAAGTCTGCTACAAATTCACCTGGAATACGTTTTGCGACTGGTTTCTGGAATTCGCAAAACCCGCGCTTGAAGATGCGGCCGCGGCAGAAGAAGTGCGCGGCACGGCTTCTTATGTTCTGGGCACTCTTTTGCGCCTTTTGCATCCCGTCATCCCGTTCGTGAGCGAACATCTCTGGGATCATTTCGGTTTCGACGAACCGCTTTCGTTAATCCGCGCACCTTGGCCCTCCGCCTGTCGTGTTTATCAGCCGGACGCGGCGCGGCGCGATCTCGATCTTATTGTCCGGATCATCTCGGAAGTGCGTTCGGCGAGAAACGCTCTTCATGTTCCCGCCAAAGCGCGTTTTCCATTGCTTATCCGCAATATCATCGCTTCCGGGAAGCGCGATCTCTTTGCCGAGTCTATTCTCCCCTTTGTCGAGCAAATCTGCCGCCTTGCCGGCGTTTCGGAAGTGCGGATTGCCGAAGGCGCCCCCCCGGAACAGGCAGCCCAGATCGCGCTTGCGGAACTGGAGATTGTTCTGCCCCTAGCCGGCGTGATCGACACGAAGGCCGAGGCCGCTCGGCTCGCACGTGAGGCGGAAGCCCTTCAACGCGATATCGGCAAGCTTGATGCCAAGCTGACGAACGCGGATTTTCTGGCGCGCGCGCCGGCAGAGGTTGTTGAAGAAACCAAACGACGTCGTGACGAACTCGACATGGAACACGCTCGGGTCAAATTCGCAATCCGGTCACTGCATGCAACGGCCGATTAGGCACGCGCGCAAGGACGCAAATAAGGGAGCTTTCGCGATGCAAAAAAAATGGGACAAATCTCGCCTGCCATCCCGACATGTGACGGAAGGTCCGGATCGAGCGCCGCATCGTAGCTATTATTACGCGATGGGACTGACGGAAGATGAAATTCACCAGCCTTTCGTCGGCGTGGCCACGTGCTGGAATGAGGCCGCCCCGTGCAACATTGCGCTCTCGCGCCAGGCGCAATCGGTGAAAAAGGGTGTTGCGGAATCAGGCGGTACGCCGCGGGAATTCACCACCATCACCGTCACCGACGGCATCGCCATGGGCCACCAGGGCATGAAATCGTCGCTGGTTTCGCGCGAGATCATTGCCGATTCGGTGGAGCTCACCGTGCGCGGGCATTGCTATGATGCTTTGGTCGGCTTGGCCGGCTGTGACAAGTCTTTGCCGGGCATGATGATGGCCATGCTGCGGCTGAATATCCCGAGCGTGTTTATGTACGGCGGCTCCATTCTTCCCGGCCGTTTCCGTGGGCGCGATGTCACGGTTGTGGATGTCTTCGAGGCCGTCGGCCAACATGCTGCAGGAAAGATCGGCGATGCCGATTTGCATGAGCTGGAATGTGTCGCCTGCCCCTCGGCGGGTGCCTGCGGCGGGCAATACACCGCCAACACGATGGCGATGGTCTCGGAAGCGATCGGGCTCGCTTTGCCCGGCTCTGCCGGCGCGCCGGCCCCTTACGAGGAGCGGGATCGTTTTGCTGTCGAATCGGGACGGGCGGTGATGGAGCTGCTGCGCCAACGCATTCGCCCGCGTGATATCGTCACCCGCAAAGCGCTTGAAAACGCGGCCGTTGTGGTCGGGGCCACCGGCGGATCCACCAATGCCGGCCTGCATTTGCCGGCGATTGCGCATGAGGCGGGGATACGCTTCACCCTCGATGATGTGGCGGAGATTATGCGCCGCACGCCCTACATCGCGGACTTGAAGCCCGGAGGCAAATACGTGGCGCTGGATGTGTTTCGAATCGGCGGTGTCCCGGTGATTCTTAAGGCGCTTTTGGATGGCGGGCTTTTGCATGGCGATTGTCTCACCGTAACCGGCCGCACTCTGGCCGAAAATCTCGCCAATGTGGTGGTGCCCACCGACCAGGACGTGCTGCATCCGCTCAGCCGGCCGATCTCGCCCACGGGCGGCGTGGTGGGGCTTAAGGGCAATCTTGCCCCGGAAGGTGCGATTGTAAAAGTCGCCGGCCTCAAGAAGTTGCGTTTCGAGGGCACGGCACTTTGTTTCGATAGCGAAGAAGACGCGTTTGCCGCCGTGCAGGCACGGGCCTACAAGCCAGGCGATGTGATCGTGATTCGCTATGAAGGCCCCAAAGGCGGTCCCGGCATGCGGGAAATGCTTTCCACCACCAGTGCGATCTATGGCCAGGGCATGGGCGAGCAGGTGGCGCTGATCACCGATGGGCGTTTTTCCGGCGGCACGCGCGGGATTTGCGTGGGCCATATCGGCCCGGAAGCCGCTGTCGGCGGGCCGATCGCGCTGTTGCAGAACGGCGATCGCATTGTGATCGACGCGGAAGCCGGCCGGATCGACGTGCTGCTTTCCGATGCCGAACTCGCGGCGCGCCGCGCGGCCTGGCAGCCCCGTAAAACCGATTATAACAGCGGGGCGCTTTGGCGATACGCGCAAACCGTTGGGCCGGCCTATCTCGGTGCGGTTGTGCATCCCGGCGCGGCTGCGGAGACGCATTGTTACGCCGATATCTGAGGATACCGCGGCGGCGGGCGCGCCGGGGCAGCCCCGGGGCGGCCTTGAGCGATGAGAGGGCGGCGGAGATGCCTGAACGCCGTCTCCGCCTCACCGCGCCGAGCGCGAAAGGAGTGAAACCCACCCACAGGGCGATGGAAACAGCGGCCGGCGCGCCCCTCCCAGGGTCATTGCTCCAGCAGCTCGGCAAGCGTTGCCCGTAATGCCTCGATTCCCGCCTTTGCAACGGCGGAGGTGGCAATGACCTCCGGATGTGCCGCCGTATGCGCGCGCGCGAGCGCGGCTGCTTCGGCTTGTTTGGCAGCAAGCTGAGCGGGTTTGGTGCCGTCAATCTTGGTCAGCACCAATTGAAAATTCACCGCCGCTTTATCGAGCAAGTCCATAACCGCACGATCGGATGTCTGCACCGGCACGCGCGCGTCTAACAGCAACAGCACCCGACGCAGATTCGGCCGCCCGCGCAAATAATCGAACAACAGCCCTTGCCATGCCGTTTTTAAGGACTTCGGCGCTTTGGCATAACCGTAGCCGGGCATGTCCACCAGAAAAAGCTTGCCGCCGAGGTCAAAGAAGTTCAGCTGCTGCGTACGGCCCGGCCTTGCTGCCGTGCGCGCAAGCCCGTGTCGGTTCACCAGTGCATTCAGCAATGAAGACTTGCCGACATTGGATCTTCCGGCAAAGGCAACTTCCCAAACCCCGGGCTCGGGCAAATCGGTCAGCGTTTGCACCGCGCGCACAAACCGGCAGGGGCCGAGAAACAGCTTCTCCGCTTCAATCGCCTTTGCAGATCTTGCGCTCAGGTGCGTGCCATGCGTGGTTGGCTCAGCCGCGTGTTGCGCATAATCAGCCATTGTTGCACAATCGAAAGAAGGTTGTTCCACGTCCAGTAAATCACCAAGCCCGCCGGGAAGCGTGCCAGCATAAACGTGAAAATAACCGGCATGAACTGAAACAGCCGCGCCTGCACCGGATCCGGCGGCGGCGGGTTCAGGCGCTGTTGCAGATACATGCTGAAGCCCATGATAATCGGCCAAATGCCGAGCTGCAGAAATGAAGAAATCTGTGTCGGATCAAACGGCAACAACCCGAACAGATTGAAAATATTGGTCGGATCGGGCGCTGAAAGGTCGCGGATCCAGCCGAAAAAAGGCGCCTGACGCATTTCTATGGTCACGAAAATGACCTTATAGAGCGAGAAAAACACCGGCACTTGAATGAGCATCGGCAGGCAGCCGGAAGCCGGGTTCACACCCTCCGCGCGATACAGATTCATCATTTCCTGCTGCTGGCGCGCAGGATCGTCCTTGAAGCGTTCCCGAATGGCCTGCATTTTCGGCCCAAGGAGCCGCATCTTGCTCATGGAGCGATAGGACTTGTTCGCCAGCGGGAAAAACAGCGCTTTGACAAAAACGGTGAAAATCAGGATGGCGACGCCGAAATTGCCGGTGAGCTTATAGAGCCAATCGAGCGCGTAAAAAATCGGCTTGGTGAGGAAATAGAACCAGCCGAAATCCACGGCCTTGTCGAAATGGGGAATCCCGTATGCCTGCTCGTAATGATCAAGCAGGCTGACCACCTTTGCCCCCGCAAAAACACGCTCGGTCAGCCTTACGCTTGCACCGCTGCTAATCGTTTGCGGCGCAGCGCTGACGAAATCGACCTGATAACCGTCCCCGTTCGGCAATTTCACATTGCGAAAACTTGCGGTCATGATCTGGGTTTGGTCCGGGATCAACGCCACCAGCCAGTATTTGTCGGTAATGCCGGCCCAGCCTCCGGCCCCGGTGGAAGTGAAGGCGAGGCCTTCGTGCTTTGCGCCCTCGCTGCGCGCATTGGCGTAAGTGACTTCCTTCAGACGATCGTCCAGAACCCCAAGAAGGCCTTCGTGTAAAATGTAATAGCCCGCGGTCTGCGGTGTGTAATCGCGGCGAATGCGCATCCAGGGGAACAAACTCACGGAAGCGCCGGAATTATTTTTCACCCGCTGCTCGACGGTGAGCATATAATGGTCGTCGATTGCCAGCGCGATTTGAAACTCCAGCCCTTGGCCGTTATCCCATGAAAGTGTCACCGGGCTGCTCGGGCTTAATTGCGGCGCCGAGGCGGCCCATACCGTTTCCCCGCTGGGAAGCTTCACATTTGCCCCCGGAGGCGCACTCCATCCGAACTGCACCCAATAGGGTTTGGGCTGGCTTTCGGGGGTGAGCAGGCGAACAAGGGGTGAGCCGGGCTCGACGCTTTCGCGATAATTGTTGAGCAAGAGATCATCAAGCCGCGCGCCGCGCAAATCGATACTGCCGCTGACGGCTGGGGCATGAATCGCAAGCCGCGGGGAAGGTTTTTCGGCCTCTTCTGCAGCCTTCTCCGCGCCAATGCCGGGGGCAGGGCCAATATGCGCGCCAGCGGGGGCCGCCGGATGTTCTTGAGGCGCGGAAATGCCGGCCGGCGTATTCACCGGCGCCGGCTGGGGCAGAAACCGTGCGGAGAGCAATTGAAAAACGAGCAGGATCGCAATCGAGATCGCGATCGCAAGAAACATTCGTTTCTGTTCCATCACGGCGCGGTCCGGCTACGAGAGGGAAAATCTGCTGGCACCGGATCGAACCCTCCGGCATTCCAAGGATTGCACCGAAGCACGCGCCAGGCCGCGAGCAGAGCGCCGCGCCATGCGCCGTGTCGCTCAAGGGCGGCAATCGCATACTCGCTGCAGCTTGGGTGAAAGCGGCAGTGCGCGCCGATCAGGGGCCGCAAAGTCCACTGATAAAGGCGCACGAATCCAACCAGGGCGCGGGCTGCGAAACTCATGTCAGGCCCAATCGATTGAGTGCATTGCGCACATCTTCCAGCAATAGGGCAAAAGGGCGGGATCGGGTTTCCGCTTTGCCGATAAAAACGAGATCTATCCCGGCAAGCGGCCTTTCTCGCAAGACGAGACGGGCTGCTTCTTTCAGCCGCCGCCGCGTGCGGTTGCGGACCACCGCTTTGCCGACCTTTTTGGTAACCGTAAATCCCACTCGCGTTGGGCCCTTATCGCGCCGGGTGAGCGCTTGCAGCACGAAACCGGGCATGTTCGCCCTCCGCCCCTTTGACTTCAGTTGCAGAAAGTCTACCCGACGTTTGAGGCGTTGCGGAGACGGACTGGCACATGCCACGGAAACCTCAAGCAGAGAGGCGCTTGCGTCCCTTGGCGCGACGCGACGCAAGCACACGCCGCCCGCCGACGGTAGCCATGCGCGCGCGAAAACCATGGCGGCGTTTGCGGACCAATTTCGAGGGTTGATAGGTACGCTTCACGGCATTCTCCAAAAGCAAAGACCGAGCAAAAATTGAGCAGACACACCACTACGGGCGAAGGGCAACCCTTCGCCGTGCCGCGCTGCGGCTTATAAGGGCCGGGGTTGGACCCGTCAATTGCATGGTGGAGCCAAGGGGAGTCGAACCCCTGACCTCCTGAATGCCATTCAGGCGCTCTCCCAACTGAGCTATGGCCCCCTCGCGCCGCGTATAGCCGCGTGCTTCATGACAATCAAGCTATTCGCTTCGTCAACTCCGCGGGAACAGCCACGCGGGAAGACGGAGTTTACCCCAGCAAAGCGGCCAGCAGCGCATTCCACTCTTCGCCAAGCGCGGTGTTCGGCACTGGTTTTCCGGCTTTCCGATACCAATAGCGGGCGTTGGAAAGGTCCCCTTCTTTCCGATGAAGGTAAGCATGCACCCAGGCGGCCTCAGCTTCGTCAGCGTTCTGCACCGAAGCATGGGCCTGTTTCCAATCGCCCTTGGCATCCCACCACAAGCCTTGCAAAGGCGCGGAAACTTTGGGTGGAAACGCTTCAGAGAGGCTAGCCAAGAACTGCTCGCGGGTCATGCCGTCTCACTGTGACCTCTTCAACACCGATGCGGGGGCTGAAGCTTGAAATCGGTCATGCGGGCGAGCATCACAAAATCGCCGAAATCCATGCGAATGTCGTCCGCTACGCCGTTCTGCCAATACCGCATGCCGACCTCGTAGTCCGGCTCGAATGCGCTCGGCGTGCGATTGAAGAAAGAAATATGCACTCTTCCGCTCGGGAGCTTACTCAACGAGGGAAACCGATAAGCGGAAGGCTTTTGCCAGTCGGTGACGATGACAAACGTATCCTGTGCGCCGGATTCGGCTGTTCCGTCAAACAGCGGCAGACTGAGAAACTTTTTGCCCGCTTCCGCGCCTGCAATAATCGTCGCCGTATGCCACATCGGGAACAGCGTCCCCGGTGGGAGCTTCACCAGCTGGTTTTTGGGTTGGTTGTAGTGCACCTCACCCTTTCCGCCGACCCGCTCAAGCACCGCTTCCCCGGAAGTCACCTCCGGGTTTGCCTGGTCTGTGGTTTGATGCATCCGAAACCGAAGCCGGGTGCCGTTTTTGGACTCCCAGGTCACGTAATCGGTTTCCATCTGGACGTCCTCGCCGTCCCGATTGGTCACGATCATCGAGAGCTTTTGCTCCACCGCCCAACCTTCGCAGGCGTCCATGACTTCAAAGCTCATGGTTCCTGTGCCGCCGATGATGTCCCCGCCGCGGGAGGATTCAAATGTCAGCCGATAATTGGCCCGATGTGCGGCCAAGCCGTTTGCCACTTCGGCAACCGCCGTCTGGGCATTGCCAGCAAAAGCGGGGGAGAAGCAGAAGAGAAAGCTGCCGACGAAAAGAACAAGGCTGAGCCGCATGCACATTCTCCCGAAAATCTGGCGTAGCCTGAATACTAGGAGAGGATTGTTCCACTTGCCCATAAGGAAATAGCCGTGAGCCCTATGGCGTTGCCTTTGGCGTCGGCTTGAGATCCAGCCGAAGCGACAATTCCTTAAGCCGCGCCTCCGATATCGGAGCAGGCGCCCCCATCAACAAGTCCTCGCCCTGCTGGTTGAGAGGGAAGGCGATAACTTCGCGAATATTCGGCTCATCGGCGAGCAGCATGACGATACGGTCGATCCCTGGAGCCGCACCGCCATGCGGAGGCGCCCCATAACGGAAAGCCCGCAGCATGCCGCCGAAGCGGGCTTCCACTTCCTCCGCCGAATAGCCTGCAATTTCAAAGGCCCGCAGCATGATGTCCGGCCGATGGTTGCGAATCGCCCCGGACGAGAGCTCCACGCCGTTGCAGACAATGTCATACTGGAAGGCTTTGATCTCGAGCGGATCCAGCGTGTTGAGCGCTTCCAGCCCTCCTTGGGGCATGCTGAAGGGGTTGTGCGAAAATTCGATCTGCCCGGTCTCTTCGTTTCGCTCGTACATGGGAAAATCGGTAATCCAGACAAAGCGAAACGCATCTTGCTCCATCAGGTTGAGCTCTTCTGCCAGCCGCATGCGCACCATGCCCGCAAATTTGCCGGCGGAAGCCTTGGGACCGGCGACGAAAAAAATCGCATCTTGGGGTGTTAAGCCGAAGGTTTGCCGGATGGACTCAACCCGCTCGCTTTCCAAGTTCCGGGCAATCGGCCCTTTGATGCTGTCGGGGCCGTAAATAATATAACCGAGCCCGCCCATGCCTTCTTCTCGGGCCCAGTCATTGAGCTTGTCAAAGAACGAACGCGGCTGCGTTGCCGCTCCGGGCGCAGGGATCGCCCGCACCACACTGCCATTCGCCACCATGCGCGCAAAAAGCCCGAAGGCAGAATCGCGAAACTGCTCCGTCGCATCGCCGATGCGAAGCGGGTTGCGCAAATCGGGCTTATCGGTGCCGAATTCCAGCATCGCCTGCGCGTAAGGGATGCGGGGAAACGGCGGAGCAGTGACCTTGCGCCCATTGCTGAATTCTTCGAAGACCCCGGCAAGCACGGGCTCGATTGCGGCGAACACATCTTCTTGGGTGACAAAGCTCATCTCGAAATCGAGCTGATAGAATTCGCCGGGCGAACGGTCCGCGCGTGAGGCTTCGTCGCGAAAACACGGAGCAATCTGAAAATAGCGATCGAACCCGGCGACCATCAGCAATTGCTTGAATTGCTGCGGTGCCTGCGGCAAGGCATAGAATTTGCCCGGATGCAGTCGTGCCGGCACCAGAAAGTCCCGCGCCCCTTCCGGCGAGGAAGCAGTCAGAATAGGGGTTTGAAACTCCGTAAAACCTTGCGCTTCCATGCGCCGGCGAATGGAAGAAATGATCTGGCTGCGGAGCATGATGTTGTGGTGCATCCGCCTCCGCCGCAGATCCAAAAAGCGGTATTGCAGCCTGAGTTCCTCGGGGAATTGGGCATCTCCCGCCACTTGGATCGGCAGCGGGTCCGCCGGAGAAAGCACGACAAGCGTTTCCACGCGGAGCTCGATTTGCCCGGTGGCGAGCTTCGGGTTCTCCGTCCCCGGCTCGCGCGCGACCACAAGCCCGGTGACCGTGATTACGCTTTCCACGCGCAACTCTTCGGCTTGCTCGAAAACCGTGCTGCCGCGGGTGAACACGCATTGGGTGATGCCGTAATGATCTCTGAGATCGATAAACAGCAGGCCGCCATGGTCGCGCTTGCTGTGCACCCAGCCGGAAAGCCGAACGGTGTTGCCGATATCGGAAGAGCGCAAAGCCCCACATGTGTGGGTGCGATAGGGATGCATGAAGAAAGTCCTATTTGCGGACGCGAAACCTAAGCGCGGCAGACAAGCCGCGCCTTGGCTTTCCTGTCAAGCATGCTCATCTCGTAAGCATGCGTTGCCGTTTCCCTCCGCATGTGTAAAAAAAAGACGCGCATGCTACATTCTACGCTTCCCGAACGTTCTTCTCTTCCCAAGGTGATCACCTCCACCGCCGAGCTCGCCGCGGCCTGCGCGCGCCTGCGGCAGGAGACGTATGTCACCGTCGATACCGAATTTGTGCGCGAACGGACCTATTGGCCCGAGCTTTGCGTGGTCCAGCTTGCCGGCGCTCAAGAGGTGGTGATCGTGGACGCGCTGGCTGCAGGGCTCGATCTCACGCCGCTGAAGGAGCTGTTGGGAGATCCGCGTGTGGTGAAGGTGTTCCATGCAGCGCGCCAAGATGTGGAGATTTTCCTGCTCCGATTCGGTGAAATTCCCACCCCGCTGTTCGATACGCAAGTCGCCGCGATGGTGGCGGGGTTTGGTGATCAGGCGGGCTACGAGTCGCTGGTTTCGGCGTTTACCGACAGGCAGATCGACAAGGCCCATCGCTTCAGCGATTGGTCGGCCAGACCCCTTTCGCCGGCGCAGATCGCCTATGCAGCGGCCGACGTGACCCATTTGCGCAATGTCTATGAACAACTTCATGCGCGGCTTGCCGAAGAAGGTCGGCTTGCATGGGTCGCCGAAGAGATGGCAGCGCTTGCGGATCCGGCAACGTACCGAACTGCCCCCGAGCAGGCCTGGGAGCGGCTCCGGCCGCGGAGCAATAATCGGCGCATGCTGGGCGTGCTGCGGGCGGCGGCGGCCTGGCGCGAGCGCGAAGCGCAACGCCTGAACGTGCCGCGCCAGCGTATCTTAAAAGACGAAACCCTGCTGGAAATTGCCGCAAGCATGCCGACCACGCCCGAGGCCTTGGCACGGGCACGCAACCTCGCGCGCGGCTTTGCCGAGAGCCGCCAAGGCGCGGCCTTGCTTGCCGTGATCAAAGAGGCGCTGCTCTTGCCGAAAGACGCCTTACCCGAACCGTTGCGCAAACAGGAGGGGGCAAAGCCCTCGCCGGCTTTGGTTGCCTTGCTGAAGGTTTTGCTTTTGGCCAAGAGCGAAGAACACCACGTGGCGCCGCGGCTGGTGGCCTCTACCGAAGACATCGAGAGGCTTGCCGCAGAGGAAGACCCGGACATTGCCGCACTGCACGGCTGGCGGCGGGATGTCTTCGGCGCCGATGCTTTGGCGCTGAAGGCCGGCCGGATCGCGCTTTCCGCCGGCGGCAAGCGCGTGAAATTGGTGCCGCTTTCCGATTGAAGCGCTTTCAGCCCAAATAGCCGCGGCTGCGGAGAAAAGAAACGACCTGCTCCGCAAGCTCTTCCGCAGGGGTTCGGAGCGTTTGCAAAGTCAGCTCGGGCGCTTCGGGCGGCTCGTAAGGAGCATCCACGCCGGTGAAGTTCTTCAGCAATCCGGCACGCGCCTTGCGGTAAAGCCCCTTCGGATCCCGCCGCTCGCATTCTTCCGGCGGCGTGTCAACAAAGACCTCGATAAATTCATCCGCTCCCACCAACGCACGCGCTGCATCCCGGTCCGCGCGGTAGGGCGAGATGAACGAAACAAGCACGATCAGCCCGGCATCGACGAACAGCTTCGCGGCCTCGGCCACCCGGCGGATGTTTTCGACGCGGTCGGCTTCGGTGAAGCCGAGATCCCGTGAAAGCCCATGACGAATATTGTCGCCATCTAAAGTGTAAGTATGGCGCCCTTCGGCATGAAGTTTCTGTTCCACCAAATTGGCAATGGTGGATTTGCCGGATCCGGAAAGACCGGTAAACCAAATCACGGCCGGCCGTTGCCCCTTTAAAGCGGAGCGCGCGGTTTTGTCCACAATCAGGTTCTGCCAGTGCAAATTGGCGGATCGGCGCAAGGCAAATTCAATCATGCCGGCACCGACGGTGGCGTTGGTCAGCCGGTCGATGATAATGCAACTGCCAAGAAAGCGATTGACGGCATAGGGCTCAAAGGGAATGCGGCGAGAGAGCGCGATGTGCACCTGAGCTACTTCGTTCTGGTGTAAAGCGCGCGTGGCAACGTGCGCCAAGGTATTCACATCGATTTGGTAACGGATCTCGGTAATCGTGCCCGGCACGGTAGCGGCGCCGAATTTGAACAAATAAGCCCGGCCCGCGTACATCGGTTGTTCGTGCAACCAAACGACGTGAGCGGAAAACTGATCGGCCAGCTCGGGCGGGGCCTCGGCATCGGCCAGCACATCACCGCGCGCGACATCGATCTCCGAGGAAAGCTCGATCATCACCGCTTCGCCGGCAACTGCTTCCTCGCGCTCGCGGTCCATTTCCACAAGCCGGCGCACCTCGCTTACGGCCCCCGAATGCACGTTCACCACTTTCATGCCCGGCCGCACGGCGCCGCTAGCAATGGTGCCGGCGTAGCCGCGAAAATTGCCGCCGACCCGAGCGACCCATTGCACCGGCAACCGGAACGGCGAAGAAACGGAAGCGGGCGCGCTCGGTACGGATTCGAGACATTCGAGCAGTGTCGGGCCGGTGTAAAACGGGGTGCGCGCGCTGCGATGGAAAACGTTATCGCCAAACCGTGCCGAAAGCGGAATAGCCGTTACGTGGGGAAGCTCGATTTGCTCCGCATGGCTACGAAATTCGGAAGCAATGGCGTGGAAGCAATCGGCATCAAAATCCACGAGATCCATTTTGTTAACGGCAAGCACGACATGACGAATTCCCATCAATGCCGCAATAAAGGCATGTCGGCGCGTTTGCGTCAGCACCCCATAGCGCGCATCGCAGAGCACGACCGCGGCGTTCGCCATCGAGGCTCCCGTTACCATATTGCGCGTATATTGTTCATGCCCGGGACAGTCCGCGATGATGAACTTCCGCCGGGGCGTGGTGAGAAACCGATAGGCGACGTCGATGGTGATCCGCTGCTCGCGTTCCGCTTCCAGCCCGTCGAGCAACAAGGAATAATCCAGCTCCCCCTCCGGAGCGCCGAGCCGGGCACTGTCGCGTGCGAGACGCTGGCGCTGGTCCTCCGTTAGGCTGTCGGTATCAAAGAGCAGCCGGCCGATCAGTGTGGATTTGCCGTCATCCACGCTGCCGCAGGTAATCAGGCGCAAGAGGTCTCCGGGAACGGTCGTAGAACTGCCTGCCGGATCGATAAGGGGGAGGGAAACATCTGCCACCGGGTTGGCTCCTAAACTGCTGATTGTTTCAAGAGAGTTTGTTACACGCCCCCTTGCCCAAGCGTGCTCTTACCGGTACGCTGCTTGAGTATTTGTTCTACTCGGCCGTACGCGTTTATCTCCAGGCCGGTGTACGGCTGGGCAAAAACTCAGGAGGAAGTCATGCCCGGACGGGTTGCTTTTATTGGTCGGCTTCTGATCGCGGTCATTTTCCTTTACGCCGGGTTCGGTAAGCTTGTCGCGCCTTCCAACACCATCGCCTATATCGCGCATGTCGGTCTCCCCTTTCCACCCGCAGCCTATGTGGTATCCGTGATCGTCGAGCTCGGCGGCGGCATCTTGCTTGTGCTCGGCTGGCAAACACGCTTTGCGGCCTGGGTTCTCGCGTTATTTTGCCTCGTGACCGGCTTCGCAGTCCACCTTCCAGCCGGGGATCACAACAATTTGATCCACTTTTATAAAAACCTGGCAATGGCCGGAGGCTTGCTCCAGATCGCAGCGTTCGGCGCCGGAACAGTCAGCCTGGACGCTCGGCGCGCCGGCGGCGGTGCTCCGCAAGCTCTGCAGGCCTAAGGCATTCGCCCTTTCGCGCGGGCTCAAAGCAAAAAGACCGCGAGCAGGATCAGGAGGATGACAAGAAACGCGGTGGTCCCAACGGCAAAGCGCGTGAAGTTGCTGAAGAAACGTTGCCGATCCCTCAGGAAATCGTCCTCCGTCAGAGGGGCACCGGATTGCAAAACATTCGAAGAGAGAACGTGGTCGGCCATGGCACCTCGGTTCAGCGATCTGGTTGGTAGGCGTCGCTTTCTAAGGCGCTTCTGCCCCGATGGGCAAGGGGTTCACCAGCCGTGATGCGGGAGAGGCGGGTTTGCCCGCCTCGCCGCCGGCCAGCAAGCGCAGCGCCAAAGGATAAATCACGTGTTCCTGGGCAAGCACCCGCGCCGCAAGCGTGGCTTCGTCGTCATCGGGGAGGACGGGCACGGCGGCTTGCACCAAGATCGGGCCGGAATCCATCTCCTCGGTTACCAAATGCACGGTGCAGCCATGTACCTTTGCCCCCGCAGCCAGCGCGCGCGCATGCGTGTGTAACCCCGGAAAAGCCGGCAGCAGGCTGGGATGAATATTCAGCATCCGTCCCGCCCAGCGTCCAACCAGAAACGGCGTCAGGAGCCGCATGTAGCCGGCAAGACACACAAGCTCGATTTCCGCGGCCGTCAGGGCATGATCAATCGCCGCTTCATGGGCTGCGCGGTCACCACGAAAAGGCCGATGCGCGATCACTTGCGCGGCAATGCCGGCCTCCTGGGCCAGTTTCAGCCCCGGGGCTTCCGGCTCGTTGGAAATCACGAGTGCAATTTCGGCAGGAAAACGCGGATCCCTGGCGGCATCAATCAACGCTTTCAGATTGCTGCCGCGGCCGCTGATCAGTACCGCTGTTCGCCGCTTCATCCAAACCAACCTGTCGGAAACGTGATCTCGACCCGGGCCGGCCCTTCCCCGCTCGCCAAGGTGCCGATCGGAAAGACGGTTTCCCCCAAGCCGGTCAACATGACCTGCGCCTGCGCGGCGTCGCTGACCACCAGAGCCATGCCGATCCCGCAATTGAACACGCGAAACATTTCCGCTGGGGGAATGCCGCCGGCTTGCGCAAGCCAGACGAATACCTCGGAAAGCTGCCAACGGCTGGCATCCAGCTTTGCCACCACACCCTCGGGCAGAACGCGCGGCAGGTTGCCGATAAGGCCGCCGCCGGTGATATGGGCCGCGGCTTTCAACAGCCCTGCCTGATGCAGACGGAGTAAGGAGCGCACATAAATGCGGGTTGGCGTCAACAGCGCTTCACCGAGGCTTTGCTGCGGCGCGAAGGGCGCCGGATCTTCCAACCGCAGCCCCTTTTCAGCCATCAGGCGACGGACGAGAGAAAAGCCGTTCGAATGCACGCCGCTGCTGGCCAACCCAAGAATTGTATCCCCGACAGCCACAGATTGCGGAAGCAATCGGCTGCGTTCGGCCGCGCCCACCGCAAAACCGGCGAGATCGTAATCACCTTCCGCATACATCCCCGGCATTTCCGCCGTCTCTCCGCCTACAAGCGCGCACTCTGCCTCTCGGCATCCGGCGGCAATTCCGGCAATCACCGCCTTCGCCTGCGCGGGAGAAAGCCGGCCGGTAGCAAAATAATCCAGAAAGAAGAGGGGCGTCGCGCCCTGGACGATCAGGTCGTTCACGCACATCGCCACGAGATCGACGCCCACACTCTCGTGCCGGCCGGCAGCGATTGCGAGTTTGAGCTTCGTGCCCACGCCGTCGGTGGTCGCGACCAGCACCGGATCCCGAAAGCCGGCAGCCTGCAAATCAAAGAGCGCGCCAAATCCGCCAAGCCCCCCCAGCACCCCCGGGCGCACTGTGGATTGTGCCAAAGGCTTGATAGCCTCAACCAAGCCTTCCGCGGCTTCAAGATCGACTCCGGAAAGGCGATACGTCAGAGAGGTCATTGCGCTTCCTAGGCAGCTTGGGCCATGTTTTCGTGTAAGCGAACGCGCCGCCCGGGCTGTTGGTTCGCAGGGCAGCACGACAAGGAGGTTACGCTGGCGAAGACAAACACAGCAGCGCGCACAGCGCAACAGATGGCCCCGGCAAGCCATCCGATGCCGGATCGGCCGATCCATGGACATGGCGCGGTGGCAACCTCGGCAGAGGCAGGGCTTGGCTTTGTCAGCGTGCCGAACGTCATTTCATTCTTGCGGCTCTGTGCGGTTCCCGTCGCCGTGTGGCTGGTCTTGCGCCACGATATGAGCGCGGCATTTTGGCTATTCGTTGCCGCCGGGCTTTCCGATGCGGTCGATGGATGGCTTGCCCGCAGGCAGGGCGGCACCGCGGTCGGCGCCGTGCTGGACCCGATGGCGGATAAAGCACTCTTGGTGAGTATGTATGTTGCGCTTGCGGTGGTGCGCATTCTGCCCGATTGGTTGGCAATTTTGGTCGTGTTTCGCGATGTGTTGATCGTGGGCGGCGTATTGCTGTTAAGCCTTCTCGGAAATGCCGTGGCGGTCCGCCCGCTCTTGATTTCCAAATTGAACACAGCGTTGCAACTGGCCTTGGTGGCGGTTGCCCTCTTCGCGGCCGCAGCCGGAGCGACGGAAAGCCCGCTTTTGCGCACGCTGCATGGGGTTTTGATCTGGGCGGTGGCGGCCAGCACATTCGCCTCGGGCAGCGCTTATGTCGTCTCTGCCGTGAAACCGCGATGACCTTTGAGCCCACCCCGCGCGCTCAGGCTCCTCCGCAAGGGCAACCCGAAGAGAAGCTCGCCCCGATCGCGGGCAGGCCCGCAGGCCGAGGGACGGCGCTGGCGATTCTTGCCGGTTTCGGGTTTGCGATTTGGTTGATCTTGCAATTATTTGGGCCGATCCTCTTGCCCTTCGTTGCTGCATTCGGGATTGCCTATGTCTTGCACCCGGCTGCGGCACGGCTGGCCCGTGCGGGCTTGCCGCGGGGAATTGTGGCGGCACTGCTGATGGTCGCCTTGATTGCGGCCACGCTGCTGTTTGCCTTGCTCCTCTATCCGCTCATCCTCGCTCAGATCAGCATTCTGGCCAGCCGCGCGCCGGTTTATGTCGGCATGCTACGCGATTTTGCCAACGGCTTGATGGCCGAGTTGCAAGAACGTCTCGGCCCGCAATTCGTGGATTCGCATCTTCGGGATCTGGTGAGCAGCCAAGCGGGGGCGATGCTCTCTTTCCTGGTCGGCGCAATTACCCGCGTTATCGGCAGCGGCTTTGCACTCTTTAACGTACTCAGCTTGGTAATCGTAACACCCATCGTTGCCTTTTATCTGCTCAGGGACTGGCCGCGCCTGATCGCGGCAATCGATTCCTGGCTGCCGCGCCGTTATGCGGAGGTGATCCGAGCGCAAGCGCGCGAAGTGGACCGGATTTTGTCTGCCTGGGTTCGTGGACAAGCGCTTTGCAGTTTGTTGCTGGCGCTTTACTACGCCACCGCGCTCTCCTTGGTGGGGCTCGATTTGGGCTTGATCGTCGGCCTTGCGGCCGGGGTTCTTTCTTTCATCCCTTACGTCGGCAGCATCACGGGCTTTGTTGCCTCGATTGCTCTCGCTCTCGCACAATTCCCGACGTGGGGTGGCGTTCTTCGGGTCATCGCCGTATTCGTTGTTGGGCAAATCCTTGAAGGCTATGTGATCTATCCGCGTTTCTTGGGCGATCGGGTGGAACTGCATGCCGTGTGGGTGATTTTCGCCCTGTTCGCCGGCGGGGCGGCCTTTGGCTTCCTTGGCGTCTTGCTTGCGGTACCCGCCGCGGCCACAATCGGCGTGTTGATCCGCTTTTGGCTGCGCCGATATATGGCAAGCCCGTTTTATCTGGAACTTCCCCCGGAAACGGACGCTGAGGGCGGAAAAACCTCTCCTTCGCCGGCAAAAGTGGCCTCGCATGAGTCCGTTTGATCCGCAATTGGCGCTGCCGCTACGCCTTACCCCGGAATACGCGGCGGCGGATTTTATTCCTGCTGCGTCGAACGCCGCGGCGCGGAGCTGGCTTGCCCGCGTCTCTGCCTGGCCCGAGGGGCGGTTGGTGCTCTGGGGCGCAAGCGGGGTGGGTAAGACGCACCTCTTGCATATTTGGACCAAGGCCGAGCACGGCGTTATGCTTTCTGCCCGCAATTTGGTGCCGATCAGTCCCCCGCTTCCCGGCCGCATCGCCATCGATGCGCTCGACGACCTGCAAGATGAAAGAGCCCTCTTGCATCTTCTCAATCTTGCGGCGGAAAGCCGCTCGGCCGTGTTGCTTGCCGCGCGAACGCCGCCGGCTTCCTGGCCGCTCTCTCTTCCCGATCTCAAAAGCCGGCTTTGTGCAACGCTCGCCGTTGTCGTAAAGCCGCCGGAAGACCATCTCCTTGCTGTTTTGTTGCAACGCCTGCTCGCGGAACGCCAGCTTCTGGTTTCCTCTGCGATGCAATCCTGGTTGCTGCGACGGTTGCCCCGCACAGCCGCCGCGCTGCGCGAGGCGGTCAAGCGCCTGGATGAGGCGGCACTGGCAAGCGGAAGCCCCGTCAGTCGAACCTTGGCGCAGCATGCTCTGGCGGATCTGTTGAACGGAGGCGCGGCCGAAGAAATGGACAACTGTTGAAAACATCACCGGCATTCCAACCGAGCACTGCGAACTGTGAGATTTCGATTGAGACCATGACTGCTTCGAACGTCGAACTCCTCCACCGAGACGCCGCCAAGCCGACACCGTCTTCCGGCCTTAAGATTGCGCCGGATAGCCCGGCCCGGTTCATCAACCGCGAACTTTCCTGGCTCGATTTCAACGGGCGGGTCATGGAGGAAGCGGCAAACCCCCGCCATCCCTTGCTGGAGCGTGTGCGCTTTCTCTCGATCAGCGGCTCAAACCTCGACGAATTCTATTCTGTCCGCGTCGCCGGGCTCATGGGCCAGGCCAAGGCAGGGGTGACGGCTCCTTCGCCCGACGGTCGTACTCCGGCACAGCAGCTTCAGGCGATACGTGCCCAAGTGCAAACGCTTGTGGCGGAACAGCATCGGCTTTGGCACGAGCTTCGCCGGGAATTGCACGAAGCAGGGCTCGTCGTGCTCGATCGCAATGCGCTGGCGCACAATGCGCTCTCGGCCGAAGACCGCCGCTGGCTTGAATCCTGGTTCATGGAGCGGGTCTTTCCGGTGCTCACACCGCTTGCGATTGATCCCGCGCATCCCTTCCCGTTCATCCCCAATATGGGGCTGGTGATGGTACTCCGTTTGGTGCGTGAGGAAGACGGCGCACAGCTGAAGGCGCTGATCCCTCTCCCCCAAGGGATTGAGCGGTTTATTCGCTTGCCCCAGGAAAGCGAAGCCAACGGCAAAGCGCGCTTTCTGATGCTTGAAGACCTGGTGAGCCTGTTTTTGGACCGGCTTTTCCCCGGTTTGCGCGTCACCGGCCAAGGGCTTTGCCGAGTCATCCGCGACACGGATGTGGAAATCGAAGAGGAAGCCGAAGATCTCGTCCGTTCCTACGAGACGGCGTTGAAGCGCCGCAGACGCGGGGTCGCGATCCATCTCGATGTCAACGCGGCGATGCCGGAGGATTTGCTGGAATTGGTGCGCGATGAGCTGGAAGCCCCGGCCGAAGGCGTATTCATGCATCCCGGCATTCTGGGAATTGCGGATTTAAAACAGCTGATCGTCGATGATCGGCCGGATTTGCTCTTCCCGCCGTATACTCCGCGGTTTCCCGAGCGGATCCGAGATTTCGGCGGGGATTGCTTTGCCGCTATCCGCGCCAAGGACCTTATTGTGCATCACCCCTTTGAGAGTTTCGATGTGGTGGTGCAATTTTTGCGTCAGGCGGCTGCCGATCCTGCCGTGGTCGCGGTCAAACAAACATTATATCGCACATCTTCCGGAAGCCCCATCGTCAAAGCTCTTGTGGAGGCGGCAGAGGCAGGCAAATCCGTCACCGCGGTGGTGGAGCTGCGGGCCCGCTTTGACGAGGAAGCCAATATCCGGCTCGCCCGGACCTTAGAGGCCGCCGGCGTGCAAGTCGTTTACGGTTTCCGCGACCTGAAAACCCATGCCAAGCTTTCTCTGGTCGTGCGGCGCGAAGGCGGGCTGATGCGCGCTTATGCCCATTTCGGCACCGGTAACTATCATCCGATCACGGCGCGGATCTACACAGATCTTTCTTTTTTCACCTGTGAGCCGGAACTCACGCGCGATGCCGCAAGGCTGTTCAATTACATGACCGGTTATGCCAAGCCGGCGCAAATGGAAGCCGTGGCGTTCAGCCCGCTGACCCTGCGCTCGACGTTGATCGAACTCATTGATCAGGAAATCGGCTTTGCGCGTGCCGGACGCCCCGCCACGATCTGGCTGAAACTCAACGCCTTGGTGGATCGGGTGCTGATCGACAAACTCTACGAAGCCTCGCAAGCCGGGGTGAAAATTTTCGGCGTGATCCGCGGAATTTGCTGCCTTCGCCCCGGCGTGGAGGGACTTTCCGAGAACATCCGAATCAAGTCGATTGTCGGTCGGTTCCTCGAACACAGCCGGATTTGCGTCTTCGGCAACGGCCATGCGCTGCCGAGCCGTCATGCTCGCGTGTTCATCAGCAGCGCGGATTGGATGGAACGCAATATGGATTGGCGGGTGGAAACGCTCGTGCCGATCCATAACCCGACGGTTCACGCGCAGGTGCTTGACCAGATCATGGTGACCAACCTGAAAGATACGATGCAATCCTGGGAGCTGATGCCCGATGGCAGTTGGAAGCGGCTTGGTCCCGGGCGAAAGCCCTTTTCCGCCCACGAATATTTCATGACCAACCCCTCGCTCTCGGGGCGCGGTTCGGCCTTGCACGGGCCGCCCGTCGTTTCTCCGCTGAGCCTCAGCCGCCCTCCTGACCGCCTTATGCAGGACTGAAGCCGTGCCCTTTTCGGCTGCAAGCAAGCCTCCCCGCTTTGCTGTGGTGGATGTCGGCTCCAACTCCGTGCGGTTGGTTGTCTTTGAAGGTGCAACCCGGAATCCGCTGCCGATTTTCAACGAAAAAGCGGTGCTACGGCTCGGGCACGGGCTGGAGTCCACAGGGCGGCTGGCCGAATCCGCCATGGCGGAAACGCTGAAGATATTGCGCCGTTACCACGCCATCGCGCGGGCGATGGGGGTGGTGGTGATGGAAGTTCTGGCAACCTCGGCTGTGCGGGAGGCAAGCAACAGCGCGGACTTCGTAGCGGAAATGAAAAATACGCTTCCGGGAATAGCGGTGCGCGTTCTTTCCGGAACCGAAGAGGCCGCTCTTTCCGCGGCGGGGGTACTCTGCGGCATCCCTACGGCCGATGGCGTGCTTGCGGATATCGGCGGCGGTTCTCTCGAACTGGTGCGGCTTTATGCCGGACGCGCCGGAGCCACGGCAACCCTTCCGCTCGGGGTTATTCGCTTGAGCGAACGCGCAAACGGAGACCCCGGACGCGCAAGGGGATTGGCGGAAGCCGATCTCGCCAAAGTGGCCTGGCTGGGCGAAGGGACGGGCAAAGACCTGTATTTGGTCGGCGGCGCATGGCGGGCCTTGGCACGTATTCACATAACGCAAACCGGCTACCCGCTTGCGATTGTGCATCACTACGCCATCCGCCGGGAAGAAGCGCGGGATTTGGCCGGCGTTATCGCCGGGGCCGGCCGGCGCGCGTTGGAGCGCCTGCCCGGAGTTTCTCGCCGGCGGATCGATGATCTCCCTTTTGCCGCGGTCGTGTTGCGGCGGCTGCTGCGCGCGGCACAGCCCAGGCGGGTGGTGTTTAGCGCCAACGGCTTGCGCGAAGGCTGGTATTGGCTACGTCTCTCGCCGGAAATTCAGGCCGAAGACCCCCTGCTTGCCGCAGCCCAGGAATTTGCCGAGGCGCTCGGCCGCGATTCGAACCTGCCGGAAACCCTGTCGGATTGGACCGATCCGCTTTTTCCGGAGGAAGATGCTCTGAGCCGCAAGCTCCGCAAAGCCGCCTGCTGGATGTCTGATATCGGTGCACGCGAGCATCCCGAATACCGCGCCGAACATGCGTTTTTTCGGGTATTGCGCCAGCCGGGGGTGGGACTCGACCACCCGACGCGCGCTTTCCTCGCGCTGGCCGTTGCGTTGCGCTATGAAGCCCAGCCGGATGCACCGTTTTTAAGCCCGGCCCGGCGCTTATTGGATGTGGCCAGCACCAACCGCGCAGAAGTCTTGGGGTTTGCGTTGCGATTGGCATACACGCTGTCCGCCGGCACGCCCGATTTGCTCGCCGGCACGCGCCTTGCCGTCAACGGCCGGCAATTGCTGCTTCGGCTCGATGAAAGCGGCGGGGTGTTTGCCGGTGAGGCCGTGCTGCGCAGGCTCGATCGGCTTGCCCAGGCATTGGGGCTTGAGCCGGCCGTCAAGGCATTTTGATCGCGGAATTCAGAGATCGGCGAACAGCGCCGTAGAAAGATAGCGTTCCGCAAAGGATGGGGCGATCGTCACGATAAGCTTGCCCGCATTTGCCGGATCTCGTGCCATCGCTGCGGCGGCGTGTATTGCGGCACCCGAGGAAATCCCGACGGGCACGCCATCCAGCCGTGCGCAACGCCTTGCCATGGTCAACGCCTCTTTTTCGGATACGCGGATCACCCCGTCGAGCAACTCCAACGCCAGCACCGAGGGTTTAAAGCCGGGGCCGATACCCTGAATGCCGTGGGGGCTGGGCTCTCCCCCGGAAAGGACGGGACTTTCCGCAGGCTCAACCGCAAACACCTTGAGCGAAGGGCGCCGCGGCTTGAGTGCACGGGCAATCCCCGTCAACGTGCCGCCGGTGCCGGAGCCTGCCACGACGAGATCCACCCGTCCTTCCGTATCGGCCCAGATTTCCTCGGCCGTGGTGGCAGCATGAATGGCCGGATTCGCCGGATTGTCGAATTGCCGTGCCATCCAGGCGCCGGGGGTGGTTGCCAGCAATTCCTCGGCACGCGCAATCGCCCCGCGCATGCCGAGCGCCGAGGGCGTAAGCTCCAGCTCGGCACCCAAGAGGCGCATCATCTTGCGCCGCTCTATGGAAGCCCCCTCCGGCATGGTCACAATCAGCCGGTAGCCGCGCGATGCAGCCACAAACGCGAGACCAATTCCGGTATTGCCGGAGGTCGGCTCAATAATAACGCTGCGGCCCGGGGCGATCTCTCCCTTTGCCTCGGCATCGGCCACCATGGCCAAAGCAATGCGGTCCTTGACGGAGGCAAGGGGGTTAAAGAACTCGAGCTTGACGGCAAGGTCGGCCACGAAGCCTTCTTCGGCTGCGAGTCGCGGCAGGCGCACCAAGGGGGTGGCGCCGAATGTCTCTAGAATGTTGTTATAGATGCGCCCGCGCGCCGACGGTTGCGGCTTCGGCAAAGAAGAGAAATCCTGAGCGTGGGAGGGTTCTTGCAACATAACGCGTGTTATCCACAAATATTACGGAGTTGCCTAGTTATTATCGAGGAGGTTTGCATGCTACTGCCCCAAGATCGTGCCTTGACCGCTCTCACGACCATGCTCGATGTGGCATTCCACAGTAGCCGAAACACCACGGTAAGCGCTGCCGATATCGCGAATCGTCTGGGCCTCGCACGCCGCGGCATGGAACCGCTGCTGCAGGCCCTTTCGCGGGCGGGCCTGCTGGAGAGCGTCCGCGGGCCGCGCGGCGGATACCGGCTGGCGAAACCCGCGCGTGATATTCCGCTGCATGAAATTCTCTCGGTCGCGCTCGCGGGAGACGAAACCGCCAAGAAAAGCTTGGGAGGCGCATTGTTCGAACACGTGATGCTGCCGCTCTGGCAGGAGCTGAACCAGATGTTGCAGCAAGAGCTGAAACGGCTGACTCTGGATGATTTGCTAAAGCGCGCGGCTGCGGCCGGGTTGCAGCGCCCGGCAATTGAACCATTAGACTTCGTGATTTGAAAAACATGCGAGGCAGCATTGTAATATTCTCCGATGTATATTAAAGCAGAGTAGATTTTATATGGAGAACGCGTTCACCGCCAATTAGGGAGATTACGGAGATGGGTATTCAGCTGGGGCAGATCGCCCCGGACTTCGAGCAGGATAGCACGCACGGCCGCATCCGCTTTCACGAGTGGTTGGGAAATTCCTGGGGAGTGCTGTTTAGCCACCCCAAGGATTATACCCCGGTATGCACCACCGAGCTGGGTGAGACGGCGCGTTTGAAGCCGGAATGGGACAAGCGCAACGTTAAAGTGATCGGCCTTTCCGTCGATCCGGTGGACAGCCATGCCGGATGGCTGCGGGATATCGAGGAAACGCAGGGGGTAGCACTGAACTTCCCGGTACTTGCGGATGCCGACCGCAAGGTTTCCACCCTTTATGACATGATCCACCCGGAAGCCGACCCGGCGGTGACGGTGCGCAGCGTGTTTATCATCGACCCCAACAAGAAGGTCCGTGCGATTATCATCTATCCTCCGAGCACCGGCCGTAATTTCCGTGAAATCCTGCGGGTGATTGACAGTCTGCAGCTTACTGATCGGTTGAAGCTCGCCACCCCGGTGAACTGGCAACCGGGGGATGCCGCCATTATCGTGCCGAGTGTCTCCGACGAGGAGGCGCGGCGCCTGTTCCCCCAGGGCTGGAAGACCTTAAAGCCCTATTTGCGTTTGGTGGAAATTCCCAAGCAGGCGGCCGAATAAAGGCGAGAGCCGGATCGGCACTGCCGAGGGAAATGCGGCATGGCAGATGCGTGTCATAAAAGTTTCACGCATCTGCCATTTTCCCTTTGCCGCTGCTCCTTAGGTTCCCTCTCGTAAAGTCGCTCAATAGGCATACGCGCCTTACTCTCGCGAACCGGGTTCAGGCGTGCTAGCCAGCGGAGCGTCGTCGCAAAAGGCAAGAAAAGGAAGAAGGGGCCTAAGGAGGTTTTATGAAGCTCGGGAAAGTGGCGCTGGTTGCCGCTGCGTTTTTTGTCGCCGCCGGAGCAAGCCATGTCGTGGCACAGCAAGTGACCGGAGCGGGTTCGACTTTTGTCTACCCGATTTTGGCCGCTTGGTCTGACGCCTACTCCAAGCAAACCGGGATCAAGATCAATTACCAATCGATCGGTTCAGGCGGAGGAATTGCCCAGATCAAGGCGGGCACGGTGGACTTTGGCGCCTCCGACATGCCGCTTGACCCGCATCAGCTCGAAGCGGCAAACCTTGCGCAGTTCCCGTTGGTGATCGGCGGGGTCGTGCCGGTTGTTCACTTGCCCGATATCGGCCCGGGCGAGCTCCGGCTCAGCGGTCCGTTGCTTGCGGATATTTTTCTCGGCAAGGTCAAAAAATGGGATGCTCCTGAGATCGCCGCTTTGAATCCCGGCCGAAAGCTGCCGCATCTCGACATCACCGTTGTCCACCGGTCTGATGGTTCCGGCACCACCTTCAACTTTGTCGACTATTTGGCAAAGGTAAGCCCGGAATGGCGAGCCAAGGTAGGGGTAGGAACTTCCGTTGCCTGGCCGGCCGGGATCGGCGGAAAGGGCAATGAGGGCGTGGCAGCTTATATCCAACGCGTGAAAGGGGCGTTGGGCTATGTCGAATATGCCTATGTCTTGCAGAACAAATTAACTTATGCCCTGGTTCAGAACTCGGCGGGGGAGTTCCCGTCGCCGAACGGGGCTTCGTTCCAGGCAGCCGCGGCGAGCGCGGATTGGGATCATGCCTCCGATTTCTATTTGGTGATGACGAACGCCCCCGGCCCGAATGCCTATCCGATTACGGCGACCACATTCGTTCTCATGCCTCGTTACCCGAAAAATGTCACGCAATCAGCTACGGTGCTTGCGTTCTTTCGGTGGGCCTTGGAGCATGGTCAACCCTTGGCCGAAAAGCTGAATTATGTGCCGCTTCCGCCTGCGCTCGTCAGCCGTGTCGAGGCGTATTGGCAAGCGAATATTCACGTGAGGTTTTAAGGACCTTCACCGAGGAAGCGCCGTGCGCATGGATCAGGCAATACCGAAACGCCGCTCGGGCGCGCTGGGGGATGCGCTTTTTCGGGTCGCTGCCTTCAGCGCGGCCTTGTTGGTACTGGTCCTGCTCGGCGCGATAGCGATTTCCACTCTGATCGGTGGATATCCGACTTTTGCGCATTTCGGTTTCGGTTTTCTGAGCAAGGCCGTATGGGATCCGGTTCGGAGGGAGTTCGGCGCCCTGGTGCCGATTTACGGCACGCTGGTCACGGCGCTCATCGCGTTGGTGCTTGCCGTGCCGGTCGCTTTCGGTATTGCGGTGTTTTTGACCGAGGTGGCGCCACGGCGCCTTGCGGTGCCCACCTCTGCCGCCATTGAACTTCTCGCCGGGATCCCGAGCATTATCTATGGCATGTGGGGGTTGTTTGTCTTCGCCCCGTTTATGGCCAACACTTTGGATCCCTGGTTGAGCGATACGCTGGGCATGGTTCCCGGCCTTGCGCCCCTCTTTTCCGGCCCACCGCTTGGGCTTGGAATGCTTACGGCCGGCATCATCTTGTCCATTATGATCGTGCCGTTCATCGCCGCGGTGATGCGGGATGTGTTTCGTTTGGTGCCGCCGGCGCTGCGGGAATCCGCCTTCGCGCTTGGCGCCACGCGTTGGGAAGTGGTATGGCATGTGGCACTTCCCTACACGCGCACGGCGGTATGGGGCGCCATTTTTCTTGGCCTCGGCCGCGCCTTGGGCGAAACGATGGCGGTAACTTTCGTGCTCGGCAATTCTCACGACTTCAATATTTCCCTTTTGGCGCCCTCGACATCGATTGCCGCAACCATTGCAAACGAATTTACCGAAGCCGACTCCCCGGCCTATCTTTCCGCCCTGATCGCTCTTGGATTTATCCTGTTCGTGATAACGTTTCTGGTGCTGCTGCTTGCCAAACTTCTGCTGCTGCGCCTTGCCAAGCAGGGGGCCAGATGAATCTTCGTAAAACCCACCCGCGTGGAAGATCTCGCAAGCGACTCAACGTCATTGCCCTCGGCCTTGCCACTCTGGCCACTGCGCTTGGGCTCGTAGGGCTCGCTTCGATCCTTATCACCACCTTGCTCAACGGCGCCGCGGCCCTCCGCCCTTCTTTGTTCACCGAACTCACGCCCCCGCCCGGCGCCGAGGGAGGTCTTGCCAACGCGCTCTTCGGTTCCCTGCTTCTCATCTTTGTCGCCGTCGTCATGGGAACCCCGATAGGCATTCTTGCCGGTACCTATCTTGCCGAATACAATACGTATCCCAAGCTTGTCGCAACAGTGCGATTCATTAATGATATTTTGCTTTCCGCGCCGTCCGTGGTCATCGGTCTCTTTGTATACCAGGTTATCGTTTGGCCGAGTGGGCATTTTTCCGGCTGGGCAGGCGCCATCGCATTGGCGCTGATTTTGCTTCCCGTGGTTATTCGTACAACCGATGAGACGATGCAATTAATCCCTCTTAGCCTGCGAGAAGCGGCACTTGCATTGGGGGCCCCGAAATGGCGCGTGATTACGCAGGTGATTTATCGGGCCGCGCGGGCCGGTATTCTCACCGGCGTGCTGCTCGGCATTGCGCGTATCAGCGGAGAAACTGCTCCGCTTTTGTTCACGGCTCTTAATAATCAATACTGGAGTACGGATCTCAGTCGGCCTCTCGCCAATGTCCCCGTAGTTATCTTTCAATTTGCCTTAAGCCCCTATGAGTCCTGGCACGGGTTAGCCTGGGCCGGCGCACTGCTGCTGACCCTGCTCGTGCTCGTGGTAAGCATTCTGGCGCGAAGTTTGCTGCGCGAGAAAGCGGAATGAAGGGGAAGGATATGCAAGAAGGGCGTTCGATGCTCGTCGCTTCCGCGCAACCCGACCAGCTGCAAAATCAAACGCAGGAGAACGGGGAGTCTGCCGCAGTTTCGGAGAAACCATGTATCATCATCCGGAATCTGGATTTTTTTTATAATGATCGCCAGGCTCTGCGGAACGTTACCATGACATTGCCGGAACGGAAGGTCACCGGCATCATCGGTCCATCAGGCTGCGGCAAGTCCACGCTGCTTCGGGTTTTGAACCGCATGTACGACCTCTACCCAAATCAGCGCGCAACCGGCCAAGTCATCATGGACGGCGAAAATATCATCGGCCCTGACGTCGATGTCAGCCTTCTGCGCCGCCGTATCGGTATGGTTTTTCAAAAACCCACGCCGTTTCCTATGTCCATTTATGACAACGTCGCTTTTGGTGTGCGTTTGCACGAGCGGCTATCGCGCGCGGAAATGGATGAGCGTGTAGAATGGGCGCTTACCAGCGCCGCTTTATGGGATGAAGTCAAAGACGTCATTCGATCGCCGGCAACAAGTCTCTCCGGCGGCCAGCAGCAACGGCTGTGCATCGCTCGCACGATTGCCGTTCATCCGGAAGTCATTTTGCTCGACGAACCGACCAGCGCCCTTGACCCCATCTCGACGCTCCGCATCGAAGAGCTGATCGACGAGCTCAAGCGCAACTTCACGATTGCGATCGTGACGCACAATTTGCAACAAGCGGCACGGATCGCCGATCAAGTCGCCTTCTTTTTTATGGGAGAACTGGTGGAAATCGGGCCTTCGGCACAAATCTTCACCGCACCGAAGGAACGCCGTACGCAAGAATACATAACCGGCCGGTTTGGCTAAAAAGGAAACGAGTTATGCCCGAGAGCTCCGGTCACATCGTCAAAAGTTTCGAGCAAGAACTTGCTCGGCTGCGCGAACTTCTGATCGAAATGGGGGGGATCGTCGAAAGCCAGCTTGCCATGGCGCTGCAAGCGCTGATGCAAAAAGACGCGGAATTGGCCTCGCGCGCGATTGAGTCCGATGTGCGGGTCGATGCGCTGGAGCGCGAGATCGAGCAATTTGCCATCCGCCTGATTGCGTTACGCCAACCCGTCGCCGATGACCTCAGGCGCATAGTGGGCGCGCTGAAAATAACCGTCGATCTGGAAAGAATAGGCGATTATGCCGCCAATGTCGCCAAACGCAGCATCGTGCTCTCCGGCCTTTCCTTGCCGTTCAGCCTAACCGGCCTGATGCACATGGCGGAAATGGTTCAGGAGCAATTGAAGCTTATTGTGGACGCAATTGGCGATACGGATATCGAAAAGGCGATCTCCGTTTGGCAGTCCGATGAACGGGTAGACGATCTTTACGTTGTCGTTTTTCGCGAATTGATTACTTATATGATGGAGGACCCACGCAATATAACGCCGTGTACGCATTTGCTGTTTATCAGCAAAAATCTCGAACGCATCGGCGATCATGCTACCAACATAGCGGAGACGTTGCATTATACGATGACCGGACAAGTCTTGTCGCAAGAGCGCCCGAAAGGGGATCGGACCGTTTACTATGCGGACCGCCCGGAGCGCGGTTGATGCAGTCGGCAGATACCGGAGAGGAGGCATACCATGCTAGAAGCGACGGGAAACCAAAGTAAACCGCTGGTTTTGGTGGTGGAAGACGAAGCTCCTTTGGTGACCATGTTGCGCTATAACCTCGAGCGTCAGGGTTTCCGTGTTGAAGAGGCAATTGATGGCGAAGAGGCGCTTGAGAAAATAGCCGAGCGCAAGCCCGATTTGGTGCTTTTGGATTGGATGCTGCCCGGCGTTTCCGGCCTTGAGATTTGCCGCCAACTCCGCCGGCGGAACAGCACGCGCGAACTGCCGGTGATCATGATCACCGCTCGAACGGAAGAGCAGGACGCCGTACGCGGCCTCAATATCGGAGCCGACGACTACATTACCAAACCGTTCAGCCTCGATTTCCTGCTCGCGCGGATGCGGGCGTTGCTCCGCCGAGCGGGGCCCGTTCGCGCCAAGAGCAAACTCTCGTTCCACGACATCGAAATCGATCTCGTCACGCACCGCGTTTATCGGAATGGGCGTTTGGTGCAATTGGGGCCTACGGAATTTCGCCTATTGGAGTTTCTTATTCAGCATCCGCGACGGGTTTTTTCTCGCGAGGAACTGCTGGATTCGGTGTGGGGACCCAACATTCACGTTGAGCCCCGCACGGTAGACGTCCACATTCGGCGCTTGCGCAAGGCCATTAACGCTCCGGGCGAGCTCGACCTTGTTCGAACGGTGCGGGCTGCGGGCTATGCGCTGGATATCGAACCGAATTGAGCGGGCTTGTAGTTCGCCTTCTTTCCGGCAATCCGCAAGATCACCACGCCGAAAAGCGCGCATGTTGCCGTTACGATACCGATAAGAATCCGCAGCCGTCGGAGAACTGCCGCCTCTTCGGCCAGAAAAGATTTCCGCATGTTCGCCCGCGCGCTTTCCACACGGCTTGCCAGGCTTCCCTTGTCGCCGTCCAGCACCGCGGCAGCACTTTCGCCCAGGGCAGGCCGCAGCGCCGCAAGCGTGGCCGCCGCATTCGGACCTTCGGCCGCCTGTAGTACCGCATCCAGCGCCCCGTCACGCGCTAGGGCGCGCTGCAGCGGCAAGGGCGCAGCATAAGTGGCAAAGAGCCCCACAAGACCGACCAGGGCGAAAGCGATCACCAAAAACCCCGCAAGGCTTCCGCCGCCACGTTCCATTCCTGCCTCTCCTGCAAAATTCTCTTAATGGGATATGGAATGGTCTGGCGATCCCAAAGAGGCAAGCAAGACTTTTTCAACCCCGACTCGGCAGAATCGGGGCCTCTTTCGGAATTCGGCAACGCAGGATATGGACTTGCAGGCGAGCCTGTCTGAAACGGCCGGCACTAAGCTCCAGCAGCTCTTCGGGGACGGGGTGATGCTTCCCGGCGGGACCGAAGAAGCGCTTCGGTTGGTGCGCCCGTTTAAACTCTCCGGGCAGACCACATTGCTGCTTCTGGGGGCAGGCCGTGGCGGCGAAGCGCAAGCGATTGCCTCGGCTTTTGATACCTGGATAGAGGCTTTCGAATCGGATCCCGCGATGCGGGCCGAGGCAGCCACTCGGGTCTTGCATGCCAATCTGGCCAAGCGTGTGCGCGTTCGGCCGTGGAACCCTGCGGCCCCGACCTTTCGGCGGGACATGTGCGCGCACGGGCTCAGTTTGCTGAGCTTTCGCGGTTGCCCCTGCGAACCCATTTTGAGCGCTTTGGCCGTGGCCATTCGCCCGATGGGGCAGCTCGCCTTGCTGGAGTTGGTTGCCGAACCGGGGTTCGACCCCAACGAAAGCTCCGCAGCCGCTTGGCTCCGTCTGGAGCGGATGGGCACCGCGTTGCCGTCGGCGGATACCATAACAGAGTTGCTCTCGGCATATGGCTTCGATGTCCGGGTGGTGGAAGATACCACCGAACGCCACCGGCATTTCGTGCTGAGCGCGTGGCAAGCGTTTATCAAACCCTGTCAGGAAAGCCGGTCGCTATCGCCCCGCCTGGCCGCGGAGATCGTGAATGAGGCGGAACGCTGGTTGCTGCGGCTGCGGCTGATGCAGCAAAAGAAAATCCGGCTGGTGCGGTGGCACGCCATTCAAAAACACTGAGAATACGGCCTTCGCAGGCCGCCCATAGCCGCGCCCGGCTTGACAGAAGCCCGATGCCAGCCTAGCAAACCGCGGCTTTTTGCATTTGCCGAGGCAAGATCGATGAAAGTTCGCAACAGCCTGAGATCCGCAAAACAGCGCGATAAAAATTGCCGTCTGGTGCGCCGGCGCGGCCGGGTTTATGTCATCAACAAAAAGAACCCGCGCATGAAGGCACGGCAGGGCTGAGCCTTCTGATCAGCCTCTTGGCGCAGCGATGCTTGCCGAGGGTGGCAGGAGTGCTCATGTTTGCCTGAGGGATCATTAAGGAGCGCCGCCATGATCGCATTGCCGCCGCCCAAGGCCCATGTACTGGCAGAACGCGAAAGCATCGTTGCGGCTCTGCGCACGGTGCTGCCGGATGACGGCGTTATTACCGAGCCGCTTCGTCTGAAGGCGTATGAAACCGACGCGCTTCCGGCCTATCGCGCTGTGCCGCTTGCCGTGGTTTTGCCCGAGACCACCGAACAAGTGGCCGAGATCATGAAAATTTGCCGCACCTTTGGGGTGCGCGTCGTTCCACGCGGGGCCGGCACCAGCCTCTCGGGCGGGGCCTTGCCGTTACCGGATGCGGTGGTGCTGGGCTTGATGCGCCTTAATCGCATCCTGGAAGTGAATTACGCCGATCGCTACGCGCTCGTTCAGGCGGGCGTGACCAACCTTGCCATTACCCAGCACGTGCAAAAGCATGGGTTTTTCTATGCGCCGGATCCGTCGAGCCAGCTCGCCTGCATGATCGGCGGCAACGTCAACATGAACTCGGGCGGCGCCCATTGCCTGAAATACGGCGTCACAACCAACAATTTGCTGGGTTTGAAGATCGTCACGGTCGACGGGGAAATTGTGGAAATCGGCGGCCCGCATTCCGATGCCGCCGGATATGACTGGCTCGGCCTGCTCACCGGCAGCGAGGGGCAGCTTGCGGTGGTCACGGAGGTGATGGTCCGCATTTTGCCGAGCGCTGAAGGCGCGCGGGCGATGCTTGCGGCCTTTCGCTCGAATGAAATCGCAGGCGCTTGCGTGGCCGACATTATCGCTTCGGGCATTATTCCCGTAGCCCTGGAATTTATGGACAAGCCCGCCATCCACGCCTGCGAGGCGTTCGCACATGCGGGCTATCCGCTGGATGCGGAAGCGTTGCTGATTATCGAAGTGGAAGGCAGCCGCGCCGAGCAAGACGCACAGCTTGCCCGTATTTCGGCGATCTGCGCCCGCCACGACCCGATCAGCCTCAAAGTTGCGCAAACGGAGGAAGAGTCGGCCGCGATTTGGAAAGGGCGCAAAGGTGCCTTCGGCGCGGTCGGGCGCATCAGCCCCGATTACCTCTGCATGGACGGCGTAATCCCAACCGGCCGGCTGCCGGAAGTGTTGGGGCGGATTCGTGCCATGAGCGAGGAATACGGGCTGCAAGTGGCCAATATTTTCCACGCAGGGGACGGCAATCTCCACCCGCTGATCCTGTTTGATGCGAACGATCCCGCGGAGCAATCGAAAGCCGAGCGGTTCGGCGCGGAAATCTTGAAGTTGTGCGTGGAGGTCGGCGGTTGTCTGACCGGCGAACACGGGGTGGGTGTCGAGAAACGAGACCTGATGCCGGTCCAGTTCACGGAAACGGAGCTTGAGCAACAGCGGCGCATCAAAACCGCCTTCGACCCGGACTGGCTCCTGAACCCCCACAAGGTTTTTCCGCTGCGCGAACAGCAAGAGGCAAAGCGCGCGGCATGAGCCTTGCTGTCCCGGCAAGCGAGGAAGAGCTTGCGGCATTGCTGCGTGCCGCCTACGAGGCGGGCGAACCGCTTTTGGTGGAAGGCAACGGCACCAAAAGAACGATGTTGCGGCCGGTGCAGGCGGCACGGACCCTAAGCACGCGAGGGCTTTCGGGCATCAGGTTATACGCGCCGCAAGAATTGGTGATCAGCGCAGAAGCCGGCACGCCATTTGCCGAAATCGAGGCCAAAGTCGCGGAAAAAGGCCAGCAGATTATCGCCGAGCCTCCTGATCTTTCCTTTTTATTGGGCAGCGATGGACCGCAGACCTTAGGCGGGGTGGTGGCCACCAATCTTTCCGGGCCGCGGCGCGTTACCGCCGGGGCAATGCGCGATCATGTTCTCGGGCTGCGCGCCGTGAATGGGATGGGCGAAATCTTTCACTCGGGCGGGCGCGTTCTGAAGAACGTCACCGGGCTTGATCTTTGCAAGCTTCTCACCGGCAGCCACGGCACGCTCGGGGTGATTTCCGAAGTCACGCTGAAAGTGCTGCCCGCCGCCGAGCGATGGGGCACCCTGCTTCTGCCGAAGCTCGCATCGGAGCAAGCCGTGGCGGCCTTGGCCGAAGGCTTGGGCTCGCCCTACGGCGTTTCCGCCGCCGCATGGCTGCCGAAAGAAGCGGCCGCGCACGTGCCCGCTTTGGCTTGGCTGGAGAGTAGCGCGGCATTGCTACGCATCGAGAATTTCGCCGACAGCGTGGTTTATCGGCTCGGTAAGCTGCGCGAACGCCTCGCCGCGTTCGGCCATGCGGAGCTCCTGGATGACGCTGCAAGCCGAGCGGCCTGGCGTGCGATCCGTGATGCCCTGCCCCTGGCCGCACGTCCGGAAGAGGCGGTTTGGCGCGTTTCCGTGCGGCCCTCCGCCGGCCCTCGGGTGCTTCGCCTGGCTTCGGCTGCCGGCGCACGCGGTTTTTTGGATTGGGGCGGGGGGCTGATATGGCTCGCGGGCCCCGCCACTCCCGAGCTTCACGCGGCCATCACCTCAGCCGTGAAAGCAACCGGAGGACATTGGCTTCTGATGCGCGCGCCTGATGCCTTGCGGGTGAGCGTCGATGTCATTCCCCCGGAACCACCCACCCTTGCCCGACTGACCTCTGCCGTGAAATCTGTCTTCGACCCAAAGGGTATTCTCAATCCAGGCCGGATGTTTGCCGGGGTATAGCCAAGCATGCGCACGAATTTCGCTCCGGAACGGCTGCGCGATCCCGATATCGCGGAATCCAACAAAATTTTGCGGACTTGCGTGCATTGTGGGTTTTGCACGGCGACCTGCCCCACTTTTGTCTTATTGGGGGATGAACTCGATAGCCCGCGGGGGCGCATTTACCTCATCAAGGAAATGTTGGAATCCGGTGCGCCGGCGAACGAGGTGGTGGTGCGCCATGTGGACCGCTGTCTTTCCTGCCTTGCCTGCATGACCACATGCCCCTCCGGGGTGCACTACATGCACCTTGTGGATTACGCGCGGACCTATATCGAGCGCAGCTATCGCCGCCCCTTCACGGAGCGCTCGCTGCGCGCCGTATTGGCAGCAGTGCTGCCGCATCCCTTTTTGGCCAGGGTCACATTTTTGGGGGCAGCCCTGCTGCGACCGTTTCGGAGGTTGATCCCGGGGAAGAGCATGCTCGCCAACCGGCTGCGCGCCTTGCTGGAGCTCGCGCCTTCCTTCGGTAGCCTGCCGCCCTCTTCGCCCAACCAGGCTCCCCGGGTTTATCCCGCACAAGGAGAGCGTCGGGCGCGCGTGGCGTTGCTGACCGGCTGTGTCCAACAAGTCTTGGGGCCACAAATCAACGAAGCGACCATCCGCCTTCTCACCCGCCTCGGCGTTGAAGTCGTCGTCGCCCAAGGGGCCGGCTGCTGCGGCGCATTGACCCATCACATGGGCAAGCACGAAGCCGCCATGGCAGCCGCGCGCGCCAATATTGCGGCCTGGACGGCGGAGCTGGAGCGGGAAGGGCTTGATGCCGTCATCATCAACACATCCGGCTGCGGCACGACGGTCAAGGATTACGGCTTTCTTTTCCGCACCGAACCGGCGCCATGGCCCGAGCGTGCCGCGCGGATTTCCGCCCTTGCCAAGGATATCAGCGAGTTTCTTTCCACTCTGGACTATCAGCCCACACGCCCACCGCCCGGGCTTGTGGTTGCCTATCATGCGGCATGCAGCCTGCAGCACGGGCAAAAGATTACCTCCGAGCCGAAAATGCTGCTCCGCCGTGCAGGCTTCACCGTCGTGGAACCGGCGGAGTCGCATCTCTGCTGCGGTTCGGCCGGCACCTACAATATGCTTCAGCCCACGATCGCCGAGCGGTTGCGCGCCCGCAAGTTGGCGAATTTGGCCGCAACGGGCGCGGATCTGGTGGCCGCCGGCAATATCGGGTGTATGGTTCAGCTCTCGCACGGGCTCCCGGTGCTCCACACCGTGGAGTTGTTGGATTGGATGGCGGGCGGGCCCGAGCCTGCGGCACTTCGGTTAGTTTTGGAGAAGCGCTCCGACGTCGTGCCGGCAGCCGCGCAATAACGCCATGACACGGCGACGTTGTCTTCTTCTCACAATCGGGCTCGCCGCGATGCAGCTTTCCCGGCCGGCCTTTGCGCAGAGAAGCCCGGCCGAGCGCGCCGCGGAGCTTGATCGGCTTTTGGCAGCGCTGAAAGCAGCCCCCGATGAAGCAACGGCTGCACTCTTGGAAGCGCGCATTCGTGCCTTTTGGCTGGAAGGCACATCGCCGGCGGTGCGGCTTTTGATGGCGCGCGGAATCCGCAATCTCAACGCCAAAGCCGCCGCAGATGCCGAACGCGATTTTGATGACGTGATCGCGCTCGATCCCAATCTGGCGGAAGCTTATTTCCAACGCGGTCTGGCGCGTTGGAAGCAAGGCAAAGCGGCTGCCGCCATTCGCGATATGGAGGAAACTTTGCGCCGCCAGCCGCGGCACTTCGATGCCTTCCGCGTGCTTTCCGAGATTGCCGAGCAGCGGCATGATTATATGAGTGCCCTCAAAGCTTGGCAGAAACTTCTCTCTCTCGACCCGAAAACCCCGGGCGGTGAGGCAAAGCTCAAGGAACTGACGCGCCGCGCGATGGGCGAGAGCGCCTGAGAAACCGGCTCAGCGATCCGTCAGCCGAAACTCGATACGCCGGTTTTTGGCGTAGTCCTCGGGCGTATCACCCGACGCGATGGGCTGAAATTCGGCAAACGCCGTCGCCGCCAGATGGTTGGGCGGAATCCCCTCCACAATCAGAAGTTTCACGACATTGATCGCGCGTTGTGCGGAAAGCTCCCAGTTTGAGGCAAAAGTGCCGCCGACCACCGGCTGGCGATCCGCATGCCCGTCGACGCGCAACATCCAAGGCACGTCCTTCGGGATTTCTGCAATGATATTCTTGAGCGTTCCCGCAAGTGCATTGATTTCCGCCACCCCCGCCGGGGTCAGCTCGGCGCTGCCGACCGGGAACAGCACTTCGCTTTGGATCACAAAGCGATCGCCGACGATTTGAATTCCCTTCTGGTTGGCCAGAACGTCCCGAAGCCGGCCGAAGAATTCGCTGCGATAGCGTTGCAACTCCTCCACCTTGGCGGCCAGCGCGGCATTGAGCCGTTGGCCCAAATTGGCGATTTGCACGTCTTTCTCTTTATTGGCCTTTTCCGCCACGTCGAGCGCCGCCGAAAGCTGCTGGAGCTGCGCGCGCAATTGTTCGATCTGCTGATTCAGCATGGCAATTTGCGCGCGTGCGCTATCCGAAAATTTCTTTTCGTTGGCAAGCTCGGCTTCCACGGCGGCCCGCCGCTCGGCCTCGGTGGTTGCGCGCGCGGCAGCTTCCTCCGCCTGTTTTTCCAACTCATCGCGCAAGGCCGTCAATGCCTGCACTTGTTGAGAAAGACGGGCGAGTTCTGAAAGCCGTGCTTCGACCGTTTCTTTGTCCGCCTTTACCGTCTTGTCGAGCTCTGCCATCTGCGCGCGCATGGCTTCCAGTTGCTTTTGCGCGTCTTGCAGCTGGCGCTCGGTATCCGCAAGCCGCGCCGTGAGCGCCGCGTTCTCTTGCGTGCCGGCATTGGCGCGGCCGAGCGCCTCGGCAAGTTGGGCTTGCAGCTCTTTCGTTCGTGCTGCGGCCGATTGCGCTTGCAACTGCGCATCCGCAAATTGGGCTGCAAGCTTGTCCCGTTCGGCGCGCAGCGCGTTTCGTTCGGCCTCCGTCCGTGCCACCGTTGCCTGCAGCGCGGCAAGCTGCTTGCTCAGCGTATCGCGCGCGGCAGTGGCGGCCGCCAAATCGCGATTCAGCTGCGCCAACGAAGCGCGCAAATCCGCACTATGACCGCGCTCGAGCGAGAGCATCTCGGAAAGTTCCGTCACTTGCCGGTTGAGCTGATCGAGCGCCTTGTTTCGGCCGGAAAGCACAACGGAGAGAAACGCTTGCGCCAGAACAAAGACCAACAAAACGAAAATGATCACCATGAGCAATGTGGACAGCGCGTCCACATAGCCGGGCCAAGGATTTAGCCCTTCCGTACCACTGCGGGAACGTGAATTGAGCGCCATGCGCTACCTCTGCGATTCTTCCGCAAGCGCGGCAATCGTGCGGGTAAGAATGCGTATGTCGTTACGCAACTCGGCCGTGCTTTGGATCCGCCCCTGCTCGGTTTCGGTCAGCAGCCTTTGCAAGTAAAGCTCGATATTGCGCAAATGCGCGCGCGCAACCTCATCGACCGGCGCCTCGATGCGGGCTTCCGAAAGCCGCTGCAAGGCGGGCGCAAGAGCTGCTTGCGCTTCCGCAATGCGCAGCATCAATTGCTGGCTCGCGCGCATCGTATCGGAAAGTGTGGAAATGCGCTCGGTCAGCGCTAGAACCGCTTGCGTGGTCTGCGTCCGTCCTTCTTCTCCGCGTGCCAGAATATGCTCGAGGTTTTCCAGATTCTCCGCGGTTTGTTCAAGCAACGCCTGCACATAAACCGGAACCGGAGCCTCGGCCTCTGCCCCCAAAACACCGGAGGACAAACGCGTAAGCCCGGCAAGCCATTCTTCAAGCTCGTTGAAAAATCGATTCTGCGCTTGTGAGGCGGTCAGATCGAGAAACCCAAGCACGAGAGAACCGGCAAGGCCGAGCATAGAGGTGGAAAAGGCCGTGCCCATTCCGTAAAGCGGCTTTTCCAGCCCCGATTTGAGCTGATCGAACAACGTATTGAGATCACCCGAGCCGACCGACATCCCGGCAATGACCTCGCTGACCGCGCCCACCGTGCGCAAAAGCCCCCAAAACGTGCCCAAGAGGCCGAGAAAGATCAGCAGCGCAATCATATAGCGGGAAAGTTCGCGGCTTTCATCCAGGCGGCTTGCGATCGAATCCAGCAAGCTCCGCATAGCCGGAGCGGAGAGCGTGACGCGTTCTGCCCCTTCACGCGATTTCCCCGTGCGCGCCGCAAGCATTTTGGCGGTCGGACCGAGCAGCCGCGGCACCGGCATAGAAACCAAAGCAGGGCGCGCCCCGCTTTGGCGAAACGCTTCTACCCAGCGGACCTCGGGGAAAAGGCGCACCACTTGGCGCAAGTTCCAGACAATGCCGAGCAACAGAACCACAAGGATGAGCGTATTCAGCGGCGGATTGTTGGCGAATGCAGAGCGGAGCGCCGGAAACAGCGCCCCGGCCACACCGGCCACCAGGACGAGGAAAATCAGCATACGCACCAGGTAAGGCGTGGGCCGGGTCATGGGATCGGTGCTTTCATGGGGTTGGTGTCACCGGGGTTCCGGCATGCTCTACGGGTCGGGTTTCGGGCTCGGCGACCGTCACGTCGACGCGGTCACCCGGTTGGCCGGCAGCATTCGGCGGGAGAACCCGTACAAAAATATGCGGCGAAGGGATGCCTTGCTCCAACAGCACCGCTCGCGCCGCCAGCCCACGCGAAAGCGCCATCCGGCGCGGTGTCGACGGATCGTTTTCAGGGCCGGTTGCGGCGGCGATGATGGTGAACATCGCGCTCGGATGCGAGGCTTCGGCATGCGCCAATTTCTGGATCGCGGCCTCGGTTTCCGGGTTCAAATCAGCACTGTCGGCCGCAAACGTGACCCTCACGCCTCCGGGGATCGGAACCGCCTGGCCCGGCGCGCCGGCAACCACGCGCGGGGGTACGATCGTCGGGGGCGGGTGTTTGGGGTTATCGGGAAGCGCCGGGGGCAATTCGGCCGGCGGCGGAGCGGCTTGAGGAACCACAAGACCGGTCGCTGCCGGATTTTTCGGCTGGGTCTGCGTTGCCAAAGAAGAAGCAGGCTTTCCGGCAGATTGTGAGGGTTGTTCGGCGCCTGCTTTCGATTTGGCAGTGCTTGCCTTGTGCGTCGTGTTGCGGCGGTGCGAGCGCGATGCAGGAGCCTTCGCCGGCGCTGTCGCCGGCGCCGGCGCAGCGGACGCCGGCCCGCCGGTGCTGGCAGGCGGCTCCAACGCCTCGGGGTTTACCGTCACGTCGGCCGCGCGGACGCTGAACGGAAACCAAAGAAGAGCGAGCCAGAGAAACACTTTACGCATGGGCGTTACAACCTATCGGGGGTTGTTTCCCGCTTAATGAGCGCGGTTGCCGCGGATTTCAACCGCTATAAAGAACGTGCCCGTGCCGCGGCAATTCCGTCGATAACGGCTTCGCGAAGGCGCGGATGCAAATGCGGATTGGCGGCAACGATCGAGCCGCTTTCGCGCGGCTCATCCGTCTCCGGCCCCGTGACAAACCCGCCCGCCTCTCGCACGAGCAGTATACCCGCAGCCGTGTCCCAGGGTTTGAGCCCCAGCTCCCAAAACCCGTCGAACCGGCCCGCGGCGACCCAAGCCAAATCCAGCGATGCCGCACCAAAGCGGCGAATTCCGGCCACTTGCGGCATCAAGATGCCGAGAGTGCGGGCAAAAGCCAAGCGATGCAAGGGACTTGTTGCCGCAAACGGAATGCCCGTGGCGAGCACCGCTTCCCGGAGCTCCCGCCGCGCCGAGACACGCAGGCGGCGATCATTGAGAAACGCCCCCACGCCGCGTTCGGCCCAAAACATTTCGTTGACCACGGGCGCATAAACCACCGCCGCGGTTATTTCGGATCGGCCGTCGGGCAGGCGCTTTTCCAGCGCAATACTGATGGCCCATTGCGGAATACCGTGGAGGAAATTGGTAGTGCCATCGAGCGGGTCGACAACCCATCGCCATGCCCAGCTCTCCTGGCCGGAAGCGCCGGATTCCTCCATGAGAAAAGCATAACCGGGCCGCGCTTTTGCCAATTCCTCCCGAAGCGTTGCCTCTGCCCGCATGTCCGCTTGCGAAACGAAATCGCCGGGCCCCTTGATGCTGACCTGGAGTTGTTCCACCTCGTTAAAGTCGCGCAGAAGCCGCTTCGCTGCTTTCAACGCGGCGTTGGCCATCACGGTCAGGTGCGGAGAAAGCGGCGGAGGCATCGCAAGACCTCAGGCGCGAGCGAAATTTTTGCTCAGGACTTCGCGCGCTCCACGTAACTTCCGTCTTCCGTGCGAACGACAATGCGCTCGCCGGTTTCGATGAAGGGCGGAACCATGGTTCTCACGCCGTTGGAGAGCTTTGCCGGCTTGTAACTGGCGGCCGCAGTCTGGCCCTTCACCACCGGTTCTGCCTCGACAACTTCCAAAACAACGGTGGGCGGCAGGCGAACGGCAACCGGCTCGCCTTCCACCAGATCGACCGTGACGTGCATATTGTCTTGCAGAAACGGGGCCTGATCCCCGAGCAGAGCCACCGGCACCAACATTTGTTCGTAGGACTCGGGGTCCATCAGCACCAAATTGGCTCCATCGGTATAGGAATAAATCATTTCCTTCTCATCGGTCATCAGCCGTTCAACCGTATCGGCCGTGCGCCAACGTTCGTTGGTTTTGGTCCCGGTCTTGAGATCGCGCATTTCCACCTGAATGAACGCGCCGCCTTTGCCGGGGGTGATGATCTGCTGCTTGAGAACGGTCCACCGCCGGCCCTGGTGTTCAATCACCTGACCGGCGCGGATTTGGTTGGCCTGCTGCTTCATGGGGCAAAACCTGCAAACGAATACGGATAAGCTCTGGGGAAAGGGGGCTTCTAGCCCGTGCCGAGGGCAGCGGCAAGCGCGCCTTGATAAAACCGGCCAAGGCCAGCAAACTCGCCGAGATTCACCCGCTTTTTCCTATGCGGGGAAGAAAGTATCCATCAAAACCATTGCACCGAAAGCCGGGTGCTGGCAGGCTGGTGCCAAATTGGAACGGGGAAAGCTTATGACTCCAGTGGTTGCAATCGAAATTGATCGCGACGAAGACGGCGTGGTGACCGATTTGCGGCTGGTCTTTGCCGATGGCTCCAGCGGCTCCGTCCGAACCGAACCGGCAGCCTTTGCGATGATGGACGAGCTGCTGGAAGAGCTGTCCGACTTCTACGATTCCACCCCGGACCCGGAGGAAGAACCCGAAGAAGAAGAATAATCGGGCCGATACCCGGTCATTCCGTCGCCCAAGGCGTCTCGCGCTGCGCCGTCTGAGGCGCAGTGCGGCGGCCATTGTGAGAATTTCGCGGGATCAGACGGTTCCGAGGCTCCTATTACCCTGACAAAGAGCTTGCCTTGTCTCTGGGTTGCGCCCAAGCAACCCTGATCTGCGCGCTTTGGTGTGGCGGAAGGAGCGCGTGACCAGCCTGATAAATCGGTCGGACGGTAGCTCTTTCGGTCTGCTATTTCTGGTTGAAATCCGCATCACGCCGTAGGATTTTGATTCAGCACAAGGACCATCGGCTCCTGACGTTCTACGCATGCCCCGATGGAAGGAGCAAAAACCGGAGATATGACAGGCCTGCCCCGGGAAGCGACCTCGCCGACCCCGCCTGTTGTGGTGGGCGGCAAGAAGCATCCGCGGTCGTTCTTGATCGGGCTTTTCGCGCTTGTGCTGCTTGCTGCAGCGGGTGGGCTCGGTTGGTATATGTCTCGTCCCACGCCGGCGGCGGGCGTGCTCAAGATCTACGGCAACATCGAAATCCGACAGGTGCAGCTCGCCTTCAACAACTCCGACCGCATTGCGCGGCTTTTGGTGCAGGAGGGCGACCACGTGCGGCGCGGCCAGCTGCTCGGCGAGCTCGACACCACCCGGCTGCAAGCAAATGCGGACAAAGCGGCCGCCGATGCCGAAGCAGCTGCCAAAACGCTCACCCGCCTGCTCAATGGCTCCAGGCCGGAAGAGATTGCCGAAGCCCGCGCGGCATTGGATGGCGCGCTGGCTACCGAAGCGAATGCCCGGGCAACCCTTGCCCGCTACAGCAAGCTCGTCGTCGTCAACGCCGAGAGCAAACAAAATCGCGACAACGCCGAGCAGGCGCTGAAAGTTGCCATCGCCAACCGCCAATCCGCCGAGCAGGCGCTCAGACTTGCAATCGAAGGGCCGCGTTGGGAAGACATTGCAGTTGCCCGCGCGCAGCTTGCCTCGGCCCAAGCCGCTCTTGCCTATGCCCGCCGCGCGCTTGCGGATGCGAAGCTCTTTGCCCCTGCAGATGGGGCGATCGAAGACCGCATCCTGGAACCCGGCGACATGGTGACCCCGCAGACCCCGGTGTTTACACTTGATCTCGACAACCCGGTCTATGCCCGCGCCTATCTGCCCGAGCGGCAATTGGGCCAAGTGCGCCCCGGGATGCGCGCGTTTATCGAGACCGATGCTTTCCCCGGCGTGCAATTTCCCGCCTGGATTGGTTTCGTTGCCACAACGGCGGAGTTCACCCCGAAAACGGTGGAGACAACCGAGCTTCGCACCGAGCTCGTTTATCGCCTGCACGTTTACGCGTGCAACCCGGAAGGCAAGCTTCGGCTCGGCGCGCCGGTGACGGTGCTCATACCGTTGGTCAACAACCCGCCCAGCAACCGTGGTGAAGCGCCCTGTGGAAAGTAACCATGGATGGTGCGCTCCGTTTTACCCAGGTGAGCAAATCCTTCGGCACGGCTCGCCGCAAAGTGACCGCATTGGCGGAGGTTTCCTTCACGATTTCGACTGGACGCATTACCGGCCTGATCGGGCCGGATGGTGCGGGCAAAACCACGCTGATGCGTTTGGCCGCCTGCTTGCTGATGCCCGATGCCGGAACCATCACGGTGTTGGGGTTGGATGGCAAAAGCCAAGCGCAAGCCATTCAAAGCCAGATCGGCTACATGCCGCAGCGCTTCGGCCTTTACGAAGACCTCACGGTGCGGGAGAACCTGAATCTCTATGCGGATTTGCAAGGGCTTGCGCATACCGAACGAAAAGAGCGCTACGATGCGCTTTTAGCACTGACGGCGCTTGGCCCGTTTGGAGATCGCCGCGCCGGGCAGCTCTCGGGGGGTATGAAGCAGAAACTCGGCCTTGCCTGTGCGCTTCTGCGTGTGCCGCGCCTTTTGCTGCTCGATGAGCCGACGGTTGGGGTCGACCCGATCTCTCGGCGCGAGCTTTGGGCTATTATTCAAGGCCTGAGAGAACAAGGGGTCAGCGTTCTGATCAGCACGTCTTATATGGACGAGGCCGAGCGCTGCGATGATATTATTCTCTTGCACGAAGGCAAAGTCTTGGCGCAGGGCCCGCCTTCGGCTTTCACCACACCGTTGGAAGGGCGGTGCTTCTTTGTTCAATCCGCCGAACTTTCACGCCGTTTGTTGCAGCAACGTCTGCAAGCCGAACCGGCGGTTCTGGATGCAAGGCTGGAGACTTCCGGTGTCCGGGTACTGCTTGCCGAAGGCGCGGCACCGCCGAGTGTGGCGGGAGCAGAATGGCATCGTGTCCCGCCGCATTTTGCCGATGCCTTTTTCGATCGGCTCCATGCGGAACGGGCAAGCCCCGACCCGGTTGTAACGCCAACGATCCGCGTGAGCCCGCAGGAGATTTCAAAGCCGGAAACCGTGCTTTCCGTTGCTAATCTGAACCGGTTTTTCGGCTCTTTCCACGCCGTGAAAGACGTGAGTTTCACGGTGCATCGCGGCGAAGTCTTCGGCCTATTGGGCGCCAACGGAGCCGGCAAAAGTACAACGTTTCGCATGCTCTGCGGGCTGCTTCCCGCTTCCTCCGGCGTGTTGAACGTGGCCGGACAGGATTTGCGCACGGCGCCTGCGGAGGCGCGGCGCCAAATCGGCTATGTGGCGCAAAAGTTTTCGCTCTATGCCAATCTCAGCGTGGCGCAAAATCTTTCTTTCTTTGCTTCCGCCTACGGACTCGGAGGGGCGCGCCGACGTGAACGCCTTGCTTGGGCAGCAGAAGAGTTCGCGTTGGCCCCCTATCTTGCACAAAATGCCGGAGATCTGCCGCTTGGCTTTAAGCAGCGCTTGGCGCTTGCCGCGGCTTTGCTGCACGAGCCGCCGATTTTGTTTCTGGACGAGCCGACCTCGGGCGTCGACCCCCTTGCGCGCACGGAGTTTTGGCGGCGAATCAATGCGTATTCTGCAGCCGGAACAACAGTTTTGGTCACCACGCATTTCATGGAGGAAGCGGAATATTGCGACCATCTCGTATTAATGTCGCTGGGTGAGGTTCTTGCCAGCGGAACCCCGGCCGAAATCCGCGCCCGCGCGGCCACGCCCGAACGGCCCAACCCCACCATGGAAGAGGCCTTCATCGCGCTGATCGAAGCGCATGAAGCAACGCTGCGGCGGAGCCGATAAGGGCATGCAACTCCAACGCCTGTCCGGCCTTATGCGGAAGGAATTCTTGCAGATTCTGCGAGATCCTTCGGCGCTCGGCATCGCCTTTGCCATGCCGTTGTTTCTTCTGCTTCTCTTCGGCTATGGCGTTTCGCTGGACGCAGAACATGTGCCCATTGCCGTGGTGGTCGAGCATCCGAGTCCGCTTGCCGATACATTGATCGGTGGGCTCGATCAGTCTCGTTACTTCCGCCCTGTTCGTTTTTCCGACATCATCGCGGCACGCACGGCGCTGAAAGAACGCGAAGTGAACGGCATTTTCTGGCTCCGAAGCGACTTTGTCCGCAAGGCGCTTGACGGTGAGGGAGCCGATGTCAGCGTCATCGTCAACGGCGTTGATGCCAATACCGCGCGGCTCGTCGAGTCCTACTTGCAGCAGGTTTGGCAGATCTGGCTTCTTCAGCAACAACGCGAACAGGCAAGCGTCCTCACTCTGCCCATCGGTGGCGAGCTTCGCATCTGGTTTAACCCGGCTTTGCGCAGTAGAGATTATCTTGTTCCCGGCCTTATCGCGGTGATCATGACGCTGATCGGCGCGTTGTTGACGGCGCTGGTTGTGGCGCGGGAATGGGAGCGCGGCACGATGGAAGCGCTGATGGCCTCTCCGGTCACAATGGCGGAAATTATTATCGGCAAGCTCTTGCCTTATTTTGTGCTGGGTATGGGCGGGATGGCGCTTTCCGTGGCGATGGCAATCGGCTTGTTTGCCGTTCCGCTGCATGGCAACCTGCTTGTGCTGACGTTGGCATCAGCGCTTTTTCTTTTGGTGGCACTCGGTATGGGGCTTTTGATTTCTTCCGTTGCGAAGAATCAATTCGTCGCAGGCCAAATTGCGATTGTGGTTACCTTCCTGCCGGCCTTTATTCTTTCGGGGTTCGTCTTCGACATCCGCTCCATGCCCACAATCATCCAATTCATAACGCATCTGATCGGCGCGCGGTTTTTCGTGTCCATTTTACAAAGTATTTTTTTGGCCGGTAACGTCTGGTCGGTGATTTTACCGAATGCCGCGGCACTTGGTGTGATGGCCGTGGTTTTCCTTGGCTTAACTTTACGCCGCACGCGCAAAAGGTTGGATTGAGATGTGGCGCCGCCTTTACGCGTTGGTGATTAAGGAATTGCTTGCGCTGCTCCGCGATAAGGCAAGCCGGTTCGTTTTGATCGGGCCGCCCCTCGTGCAGCTTCTTGTCTTCGGATACGCCGCCACTTACGATCTTAATAACATCCCCTTCGTTGTTTACAATGAAGATCCGGGCTATGCTTCGCGGGAATTACTGGCACGGTTCGACGGTACACCCATCTTCCGGCGTATTGCGACACTTCAGTCCGAAGAGCTGATCAGTGCGTTCATTGACCGCAAAGATGCGCTGATGGCCATTCACATAGACCGACAGTTCACCCGTAACTTGCTCTCGGGCCGCACGGGTTCGGTGCAGGTCATCATTGACGGGCGCAATTCGAACACGGCAGCCATCGCGCTTGGTTATGTGAATAGCATTTTATTCGCATTCGATCAGGAGTGGGCCGCGACGCATTCCATGCCGAACCCTCCGGCAAATTTGGTTCTGCGTGCTTGGTATAACCCGAATTTGCTCTCGCGGTGGTTTGTCGTCCCCGGGATTATCGGTTTACTCACGCTCGTGGTTACCATGCTTGTCACCGCGCTTTCGATCGCGCGGGAACGAGAGACAGGCACGTATGATCAACTCCTTGTCACGCCGCTGCGTCCGCTGGAGGTGTTGCTGGGCAAAGTTATTCCGGGATTCTTGATCGGCGCTGTCGAGGCATCGTTTATTTCCCTCATGGCGGTTTTGTGGTTCCGTGTGCCGTTTACGGGAAGCGTACTGGCGCTTGTACTCGGTTTGTTTTTGTTCCTGTTTTCAGCAATTGGGGTCGGGTTGATGATCTCCGCGCTTTCCGCAACCCAACAGCAAGGGCTGCTCGGCGCTTTTCTTTTTCTTGTCCCTGCTATTATCCTTTCGGGGTTTGCAACACCGATTGCGAATATGCCGCAAGCAATACAATACGTTACCCTTGCCGATCCCTTACGGTATTTGATGGTGATCTTGCGCGGGACTTTCCTGCAAGGCGACGGAATTGCCGAGCTCAGCAGTCAATTCTGGCCGCTTGCCGCAATCGGGCTTATCAGTATGCTGACCGCCTCGCTGTTCGCCCGACGCAAAATGTATTAAGCCGGGGTTGACTGCGCGTCCGTCGTGAGTGTTCCCGATATAACGCCGATGGGACCCTCCACGCGAAACCCGTGCGTGTAACCGGCTTCTCTCGCACGGAACGAAAGCTCTTCAAAGAGTTACCTTTTTTCGATCTCGCCAAGAAACTTGGCTAAAGCAGGCGCCCAGACCTCGGCATGATTGAGCGTCGCATGCCCGTGACTCTCTGCCGCGGGAAAGAGCAAAGCCTGACCATGCGGCAGACGTTCAATCGCCGGCTTCATCAGTTCAAGCTCCGGCGGATTAATCATGTCATTGGCGAAGTTGATGGCAAGCCAAGGAGCGGTAATTTTGTCAAGCTCGGGCGCCGGGTCATAATCGGCGGAACTTTTCAAAGAATAGAGAAGATCGACCGCGTTCATATTGCGCCAATTCGCCACGAGCGAATCATAAAGCGCTATGGCGGCGTCGCGTGTCGGCGCTCTCCGCTGCAGATCCGTTGCCGTGCCGCTCATGATTGCAAAGAGCGGCGCCGCGGTTTGCACCCATAAATGCGGCGGATGACGCGGATCAAAGTTGCCTTGGTGAAAGTCCGGGTCATTCTCAATGGCGCGTATGATGATTTCGCGCCAAAGCATATTCCGCCCGCCAATCGCGGCAGGCATAGCGCCCATGGGGACCAAAGCATCCATCATCGTGGGGTAGCGCTCGCCCCAGAGCCAAGTTTGCATCCCGCCCATCGAGAGGCCCAAAACCAAGTGCAGATGATCGATGCCAAGCCCGTGAACCACCAGCTCGTGCTGCATATCCACTTGGTCAAGATAGCCGTAATGGGGAAACTTTGTGCCGAACCCGTCCGAAGGTTTCGTCGACCCGCCTGCACCGATACCGTCCGGGATAATCAAAAAGTATTTCTCGGCATCAAGAGGCTGGCCCGGCCCGAACAGATGTGCGGCAATGCCGGGCGCGAGAAAATTGCGCCAGGTTCCCGTGGTACCATGAAGCAAGAGAACAGCATTTTGCGCGTGCCCCGCTTGGTCTCTTTTCAGCTTTCCCAGTGTCGCGTAATGCAACTTGAGAACAGCCAAGGTTTCACCGTCGTGAAAGCGCGCGTTCCGGATGGTAAAATCTGCCTCATTCGGCTGCGCGGCTTCCGAAAAGCAAGGAAGGACCGCCGCCGCAATGATGATAAAAATAGCCGAGAGTCGATGGAGAATCATCGTGTACCGCCCGGGGTTTTGCCGCGGAGCAAAGCCGCCCGTGTGCTCGCCGGCCGTCGTGCGACTGGTTTTGCCGAAGGGTGTTGCGATTGTCGCGCCGGGGCCTCTGCGCGCAAGTCACTGATGGTAGCGCGCGAAGTAATCTGCTCGGGATCCGTAAGCAGTTCGATGACGGCGGGCTTTCCGGACGCGACCGCTCGTTCAAATGCCGGCACAAATTCATCGGTTGTGGCGACTTTTTCGCCATGCCCGCCAAAAGCTTTAATGTATTGTGCAAAGTCGGGGTTAGTCAACGAGGTCCCGGAGACGCGGCCCGGATACACGCGCTCTTGGTGCATCCGGATCGTCCCGTACATTTGATTGTTGAACACCAGCACAATGGGCGCAACGCCATGGTGGAACGCTGTGGCAAGTTCCTGTCCGGTCATGAGAAAACCGCCATCGCCGACAAATGCAATGGCCATGCGTTCGGGACGAATAAGCTTGGCCGCGATCGCGGCAGGAACGGCATAACCCATGGCCCCGTTGCAGGGACCGATAAAGCGCTGATTGTCTCCGAAATTCATAAACCGTGTCGGCCAAGTCGCGAAATTGCCGGCATCGCAGGTGAGCACCGCTTCCTTCGGCAGCATGTCCTGCAACGAACGCAGCACGCGGGCGATGTTCAGGAACCCGGGATATTCCGGCACCTCTTGATCTTTTTCACGCAAGCGGCGCAACTCTTGCGTCCATTCCCGCCAGGGCGGCTGCGACGGCGGCGGCAAGCGCGAAGCAAGCGCGGCGAATACGTTCAAGTCGCTCACGATGCCGAGCTTTGGGCGAAACACGCGGCCGATTTCCTCTGCCTCGGGGTAGACATGCACAATCGGCGTAGTGCCGGCGAGATCAAACAGCGTGTAGCCTTGGGTGACCGCTTCCGAAAGCCGTGTACCGAGAGCGAGAACCAAGTCGGCTTCTTTTGCCTTAGCAA
>JAIMBF010000172.1 GCA_023511585.1 Terriglobia bacterium
TGGTACTTGCGCCATCCTGACGCCGGTCAAGGCTAAGTTTTTTCGATCCCATCGGGCCGACCGGCGCAAACGCAAGGCTTGCTCTTCGGGTCTCCGAGGATCCCGCCAAAGCCGTTTACTCTCGCCGGACCGGTGGTTCACGGCGTTTTTGCAATCTTAAGCCCCGTCCCCGGTGATAGAGGGGAAATCCCCCCGCGCGCGGAAACGTAATGCCGGCGTCCAGCGGATCGGAAAAAAAGCGCTCGGCTCTTTCTCTCTTCCTACCTCCTATTCATCAGCCGGCGAAACGCGGCTCCGGCAGTCCCTTCACGCCGAGGTCGTAGATCGCAAAGAGCGCGCCGCGCAAAACGCCGTCGCCCGGAAAACGCGGCAATGGCGGTTTGGCCATGGAAGTGGCGAAAAGAATATCCAGGTTGGAACCGCCGAACATCACGCTGGTTACCTTCTTCACCGGCATGTCGATCACGCGGTCAATCGTTCCGTCCGGCCGATAACGCACAATTTTCCCACCGTAAACATGGGCGCTCCAAAGGCAGCCTTCCGCATCCACCGTGGCGCCGTCAAAGCCTCCGCCGGGGGTGGTCATTTTGCAGAACGTGCGTTTGTTGGAAATCGTTCCCGTTTCCAAATCATAATCATATGCCCAAATTTCGCCTGACCACGTATCGCTAAAGTAGAAGGTGCGGCCATCCGGGCTCCAGCAAGGCCCGTTGCTGACGATAATGTTGCTTTCCAACTTGGTGACCCGAAGATCGGGATCCAGCCGATAAAGCGCCGCATTCGGCCCTTCCTCTTTGGTATCCATCGAACCGGCAAGGAAGCGGCCGCGCGGATCCACCTTTCCGTCGTTGAGGCGATTGTTCGGCTTATCGGGCTCGGGGTCGTGAATCAGGCTCACCTCGCCGGTGCGAAAATCCAGAAAGTGAAAGCCTCGCGCGAGCGAAACAACCGCGCCGCCGCCTTTGCGCAAACACATGGAGCCGATTTTCATCGGCACATCCCAGGCGCGAAGCTCCCGCCCGTCTTCCGTGCAGCGGAAGACACGGCCATCGAAACTATCCACCCAGTAAAGGCGTTCCTCTTCGGCATCCCAAAGCGGGCCTTCCCCCAAAGTGGGTTTCACATCCACGAGCACTTCAATGCGCATCTTGTGTTCCCTCTCTTGATAAGCCCGGCACGAAAACTTCCGGCCGAGCGTGCAAAATTCTCGCCGCTATCCTTCGCGTCCCTCGCGCAGCGCCAAGACGGCGGAAAGCACGACAAGACCGAAAATAATGTCGCGCACGGCGTGCGGCAGCGTTGTGCCGGCAAGCAATGTGGAAAGCGCCGAAAGGAGCAGCACCCCGCCCAACATGCCGAAATAATGCCCGCGCCCGCCGGTGATCAGGGTTCCGCCCACCACAACCACGGCGATGGAGGGAAGCAGGTAGTCATCGCCCATGCCGAGGCTTGCTTGCCCGGAAAACCCGGAAAGCAAAATCCCCACCAGCGCGCTGCAAAATCCCGAAAGCGCATAGACGCCGATCAGGTTTCGTCCCACCCCGACGGCGCTCAATCGCGCCACCACGGGGTTGTTTCCTACGGCAAACACGTGCCGACCGAAAACCGTACGATGCAGGGCCGCCCACGCGCCGATCACAAACACAACCAGAAACCAGACCACCGGCGTGACACCAAGCCAATGCCCCGTCATGAACCAGCGCTGAGAATGCGAGGAAAAACCATCCGGCGTGCCGTTGCTGTAAATCAGCGCCGCCCCTTGCAGAATCCCGTTCATCGCCAGCGTCATCACGATGGGCGGCAGGCCGAGCAACACAATTCCCGCCCCGTTGATCGCCCCGAGAATCGTGCCCAACACAAGCCCGAATGGGATGGCCCAGAGCGCGACGACATCCGAGCCGCGGATGAGACCGGCCGTAAGAATGCCGATGAATCCGATCATCCAGGGAATGGAAAGATCCAGCCCGCCCGTCAGAATCGTTGCCCCTTGGCCGAGCGCGAGAATCACCAAAAATGATGAAAGAACAAGCAGAGAATTGAAATACTCCGGGTTGTTCAGGATATCTCCGTAAACCGCATGCGAGACGATCAGCACCAAGAGAAAGCCGATATAGGAAGGAAGAATGTAACGGAGTTTCTCGCGATGACGTTCAAGCCAAGAAACCGTTATCAACGGAGATGCCGTCAAAGACGGGCGTGAGTGCCGATCGGTTGCTTCCGGGCGGCGCAGCGGCAGAGTCCCGCGCAGATAAAATTGCAACTTGGCACGGGCAAGGCGAAGATAAAACGCCATGGGGGATTGCCGATTGAGCGAACCCGCCAGTACCGCAAGAAACAGAATCGCGCCTTCCGCAACCGAGCTATAATAAGCGGAAACATTCAGCACCAGCAGAATATTGACGACGATCATCAGCGTATAAGCGCCGACGATCGAGCCGATCGCGCCGCCGCGGCCGCCGCCCAAGGCCGTGCCGCCGACCACCACCGCAGCAAATGTCTGCAGCAACATCGGCCGCCCCACCAACGGGTCGCCCGAACCGGTCTGTGCGGAGACGAAAACCCCTGCCGCTCCGTAGAACAGGCCTGCCAGCACATACGCCAAAAACTGCACCCGGCGGACGGCAATACCGGCGCCGCGTGCCGCCTCCATATCGCTGCCGATGGCATAGAGTCCGATACCGAAACGGGTATTTTTCGCCAAGAACCAAACCAAGGCCGCAACGGCAAGCATCACCACCGGCGCGGGCAGCACATTCGGAATCGCATTGCCCGTGAAAAAACTCACGAAGTCCTGCGGAATGCTGCCGCCGGGCTT
>JAIMBF010000046.1 GCA_023511585.1 Terriglobia bacterium
ATGGTATCGCCGATGGTTACCGGCTTCAAGAAATGCAAATCCTGGCTAACGTAGATAGTGCCGGGGCCGGGCAATTTCGTGCCGAGGACAGCGGAGATCAGCGAGGCCCCCAGCATTCCATGCGCCACCACTCGGTGGAAAGCGTCGGTTTCGGCAAAACTCGGATCTAAATGGGCGGGATTAATATCTCCCGAGATCACCGCGAATAGCTGAATATCTTCATCTGTTACCTTACGGGTTATGGAAGCTTGCTGACCAACAAAAATTTCGTCGAACGGGACATTTTCGATCCAGCTGTCGCCATTTTGCACGCGAATGATCGCCATGGTTTCTTAGTGCTCCAATACGTAGGTACCTGGTGCATCGTAAAGCGGCGGATAGGCATCATTGCCCAAAGACGGCGGAGAGATGGGTGTGCCGGATCGTGCATGCAGCCAGGCGGTCCATTCCGGCCACCAGGAGCCGTCGTGCAACTCGGCGCGCGTGAGCCATTCATCGGGGCTGATGTAGCGACCTTCGGCCGGCCGGGTTAGGATGCGATAATGCCGCTTCGGATGGCCGGGTTCGCTGACAATGCCCGCGTTATGTCCGCCGGAAGTCAGGACGAAGGTGATCTCGCTGTCATTGAGCAAGTGGATTTTGTAGACGGAACGCCACGGTGCGACATGGTCGGTCTCCGTGCCCACGACGAAAAGCGGCAATTTCATATCATTAAGGGAAACCGGCTTTCCTCCGGCCGGGAATCGGCCTTCGGCGAGATCATTGTTCAGATACAGCCGGGTCAGGTATTCGGTATGCATCTGCGCCGGCATGCGGGTGCCGTCAGCATTCCAGAACATCAAGTCATTCGGATGATCGCGTTGCCCCAGCATATAATTTCGGATCGAACGCGACCATATTAAATCATTGGAACGCAAAAGCTGGAAGGCTCCCGCCATCTGGCCGCTCTCCAAATAACCTTGCCACTTCATGAGATCCGAAAGGAACGCAACTTGATCTTCGGTAATGAAGATCTGCAATTCTCCCGCTTCGGTGAAATCGGTCTGTGCGGCCAGCAAAGTTACGCTTGCCAGACGGTCGTCTCCATCACGACACATCGCGGCAGCAGCAATGGACAATAACGTTCCTCCCAAGCAATAACCGCAGGCATGTATCCGGCTTCGCTTGGTGATTGATTGAACGGCATCGAGCGCCGCCATTACGCCTTCCAATCGATAATCCTCCATGGAAACGTCGGCAAGCTCGGGTCCGGGGTTACGCCAGGAGATGGCAAACACGGTAAAACCCTGCTCCACGAGATAGCGGATCAAAGAGTTATGCGGCGAAAGATCGAGAATATAATATTTCATGATCCAGGCCGGAACAATCAAAACCGGCTCCGGCCTTACTTCCTTTGTCGCCGGACTGTATTGGATAAGCTCCATCAACCGTGTCCGGGCAACCACCTTTCCCGGAGTGACTGCAAGGTTCTTGCCCACCGCGAATTCACTTCGTTGTACCTGCGGCTGGCCGGTAATAAAGGTGTGCCAATCTTCGAGAAAGTTGGCTGTTCCGATCAGAAGGTTCAATCCACCGCTGCGTATTGTCGTCTGAATCACTTCAGGATTCAGCCACGGAACGTTTGATGGAGAGAAAACATCCACAATCTGACGCGTGGAAAACTCTACGATCCTCTGGTTTTCCTTCGCAACCCCGTCTTGCTTTTCCACGGCTGCTCGCCACCATTCTTCGGCCAAAAGAAAGCTTTGGTAAAAAAAGCGAAACGGTTGCGTTTGCCAGGCGGGATCCGCAAAGCGAGAATCGTTTGGGGCAGGCGCTATTTCCTCCTGTCCGAAAGCTGCAGCGACGGATCGCGCAAACTGTTTCAGCGCGAGTACCCTTAGCATGCTCTGTCTCGCCGGCGCATTCGCGAGATGCATGGCCCAGTCAAGATATGCAAGCGAGAGCGCTATCGGAGAAAGGCCGCGCGTGAGCCGCCCTTGCAAAGCGTGCAATGCGCGGTCGACATCCTGCCAGGAGCGAATTTCAAGCCGCTTTGGTATCGCTTCCAAAACCAACTCCGGGACCAAAGCGGGAAGCTTTGTCTCGGGGCGTTTTTTTGCGTGCGCTACCGGGCCTGTTCGATCCATCGCTTAACTCGCTCTTCTTCGATTTCAAACTGAGCTAGATATAGGCGGTAACCGAACCGCCGCCAGAGCCGATGGTATCACGCAGGCGCAAGCCGGCGCGAACGGGAAGTAACCCCCCTACGGGAAGTAAACCCCTTAAGAGGATACCGCGTTTTTAGGCTGCAGCTGCGCTGATAGCTTCCCCTGTCAGATCCGAAAGGGCCAGCGGGTCAAGAATGCGGACATGGTGCGCATCTTCAAGGCGAATCACTTTTTCGCGCTGCAGGTGAGTCAGGGTTCGGCTGACGGTTTCCAACGTCAATCCCAAGTAATCGCCGATATCGGCACGCGACATGGGAAGGGCAAACTTATCGGATGCTCCCTTGCCAAGGCGCTCGGAAATATCCTGCAAAAAGCTTGCCACGCGCTCCAGCGCGGTCTTACGACCGAGCAGCACAATGCGCTCCTGTGTTGCCGTCAGCCTGCGCAGCAAAATATCATTCACATTCTGCGTCAGTTTTGCATTGGCCTGCGCACGCACGTAAATATCCTTTCGCCGATACTCGATTAACGTTGTATCGGTAATCGCTTCCGCCGAATAGAAATATGTCTCGGAACCATCCCATCCGAGCCATTCGCCCGGCAGCGCAAACTCGCCGATCTGGCGGCGACCGTCGCTCATCAATCTGCTGCAGCGAACAGCGCCGGAAGTGACTTGATAGAAGTAAAGCGCAGGGCTGGCTTGCGCATAGACCTCGGCATTCCGACGGACGCACAAAACACGATGCGGACAATCGGTTAAGGAGACCGGAAAGGCAAAAGCGCCAAGAGCGGCAAGGCGTCCGGAAGCAGGAGGCGGGAGGTTCGGCGCAATGGATGCATACGACATTTGAATGGCTCCGCTTTTCTTGGTCTTGACGGAGACTCACTTAGCCGGCCGCTGATGACGAGACTATCCGCCTGATTGCGTACGCAAAATTACGGAGGGGCTCAGCCTCGGTTCGTGGACCTCCCAATCCGTTATCCATAAAAGGCTTGCCGCTTGCGGTGGAAACGCTCACCTCAGAGGCATGAACGATCCCACTCGTGAAGGCGCTTTCGCTTTGCTTTCCGCCGTGCTCGACCGCAAGCGGCCGCTTGATGAAGCCCTGGATGCTTTGCCGGAAATGCCGAGCCGAGACCGCGCCGCCGCTCACCGGCTGGCGGCAACCACGTTGCGCCGGCTGGGCAGTCTGGATGCCGTGCTAGAGTCCCATTTGCGGAGGCAGCCCCCGCTTGCCGTGCGACACATTCTTCGGTTGGGAGCCGCCGGCCTTCTGTTTCTTCACACGCCCGCTCATGCCGCGGTGGCAACCGCCGTCGCCCTTGCGCGCGCTCTGGGGTTTTCCGCTTTCACCGGCCTCGTCAACGCCGTGCTCCGGCGCATTGCCCAACGCGGTCCGCAAATTTTAGAAGATTTGGATACCATCAGACTCGATACCCCGGCATGGCTCTGGCAATCCTGGGGAAACGAGGCATCCGCAATCGCCGCTGCGCATCAAGCGGAAGCCCCGCTCGATCTGACGCTCGCGCCCGAAGCAGAAGCTCCGGCCGGAAGCGTCCGCTTGCCCACCGGGAGCGTGCGGTTACCTCCCGGCACCGCAGTGACAGAGCTTGCCGGTTTCTCGGCGGGACGGTTTTGGGTACAAGACGCCGCTGCTGCCCTGCCGGCGCTGTTGCTGGCGCCGCATCCGGGTGAGCGCGTAGCGGATGTCTGCGCCGCGCCGGGCGGCAAAACGGCCCAGCTCGCCGCCGCAGGCGCGAAGGTGACCGCAATCGAGCGCAATCCGGAGCGGTTGCAACGCCTTCAGGCCAACCTTGCCCGCCTTCGCCTGAGCGCGGAGCTCGTTCTTGCCGATGCCGTCCATTACCAAGCGCCGGCGCCGTTTGATGCGGTCTTGTTGGATGCCCCTTGCAGCGCGACGGGAACCGTCCGGCGGCATCCGGACATTTTGCATCGAGCGCGCAAGCAACATCTAAAGTTTCTCGCCGCCGAACAGGATCGCCTGCTGGCCGCGTCCGCGCGACTTTTGCGCCCAGGCGGCCGGCTGATCTACGCCGTTTGCTCCCTGCAGCCGGAGGAGGGAATCGAGCGGGTCAAGGCAGCGCTTCGGGATCTGCCCTTCCGCCTCGCGCCTTTCATGCCAAGCGAGCTTCCCGCGCTTCCCGAAGCGATCACACAAGAGGGGTTGTTGCGGACTTCCCCGGCGATGTGGGCGGAATACGGAGGCATGGACGGCTTTTTTGCCGCCCGCCTGATTCGCCTCTAAAAGCGGAGCTTGTGCGAAGCGGGCAGCGTTGCTTAGAAACGGGCATGCTTGTCTTGCCCAATCTCCGGAACGTGCGCGTTCTTGCTTTCCTTTTCTTCCCGGGCGTTCGCGCGCCGGCCGGTTGGCGCGCCGCTGTACCTGTACGTGTACGGGCAAGCGGCCGATGATCATGAACGGTCTGGACCCCAGGCGCTGGCTCAAGGATGCACGCCTGGCAATGGCGCGTTTACCGAGCTTTCGGCTTTCTCGTGCGCCGGCCGCGCCGGCCTTGCCGGTGCGCGATCCCTGGCCCGGTGATCCGGCCGCAGGGGTACGGCTGCTCAAAGGCGAGTTTGCCTACGCAGGCGGGGTGAGGCCCCTTCAACCCGGCCTTTGGATCATCTCCGGGGGCTCGCCTCTCCTTCATGCAGAGGCCCACGGCTTCACCTGGCTTCGGGATTTGCGCGCGCTCGGCAGCGACGCAGCGCGATTACGGGCCCGCGCTTTGGTGACGGATTGGATCACATCCGCCTCGCAGGATCCGATCGCAAATCTGCCCGAGGTGATCGGCGCACGTATTGCCGCTTGGCTGGGCCATTATGACTTCTTCGCCGCTTCGGCCGATGATGCGTTCCGCCAACGCCTGATGGGGCGGCTGATTGCCGATGCCCGTATTCTGGCCGCGCTCTTACCGCCCGAAGCGCTAGACCGGCGTGCGCTGGTTGCACTGAAGGGATTGATCGCTGCCGCGGTTGCCCTGCCTGAGCACGCCTTCTTTCTTACGCGGGCGCTCCGTTTTCTGCCGCAAGTTATTAGCGAGCAAATTCTTCCCGATGGCAGCCATGCCGAGCGCAGCCCGGCCGCGCAACTTGCCGCCCTCCAGGAACTTGTGGAAATTCGCGCTTTGTTGCAGGGCGCGCAGGTCCAGCTTCCGGCCGCGCTCTTGGGCGCAATCGAGAAATCGACATCCGTGTTGCGCGCGATGCGCCATGCCGACGGGGCATTGGCGCTTTTCAACGGCAGCAAAGAGGGTAATCCGGCGCTGATCGATCTGGTTCTCAGTCAAGCCGGACGCGGCAGCCGAGCCGCTTCCCCCGGCTTTGCCGGGGGCGGTTTTCAGAGGCTGCAAGGCCGGCGCACGGTGATGATCGTCGATTGCGGCGCGCCGCCGGCGCCGGGGTTCGATCGCTTTGCTCACGCCGGCACACTCTCCTTCGAGCTTTCGGTGGGGCGGGATCGCGTCATCGTGAATTGCGGTGCGGCGCCGGCCGCGGGGCCGGAATGGCAAGATGCGGCCCGTGCGACCGCAGCCCATTCCACTTTGGTGATCGCGGATACGAATTCCGCCGAGCTTCGGCCCGACGGGCTTGGGCGAAAACCGGAGAAGGTGATCGTCGAGCATCAGGAGGCGAACGGCGCTCATTGGCTGGAAGTCAGCCATGACGGGTGGCTGAAGCCGTTCGGCGCGCTGCATCGCCGCCGCCTTTATATGGCCGAAAGCGGCGAAGATATCCGCGGCGAGGATTCCGTGGAGGCGGAAACCCCGCAGCCTTTTGTCGTGCGTTTTCATTTGCATCCCAACGTGAATGCAAGCTTTCAACAGGATGCGGGCGCCGTGCTCTTGCGCCTGCCGCATGGCGGCGGCTGGCGTTTGCGCGCCGAGGGGGCACGCATGAGCTTGGAAGAAAGCGTTTATCTCGGCGGGGCGGAACCGCATCGGACGGAACAAATTGTTCTGACGGCTGCCGCCGACGGGCCGCAAATCGTGAAGTGGGCGATTACCAAGGTTGGTTAAGGAAAGTGTGCCGGCGTCATGACTGATTTTGTTCCGATTCGACGTGCTCTGATCTCGGTTTCCGACAAAACGGGTCTTGTCGAACTTGCTGCTGCTCTGGTGCGCAAGGACATCGAAATCCTCTCTACCGGCGGCTCCGCGGAGGCGCTCCGCAAAGCCGGCATTGCTGTCAAAGAGGTTTCTGCCCACACCGGCTTTCCCGAAATTTTGGACGGGCGGGTTAAGACCCTGGTGCCGCAGATTCATGGCGGCATTCTCTTCCGCCGCGACAGCGCCGAGCATCTTGCCCAAATCAAGGCGCACGGAATCGCGCCCATCGATTTGGTGGTCGTCAATCTTTATCCTTTCTCCGAAACGGTTGCCTCGGGCGCTCCATTCGAGACCTGCATCGAAAACATCGACATCGGCGGGCCGGCGCTGATTCGCGCCGCTGCCAAAAACCACGCTTTCGTTGCCGTCGTTACCGATCCTCGGCAGTATCCGGCGTTGATCGAGGAACTATCGGCCTCGGGAGGAACTTCGCTTGCAACGCGAAGGCGGCTTGCGGAAGACGCCTTTGCCCATACCGCAGGCTATGATGCAGCCATCGCCGCTTGGATGATGCCTCCCTCTGAATTGCCGGAGCGTTTCGTGCTGGTGGGCAGGCGCCGCCAAAACCTTCGTTATGGCGAAAACCCGCATCAGCACGCCGGTTTTTACGTCACCGAAGGCTCGGTGCGCGCCGGGGTGGCCACGGCACGTCAAGTGCAGGGCAAAGAGGTTTCCTACAACAACCTGAACGATACCGATGCTGCCTACGAATGCGTCGCCGAGTTTGAAGAGCCCAGCGTGGTCATCGTCAAACATGCCAACCCGTGCGGGGTGGCGAGCGCGCAAACCCTGGCGGATGCCTGGGATCTGGCGTTGCGCTGCGACCCGGTTTCCGCCTTCGGCGGCGTCGTTGCGGTAAACCGCCCCTTAGATGGTGCAACGGCCGAAAAGATCGCCGAAATTTTCACCGAGGTGATCATCGCGCCTGATGCTACGCCGGAAGCGCAAGCCGTGCTTTGGCGCAAGAAAAACCTGCGTTTGCTGCTCGCCGGAAGTGTGCCGGATCCCGCCCAGCCCGGTATCGCGTTTCGTTCTCTCTCCGGCGGCTTTCTTGTTCAGACGCGCGACAACGGCCGCATCGATCGGCAAATGTTGCAGGTGGTCACCAAGCGCGCACCCACCGAAGCGGAACTCCAGGATCTCATCTTTGCGTTCCGTGTTTGCAAGCACGTGAAATCCAATGCGATCGTCTATGCCAAGGGCCGGGCAACGGTGGGGATCGGGGCGGGGCAGATGAGCCGCGTGGATAGCGCCCGGATCGCCGCCTGGAAAGCCGAGCAAGCCGCGCGGGCAGCAGGGCAAACGGCGCCGCTCACGCAAGGCTCGGTAGTGGCATCGGATGCGTTTTTTCCGTTCGCCGATGGTCTGGAGGCGGCAATCGCTGCGGGCGCGACCGCGGTCATCCAACCCGGCGGATCAATCCGCGACGCCGAGGTGATTGCCGCAGCGGACAAAGCCGGGGTGGCAATGGTCTTCACAGGCATGCGCCACTTTCGCCATTAGATTTTCGGGGAGGGGCCCACCATGGAGCAGATTCCAAAAACGCAGGAAACCGGGCAGGCGGTGCGAATGCTTATCCGCGCCGGCCGCCATACCGGACCGACCGCCGGCCGCGCACCGGGTTATGTGCAAGCCAATCTTGTTGTTCTGCCGCGCGATTGGGCTTTCGATTTTCTGCGCTTTTGCCAGCAAAACCCGAAGCCCTGCCCGCTGCTTGCCGTTTCCGAACCGGGTGAGCCGCACGTTCCGAGCCTGGGGGAGGATCTCGATATCCGCACCGACCTTCCCCGTTATCGCATATGGCGGGATGGAGAACTCATCGCCGAACCGGCCGATATTCTTGGCCATTGGCGCGGAGATCTGGTGGCTTTCCTGCTCGGCTGCTCGTTCTCTTTCGAGGAAGCCCTCATCGCTGACGGCATTCGGCTGCGTCATATCGAACAGGGGCGCAACGTGCCGATGTATCGCACCAACATTCCAACCCAACCCGCCGGGCCGTTTCATGGCCCGATGGTCGTATCCATGCGCCCGTTGCGCCCGGCGGAGGCGATCCGGGCAACATTGATCACGGGGCGTTTCCCCACGGTGCATGGTGCGCCGGTACACATCGGCTTGCCGGAACAGATCGGCATTGCCGACCTCACGCGGCCGGACTACGGCGATCCGGTCGATATCCACCCGGATGAGCTTCCGGTGTTTTGGGCTTGCGGCGTCACGCCTCAGGCCGTAGTTGCCGCCTCCGCCGTGCCCTTCTGCATCACGCACGCGCCCGGCCATATGCTGGTCACCGACCTTCGCAACAGCCAGCTCGCGATCTCTTGAGCGCGCTCTTTATGCGGGCGAAAACGCCAACCCCGCTTGGTGGAATTAGGAGCGATAATCCGGCTGATCGTTCTCGATAAGCCGCAGCGCCGCGTTCCAAGCCAAATATTCCACCTCTTTGTCGCGCTGGGCTTGGAACTGAGCCGCCGTATGCCGACAGACTTCTTCAGGAGGAAAGATGAGCTCCGCACCTCCGGCCATGGCTTGGATCTGTGCCTGACAAGCCCGCTCCAAATAGTAGATCAGCACGAAGGCTTCCGGGATACTGCGCCCCGCCACCAGAAGCCCGTGGTTGCGCAAAATCATCGCTTGATGCGGGCCGAGATCCCTTACCAAGCGCTCACGTTCGGAGAGATCAAGCGCGATCCCCTCGTAATCATGGTAGGCGAGGTGACCGTAAAACATCATCGCATGTTGGCTGATCGGCAACAGGCCGTGCTTCTGCGCTGAAACCGCAATGCCCGCGGCGGTATGGGTATGCACGACGCAGTTGATCTCGGGACGCGCGGCATGCACCGCCGAATGGATGGTGAATCCGGCGGCATTCACGAGCCTGCTCTGTTGGCCCGATTGGTCCACGACGCGCCCCTCCATATCGATTTTCACCAAATCGGAAGCACGCATTTCGTGAAAGAGCAGGCCGTATTGGTTGATCAGGAAATGGTGTTCCGGCCCCGGGACACGCGCGCTGATATGCGTAAAAATCAAATCCGTCATGCGAAAGTGGGCCACAAGCCGATAAAGCGCGGCCAAATCGCAACGCGTCTGCCATTCGGCTTCACTCATTCCGGCAGGCCGTCTGTTTTGCACGCTGATGTTCATGGATGCTTTCCTCCCGAGTTTGGAGGGATTTTCCGCGCCCGCTTCCCTTCCGTCAAGCCGGGGCCGAAAGCCGGTTATTTTATTTTGGCTTCACGAAAAACGACATGCTTGCGCACGACCGGATCATACTTCTTCAGCTCGAGCTTGCCGGTGTGGTTGCGCGTGTTCTTTTTGGTGACGTAAAAATAGCCGGTATCGGCGGAGGATACGAGTTTAATCTGAACGGTGTTTGCTTTTGCCATTGCTGAAACCCCTTCTCGGCTGCTGAATGTGTTTTAAGACGGAAACACATTCCGTTGGCCTTCATTACCCCAGTTATGGCGGTTCTGCATCCCCTGCAACCAACAAAGCGGCCGCGTAAGCGGAGGGATGGTCTATCAAAAAACGCGCAGTCTCCAGATCCGCATCCGTCCCTTCAGCGGCCGGACAGGCATTTCGGATATCCAAAATCTCCGCGGCGGGCAAGGGCGCGCGTGCCGCGTGATGGCGCTTGAGTGCCGCCGCCATCGGCGCGGTTCCTTCTAACAGCATGGCGCGTTCGCGCGCCAAAACTTCGGCGCCGAGACTGGTGCAGACTTGCGGCATCACTCCCAGCCCTTGAATAGGCCAGCCCAGCGGCGCCAGAACACGGCTCCATGTGACGAAAAGTTCGCCGCCGTCGGGCAGAGTGGTGACCGTCTGGATCAAACCCTTGCCGAGCGTCGTGCTGCCCACCACCACCGCCCGACCGTCATCGGCCAAAGCCGCTGCCAAAATCTCGGCGGCGCTGGCCGATCGGCCGTCTACGACGACAACGATCGGCAAGCCATTGGAGAGATCCGCGGATTCCGATTCCAAAATCCGGTTTGCCGAAGGATCGCGCCCGGAAGTGACCGCAACCAACCGCTGTCCAAGGAACAATCCCGCTGCGTCGACAGCTTGGTGCAGCAACCCGCCGCGATTTCCGCGCAAATCAAGAATCAACCCCTGCGGCGGGTGCGGCGTGTCCAGGAATTCCAGAAGGCTGCGGGCAAGATCGGCCCCCGTGGCGTGGGCAAAGCCGCTGACCCGCAAGATCAGCAAATCCGCCTTGCGTGCCGCGAACACCGTTTGGGCGGCATGCCCGGTTCTGCGCAGATGGAAGGTGCGGATGCGCCCTTGGCGAGACCGGATGGTAACTGCAACGATCGTATTCTCCGGGCCTGCCATAAGCTCGGCAATGGCGGCAGGATCCTGCACCCTCAGCGGCGCGCCGTCGATGGCCAGAACCCGATCTCCTGCACGAATCCCCGCGGAAGCGGCGGGCCCTTCCGGGGTAACATCCTCGACAACCACGTATTTGTCCTGAAGCGATACGCTTAAGCCGACATCTGCCAGCCCGACGCGCTGCGCGCGGTCTGCTTCGGCCTGTCGCGGGGGAAGATAGCGCGAATAAGGGTCAAGGTGATTGAAGAGCTCATCGAAAAAGCTGCGAATCACGCCGGCAGTGCCGGCGCTGCGAACCGGGGCCGAAATTTCCGCTGCTCTTGCTGCCACCGCTGCAGCCAACTCGGCCCATGCGCGGCTGTCTTCTCGGGCCGGGGTTTCCATAGCAACCACACGTCCTCTTCCAGACAGGCGCACGGAGCCCGGCGCAAAGCCGATCGTCACTTCAGGATCGATCGCGGTCAGGCCCTGTAACCCCCATGCCGTCATTTGCGGAACAGAGGCGGGCTCCAGCGTGCGCGGGGCCAAAAATGCCAGCGCCGTTGCGAAGACATCTGCGGCAAGCGATGCGGCAAACGGCGCCTCTTCGTGCTGACTTCGCGCCGGCGAACGGCTAAGAACAAGGATCAGCAGGCCAAGCAGCGCATAGGCAGAACGCTGGGCGAGAAGCCCGGTTCGGGGATAAGCCTTGTTTTGCAGCCGTGCACCGAAGGTCTTAACGCTTGCCCCGTCGGCGGCGATCCGATGGCTTGGAGCGCGCTTCCTCCAAAAGGTGGAAGCGAAGCCCGCCCGTGAGCGGGTAAGCTTCCGCAAGCCGAACCTCAACCGTTTCGGCAAGGCGGAACACACGCCCGCTCCTTCGCCCAGAAAGAGTTTGGGCGGTTTCGTTGTAGCTCCAAAAATCATCCGGCAGGAGAGAGAGCGGCACAATGCCGCTTGCACCATTCTCTAATGTGACGAAAAGTCCGAAACGAGTCACGCCGGAAATGCGTGCGTTGAAATGCATGCCGATCCGCTCTGCCATGTAAGCGGCAATGTACCGATCAAGAGCATCGCGCTCGGCGATGGCGGCACGCCGCTCAGTAGCGGTAATGTGCGCGGCGGCCGCGGCCAGGGATGCCGCGTCTTCGATCGCAAGCCCGCCTTCACCCAGCTTCAACGCCGTAATAAGGGCGCGATGCACTAACAAATCGGCGTAGCGCCGGATCGGGCTTGTGAAATGTGTATAGGCGGACAGCGCGAGGCCGAAATGACCGATATTTTCGCACGCGTACTCCGCTTGCGACTGTGCGCGCAGCACCATTTCATTGACCAAAGGCGCCTCCGGTCGGCCGGCGACGATCTCCAACGCCGCCTGCAGATGCGCCGGCAGGATGCGATTGCCCGGCGGCAAAGCGATGTCAAAATTACGGAGCAGTTCGCGTAACCCTCTCAATTTTTCAGGCGAAGGCGGCGCGTGCACGCGGTAGATTCCGGGCATCTGCCGGCGCGTCAACTCCTCTGCCGCGGCAACATTGGCCAGAATCATGAATTCCTCGATCAGCCGGTGGGAATCGAGCCTTTGCCGCAGCTTGATCTCCTGGACTTTGCCCGCTTGATCCAGCACCACCGTTTGCTCGGGGAGATCGAGATCCAATGTCCCGCGGGCTTGCCGCGCCTTCGCAAGCGCTTGGTAGGCGCCATAGAGATGCTTGAGCAGACCGTCCGGCAGCCAATGATCTCCGCCGCGGGCTGCCGCCTCTTCAACCTCTTCGTAGGTCAGGCGCGCCGCACTGCGCATAATCCCGCGCCCGAAGCGATGGCTTTGCTTGCGGCCCTTTGCATCGATCGCAATTTCGACAAACAAACAGCCCCGGTCTTCCCCCGGGCGCAGGCTACACCAATGATTGGAAAGCCGTTCCGGCAGCATGGGGACAACCCGGTCCGGAAAATAGACCGAATTGCCGCGCTCGCGGGCCGCACGATCGAGCGCCGAACCGGGGCGGACGTAATGGGCGACATCGGCAATCGCCACGACAATCCGCCAGCCGGCGCCGTTCGGCTCGGCGAAGACCGCGTCATCGAAGTCCCTGGCGTCTGCACCGTCGATGGTGACCAGCGGCAGGGCACGCAGATCCTCTCGTCCCGTCGCCGAAACGGCTGACGCTTTTGCCGCTTCGGCTAAGGCCTCCGGTGCAAAGCCTTGGGGTAGATGTTGTTCATAGAGGCTGATCAGGCTGAACGTGCCGGGGTCTTCCAACCGGCCCAAGCGCGCAAGCACGCGCGCAGGCTTGCGCCCGAAGTCGCGCTGCGGCAGCGGGGTCGCCAGCACTACCTCTCCGTCTTGGGCTTCTGCAGCGTCCCCCAGAGGCACTTCCCACTCTGCCCGAGCACGGCGCTCACTGGGGCGAATCCGACCGGCAACGGCGTGGTGACGGGTATCGGCAGGGGTGTAGAAAAGCCCGACAAAACGGCCCGGCGCCTCGGTTAGCCTCCGCAAGGTGCGGCCTTCGTAGCGGCCTCGGCCGAGCGGGCGCAGCCGAGCAACAACCTGCTCGCCGGGGGCAAGAGCCGGGCGCCCGCGGGGTTCGGCGGCCATAACGATCAGCGGGGGCGGCGCCGACTCACGCCAGGTGAGAGGCCGTGCGAGAGCATCGCCTTCGGCATCCGTGCCGGTGATTTGGACAACCATGGTCTCGGGCAGGCGCCCGCCGGCATGGAACCTTCTACGTCCCGCCGGTACCACAACCCCCTCCGCGGCAAGCTCTTGCAAGAGCAGGCGCAGTTCACGCCGCTGCTGTCCACGTAAGCCGAAAGCCCGCGCGATATCGCGCTTGCTCAAACGGCCTTGCGCCTCTTGGAGAAAGCGCCGCAGCGCCTCCCGGCTTGGTATCGCTGCGGGGGTTGTTGCGCGCATGGTACTTTCTGCCAAGTTAACCGGCTGCGCGGCGCGGCTTCGCAGCGGCGGCTTCATCGCTCGCTTTCATCCCGCGGCGGCGTTTGCCCGCTGTTTTCGAGGCGGCCCGTGCCGGCTTCTTGCGTGCCGGCTTCGTTGCCCTTTCCGCCGCTTCTGTCCGCTTGGGTGTGGGTGCGGCAGGAACGGCGGCGGCCGCCTTTGTTTTCGTCTTCGCCCGCCCTTTCTTGGCTTCCGTCTTCGCGCGCGCCTTGCCTTTCGCCGCAAGCAGAGAGACTGCCTCTTCCAAACTTACGGCATCGACATCGCGGTCGCGCGGCAAATTCGCCGTGGTCTGGCCATGCTGAATATAGGGGCCGAAGCGCCCCTTGCGGAGCAAAACGGGCTTGCCGTCGGTAGGATGCGCTCCCAGGTTGCGCACGCCGGCAAGCTTTTTGCCAAGCGCATCGACCGCGCGGTTCAGCCCGATGGAAAGCACGTCGTCATCCGGGCTCAGTGAAGCAAAAACGGCGCCCATCCGCACATAGGGGCCGAAGCGACCAAGCCCTGCCTCGATCATTTCCCCGGTTTCGGGGTGCCGACCGATCTGGCGCGGCAGTGAAAGCAGTCCAAGCGCTTGTTCCAGGGTGATTTGCTCGCCGTCCATTCCGCGCGGGAGTGCAACCCGCCGCGGCTTTGCGGAATTTTGTTTGCCTCTACCTGCGGAAGCGGACTCCCGCGGGGTCTCTCCACACTGAATGTAAAGACCGTAAGGTCCGCGCCGGACGGTAATTTCTTTACCCGTTTCGGGATGGCGCCCCAACACGCGCACGCCATCCTTTAGCGCCTGGCTTTCAACGTCTCCGTTTTCGATCGCGAGTTTGCGCGTGTATTGGCACTCGGGATAGTTCGAGCACCCGATGAAACTGCCGTAGCGGCCGAGCTTTAAGCCCAGTCGGCCGGTACCGCAGGCAGGGCATGCGCGGGGATCGGACCCATCCGGACGCGGCGGAAAGAAATGCGGGCCGAGTTCGGCATCCAGCGCAGCGATCACATCGCTGATCTTCAGGTCCTTCGTTTGTTCCACCGCGCGAGAGAAATCTTCCCAGAAGGCCCGCATCACATCGCGCCATGCGGCGCGGCCGCCGGAAATATCGTCCAGCCGTTCTTCCAACGACGCGGTAAAGCCGGTGTCGACGTAGCGGTTGAAAAAACTCACCAAAAACGCGGTGACGAGGCGCCCACGCTCTTCGGGCACAAACCGCCGTTTTTCCAGGCGGACATATTTGCGCTCCTGCAATGTGGAAAGGATCGTAGCATAGGTTGAGGGACGCCCGATGCCGAGCTCCTCCAGCTTCTTTACCAAAGAAGCTTCGCTGTAGCGCGGTGGCGGCTGCGTAAAGTGTTGCGAAGCGGTCACCGAACGCCGCTCGAGCGGATCCCCTTTCGCCATCGGCGGCAAAAGGCGCCCTTCCTCGGCCGCGCCGGGCTCGGCTTCCGGCGCATCGTCCAGATCTTCGCGATAGAGTTTCAGGAAGCCGTCAAAAGCGATGCTGGAGCCGCTGGCACGCAGCCGCGTGCCGTGATCGTCGCCAATCTCAACGATGACTTGGTCAAGTTCGGCTGAAGCCATTTGCGAAGCTACTGCGCGCTTCCAAATAAGCTCGTAGAGCTTGCGCTGCTGCTCGGAAAGATCCGCGGCGACGTCCTCGGGGCGGCGTGCCACCTCGGTCGGCCGGATGGCCTCATGGGCTTCTTGGGCATTTTTGGCGGGGCTGACATATTGGCGCGGGCTCGGGGGCAGGTAATCCGTCCCGAAGGCCGAGCGGATATGGCTGCGGATGGCGGCAAGCGCCTCACCGGCCATCTGCACCCCGTCGGTTCGCATATAGGTGATGAGGCCGACCGTATCCCCGCCGATATCCACCCCCTCATAAAGTTGCTGTGCCAAGCGCATGGTGAGTTGCGCGCTAAATCCAAGCTTACGTGCCGCCTCCTGCTGCAGGGTCGAAGTGGTGAACGGCGGGGGCGGGTTGCGTTTGATCCGTTTGCGCTCAACGGAGATAACCCGAAACACCCCGGCTTCGACCGCACGCTTCGCCTCAAGCGCCTCCGCTTCGGTCGCCAGATCGAATTGATCAAGCTTCTTGCCGTTGAGCGCCGAGAGCTTTGCGGTAAACGTAGCGCCCGTGGCGGTGGCGAAAACGGCCTCCACCGTCCAATACTCGCGTGGCGAAAACGCCTCGATCTCGGCTTCGCGTTCACAAATCAGTCGAAGCGCAACCGATTGCACCCGCCCGGCGCTCCGGCTGCCGGGCAACTTTCGCCATAACACCGGCGAAAGAGTGAATCCGACGAGATAATCCAACGCGCGGCGGGCGAGATAGGCTTCAATCAGCGGCTGGTCCAAGTCTCGGGGGTTGGCAAGTGCCGCTTTTACGGCGTTCCGAGTAATCTCATTGAAGGTAATGCGGCGGACATCCACCCCGGCCAAAGCCTTTCGCTCTGCCAGCATATTGCGCACGTGCCAGGAAATCGCCTCGCCTTCCCGGTCCGGGTCGGTGGCAAGATAAAGCCGGCGGGCTTGCTTTAACGCCTTGGCAATCGCCGCAATCTGTGCCTCGCCGCGCGCATCGGCCTCCCAGTCCATCGCGAAATCCTGCTCGGGCCGTACGCTGCCGTCACGGGCCGGCAGGTCGCGAACATGGCCCAAGCTGGCAAGCACGGTATAATCACTGCCCAGATATTTGTTGATGGTTTTGGCTTTTGCGGGGGATTCGACAACGACGACGTCTGGCATGATGTCCTAAAAAAAGAAGCCGTTACGGGCTTGTCCCAAGCAATGCGACGCGGTTGCCTGGCAAGGTCTCGATGCGTCCTGCAAGCTCCAGTTCCAGCAGGACCGCCATCACAGCAGCGGCTGGGAAGTGGCAGCGACGTACCAGTTCGTCAACCGCAATCGGCGCCCTATCGAGCAGATCTGGTATCTGAGTCCGAAGTTCCGCCAATGTCGCGGCGCTGACATCTCCGCCTGCATCCCGATCGGCATGATCTCTGTCCTCAGGAGAGTCCTCCAGGATTTCGTCCGAACCGAACGCGGCTTCCCGTGCAAAGAGCGGCAAGCGGCTCAGCCCTTCGCGAGCAGGGTGGTCAGGAAGGTTTTCGAGAACATCGCTGATGCTCTCCGTTAAATGCGCGCCCTGACGGATCAGATCATTGGTTCCCCGCGCGCGCGGATCAAGCGGTGAACCGGGCACGGCGAAAATTTCTCGTCCTGCGTTTTGGGCAATTCGAACTGTCACCAGACTGCCCGAACGTAAAGCCGCCTCCACCACCACGACACCAAGCACAAGCCCGGCGATAATCCGGTTGCGCCGAGGGAAATGGCGCGCTTGCGGCGCGGTGCCGAGGGGCATTTCACTCACGACCGCGCCGTGCTCGGCAATCGCCTGCTGCAACGCAACATGCTCATGGGGGTAGGGCACGTCAAGTCCCCCGGCAACAACCGCGACGGTGCAGCCGCGGCCGTTATGGGCGCGCATGGCGCCACGGTGGGCGGCGGCGTCAATTCCACGCGCCATGCCGGAGACAACCACGAACCCCGCCTCTGCCAATTCTTCGCCCAAGTGTTCGGCAATGCGCTGGCCATTGGCCGAAGCGTTGCGCGCGCCGATAAGGGCTACCGCTCGCTTGCTCAGTGTTTCCGCGGTGCCAAGAACCGCCACAACGGGCGGAGCATCGTCCAGCAGGGCCAAAAGAGGCGGGTAGGGGGCCTCACCCATCAACAGAAACTTTCCGCCCATTTTTTGCAGGGCTTCCTCTTCCCGCGCAATTTCGGCCATCGACGGCACACGAGGAGGGGCAGAGCGCCCGCCGGCCCGCGCAAGTTCCGGCAAGGCGATCAGGGCTTCTTCGGCGCTGCTATAGCGATACAAAAGCCGCCGATAGGTCATCGGCCCCACGCCTTCGGTGCGGGCTAAGCGTATTCTGGAAAGGCGTTCTTTGGGCGTCATTTTCGCGTGTTGATGTACGGTTCCGTGCCGTCCAATAACCTACGGATGTTCTCCTTATGGCGAAAATAAACGATGACGGAAATAAAAAGCGCGAGCACGGCATGCTGCCCGTCGGTCATTCCCCAAACCAACAGCGGTGCGGCGGCAAAGGCAGCGAGCGCAGCGACGGAAGAAATCCGCGTGAGCTTTGCGGTTGCAAGCCAGACGGCGCAGGCAGCCAGTCCCGCCCAGAAGGCCGAAGCGAGCAGCACGCCGAGCCCGGTGGCCACGCCCTTTCCACCGCGAAAGCGAAGCCAGAGCGGAAAAAGATGGCCGAGCACTGCCCCGGCGCCGGCGATCAGGCCCGCGGCTTGCCCCCCCCAAGCTCTGGCAAGCAAAACCGCCGCCGCCCCTTTGCCTCCGTCAAGCAACAATGTGGCCAGCGCAAGATCCTTCCGCCCGGTGCGCAACACGTTGGTGGCCCCGATATTGCCCGAGCCGATGCGTCGGACATCTCCTACCCCTGCAGCAAAGGTCAGCAGCAACCCGAACGGGATCGCACCAAGCAGATAGCCGCCGACAAAGGTGGCTGCGAGCGGGAAAACCCCTGCACTCATGGATATACGCGGCGGCCTCTTTTCCAGGTGCCCAGCACCTTGCCTTTCAAAACTTGGCCGTCGAAGGGCGTGTTTTGCGCCTTTCCGGGCAATGCCCCCGCCTCGACGAGCCAGGGTTGTTCGGGGTCAAACAGGCAAAGATCGGCGGGCTTTCCCGGGCTCAGCGTGCCCGCCTCCGAACCCAGCAAACGCGCCGGCTGCACGGTAAGAAGAGCAATCGCTTTCGCCAGCGGAAGTGTGCCTTTGTGCACTTCGATCAGGCTCGCCGAGAGCAACGTGGCGAGCCCCGCCCCGCCGGGCGCAGCCTGAGCAAAGGGGAGGCGTTTGTCGTCGGCATCGCGGGGCTGATGGTCGGAGACGATGGCATCGATTGTCCCATCGGCCAAAGCGGCGGCCACGGCGGCGCGATCGGCCTCGCAGCGCAGCGGGGGAGAAAATTTGGCGTAAGTGCGAAAGTCGCCGATCGCTTCTTCCGTGAACGCGAAATAAGGGGGCGCGGTATCGCAGCTCACGCGGAGGCCCTCCGCTTTGGCGGCGCGTATCAGGTCAAGCGCCTCGGCGGTGGAAATATGGGCGAAATGGACCGCGCCGCCGGTGAGTTTCGCCAAGCGAATGTCGCGCGCCACCATGATTGTCTCGGCACAGGCGGGGATGCCTTCCAGTCCGAGACGGGTGGCAAGTTCGCCTTCGGTGGCATGCCCGCCTTCCGCAAGCGTCGGCTCTTCCGGATGCTCCACCACGCGCGCGCCGAACGCGCGGGCGTAAGAGAGCGCAATGCGCATCAACCGCGCGGAGGCAACCGCCCGAGCGCCGTCGGAAAACAGCACCGCGCCCGCTTCGTGCAGCAAACCGATTTCGGCCAGCTCTTCGCCGCGGCAGCCGCGCGTTAGAGCGCCGTAAGGAAGAATGGTCAGTCGCCCGGTTGCTTCCGCTTGCCGGTGCAAAAAGTGCACCAAAGCCGGATCGTCGATTGCGGGCTTGGTATCGGGCAGGGCGGCGAGCGTGGTAATGCCGCCGGCGACCGCGGCTGAAGCTGCCGAATCGATCGTTTCCCGATATTCGAACCCGGGCTCTCCCAATGCCGCGCGCATATCCACAAGACCGGGGCAGAGCACCGCGCCGTGGCATTCCACAACTTCCGCCCCTTCCGGGCGGCCGAGGCCCTGGCCGCGATCGAAGATCAGCCCGTCGCGCACCAAAAGCTCGCCCGGCTGGTCGAGCCCGCTCGACGGGTCCAGAAGCCGCGCCCCGGTGAACAACAGATCAGCGGGCATGGCGGACGGAAGCGCGGGCCAACGTGTCCAGCACCGCCATGCGTACGGCAACGCCCATTTCGACCTGCTCTTTAATAACGCTGCGCTGCGGGTCGTCTGCGACGCCGCTGTCGATTTCCACGCCGCGGTTCATCGGCCCCGGGTGCATCACCAGTGCGTCAGGGCGTGCGTAGCGGAGTTTCTCTTTATCCAGCCCCCAGAAGCGGAAGTATTCGCGCGCGCTCGGCACAAGGCTCCTTTGCATGCGCTCGATCTGCATCCGCAACATCATCACTACATCCGCCCCGGCCAGCCCTTGGGCCATATCGTGGAACACTGCAACCCGCGGCGCGTTTTGCCCGTTTCTCCAGCCGAGGGATTCCACCTCCGAAGGGATCAATGTCGGGGGCCCTACCAAATGGACGGTGGCATCCAGCATGGTCAGCAAGTGGATGTTGGATCGGGCCACGCGGGAATGCGCAATATCCCCGCAAATCGCCACGGTGAGCCCGGCGATGCGCCCTTTGTGTCTGAGGATCGTCAGGGCATCCAACAAAGCTTGGGTGGGGTGTTCGTGCGTGCCGTCTCCAGCGTTGATGACCGATGCCTCCACCTTCTGCGCAAGCAGGTTCGCCGCGCCGGAAAGGCTATGGCGCACCACCAGCAAATCGCAGTGCATGGCATTTAGGGTGGCGGCCGTATCCAGCAATGTCTCTCCCTTATTGATGCTGGAAGTCGCCACCGACATACTCAGCACATCCGCGCCCAAACGTTTGCCGGCAAGCTCGAAGCTGGTACGGGTGCGGGTCGAGGCCTCGAAGAACAAGTTGATTAAGGTATATCCCCGCAAAAGATCGCGCTGGGTTTTGCCCGAGCGGTTCAGCAGCGCGTAGTTTTCGGCGAGATCGAGAAGCGCAACGACTTCGGAGACCGTCATCCCCTCGATCGCCAAGAGATGCTGTCGCGGCCGGGTGTTCACGAGGTAGGCGAGCGCTCGAGGGTGGCCACGCGCACAAGTTCCGCGCAGTCCTTATCGCCGGGCGCGCAAACCATGGCATGGACAATGATCTGAGCCCGGGCGGCTTGCGGCACGGTTGGAACCAAGAAGCTTTCCATCCAACGCGGCAGGCCCTGGGCGCCGGCCGGCGGCGTATTATAGGCAGGCAAAGTACCGACGCGTTTGCTCACGGAATCCACCAAATGGCCGTCCTTGTCAAAGAACTGAAACTCTACATAAGCACTTCGGAATTCACGCTGGCCGGGGTTTATCAAACAGCCTGAGAGAATGCTTGCCCCGTCTTGAAAGATGAAACGGAGGTCGCGAAACAGAGGCTCGGCCGCCGTGGAATGCATCGGGGCCAGACACGCGGCCTGCTCGATATTCGCGGCCTGCATACTCACCGGCCGCAAACTCCGATCACGGCCGATGCCGCCTCCGGGCGCGGCACAAGCAGACACAAGCGATAAAAGCGCGGCAAGAAGAACGAATCGCAGACTCGAGGACACGGCCCTCTCCGATTTTCGGTGCGTGGAACGTCTTTCCTTCATGCCGCGACAGCACGGATGCGGGCAAGAGCTTCTTCGCGGCCGAGTGCGGCAAGTGTTTCATCAATGGGTGGGCTTACCGTGCTGCCGGTCAGCGCCGCGCGCAACGGCTGCGCAATTTCGCCAAGCTTTTTCCCGCGTCCGACGGCGTAGTGATGCAGGGCCGCTTTCAGCGCCGCTGGGTTGAAATCGGTCTCTTCCAGCACTTTTGCAAGGTCGGCAAGCATCGCCCGTGCCTCGGCGTCCAGCAGGGCTTTCGCTTTGGCATC
>JAIMBF010000047.1 GCA_023511585.1 Terriglobia bacterium
CCCGAGATTGCGCGCTTCCTCGCCGGGATCGGGATCGATTCAATCAGCGTCAATCCCTCAAGTTTGCTGAAAACCATTGCCGTGGTGCAGGAAGCAGAGCAGAAGGCACCGAGCTAAGACCAGCTGCGAAAAACGCCCGGGGCGCGATCCGGAAACGTCTTTTTGCGATCGTTGCGATTGCGGCGCATCAGGCCGGCGGCGAAGGGCCGATCAGTCCTCCGGCAAGCCCTGCCCGGGGGCGAGCTCCAACCACATGGCGTTCAGCGCCGCAAACGCGGCGGCGAAGCCGACACCCAAAATCCAGCTGAAGTACCACATGCGTTTCCGAGGCTCCTTCAATAAAGGCCGTGACTGTCCGCCTCGATGGCTTCCGCCGTGACCGGCCCGCGCAAGACGCGATAGACCCAGGCCGTATATGCCAACACAACCGGCAGCAGAACCACGGTGGCCGCAGTCATCACCGCCAGCGTCGTTTGGCTCGATGAAGCATCCCAGACGGTGAGACTGGAATTGGGATCCAGCGAAGAGGGCAGCAGGAACGGAAAGAGGCTGACCCCGGCGGTTGCGATAATTCCTGTCTGCGCCAGCGAACTTGCGAGAAAAGCCAGCCCTCCGTGCCGCGTGCGCAAGAAAACCATTGTGGCCAGCGTGCCGAGAAAGCCAAGCGCGGGCGCTGCGATCATCCAAGGATAGGCGGCATAATTGGCCATCAACCCACCCGGAACGCGCACCACTTGCTTGGCAAGCGGGTTGGAGGGCGCATCGACCCCGGCGAAATGCGCAAGCCCGTAGCCGTCCAGCCGGCTTGCCCACAAACCGCCGAGCGCAAAAAGAACCAGCACCAGCAACCCCGCGATCGTTCCGACCCGTTGCGCGCGCGCCTTGACTTCATCTTCGGTTTTCATGCTGAGCCAGCTTGCCCCGTGCATGGTCAGCATGAAAACGCTGACAAGCCCGCACAAAAGCGCAAACGGATTGAAAAGATCAAAGAGCGTTCCGCTATAGCTCATGCGCAGCGTGTCATCGAAACGAAACGGCACGCCTTGCAGCACGTTGCCGAATGCCACGCCGAACACCAGCGCCGGCACCAGCCCGCCCAGAAAGAGCGCGATATCCCAGGTTGTGCGCCAGCTGCTGTTTTCGATCTTGCTGCGAAACGTGAAGCTCACGGCGCGCAGGATCAGGAAGGCAAGCAGCAGCAGCATGGCAAGATAAAAGCCGGAAAAGGCCACCGCATAGAGCGGCGGCCAAGCCGCAAAAATTGCGCCGCCGCCCAAGATCAGCCAAACCTGGTTGCCTTCCCAAACCGGCCCCACGGTGTTGATCACCACCCGCCGCTCGACATCCGTGCGAGCGACGATCGGCAGCAAAATCCCCGCGCCCAAATCCAGCCCGTCCATAATCGCGAAGCCGATCAACAAAATACCGAGAACCGCCCACCAGAGCAGCCGAAGCGCTTCATAAAGAGACATGGCAATGGCCTCCGTTATTCGGCGGGAAGCGGGGCAGGGCGCAGGGAAACCGGCGGCTCCGTCGTGAAGGCCGGCCCCTCGCGGATCACGCGCACCATGAGATAGACATCCACGATCGCGAGTGCCGAATAGAGAATGACAAAGCCGAGCAGCGAAAGCACGACGTTCGTTGCGCTGACCGAGGAAACGGAAAGGAAGGTCGGCAGCACGCCGTCAATGGTCCAGGGTTGGCGGCCGGTCTCCGCCACGTACCAGCCGAGCTCGGCCGCAAGCCAAGGCAGCGGCAACGACCAGAGGCAGACCCGCAGCAGCCAACGGTGCTTTTCCAGCTGCCGCTTGGAGGCTTGCCAGAACATCACGGCAAACAAGGCGATGAAGTAAAACCCGAGCGCGACCATCAGCCGAAACGTGAAAAACAACGGCAAGACGGGCGGCACGGTATCCCAGGCGGCCGCTTCGATTTCCTGCGGCGTGGCGTGGTCGACATCAGGCCGATAACGCTTGAGCAGCAATGCATAGCCGAGATCGCGGACATGTTCCTCAAACGTGGCGCGTGCCTGTGCATCATCCGGATGCGCGCGCAGCGTTTGCATCGCGCCGTAGGCCAGCATGCCGCTCGCGATCTGGCGCTTTGCATCATCCACAAGGTTTATGATGCCGGCGACCTCTTCGTTAAGAGAGCGGGTTGCGATCATGCCGAGCACGTAGGGGATCCGCACCGCGTAATCGGTGCGGCGTTTGGCGAGATCCGGAATGCCGATCAGGGTAAAGGAAGCGGGGGGTTTTTCGGTTTCCCAATCCGCTTCGATGGCGGCGACTTTCATCTTCTGGTTCTGGCCTGCCATGTAACCGCTTTCATCGCCCAGCACGACCACGGAAAGCGCCGAAGCAAGACCGAAGCTTGCCGCAACCGTCATCGACCGAATGGCAAGCGCGCGATATTTTGCATGCAAAAGGTAATAGGCGCTGATCGAAAGAACGAACATCGAACCGACGACATAGCCCGCGGAAACCGTATGCACGAATTTTGCTTGCGCGACGGGGTTGAAGATAACGGCCCAGAAATCGGCAACCTCCATCCGCATGGTTGCGAGATCGAACCGAGCGCCCACGGGGTATTGCATCCAGGCGTTTGCAATCAAAATCCAAAGTGCGGAAAGCTGCGTGCCGAGCGCCATCAGCACCGTGACCGCGAGATGCTGCACGCGGGAAAGCCGTTGCCAGCCGAAGAAGAAGAGCCCGACGAACGTGGATTCCAGAAAGAACGCCATCAAGCCTTCAATGGCTAGCGGCGCGCCGAAAATATCCCCGACATAATGCGAATAATAGGCCCAATTGGTGCCGAATTGAAATTCCATAGTGATTCCGGTTGCCACGCCCATGGCGAAATTGATGCCGAACAGCGTGCCCCAGAACTTCGTGATATCGCGCCAAATGGTTTTGCCGGTCGTGACGTATATGCTCTCCATCACCGCAAGCAGGACCGAGAGGCCGAGCGTCAGCGGCACAAACAAAAAATGATAAAGCGCGGTCAAGGCAAACTGCAGGCGAGAGAGTGTAAGGAGATCCATCAGCGTGACTCCTGGGTAATCAACGCGACTTTTTGCCCTGCAATGTGGATCGCAATGTCGTCGAAATGGCGCTGTGCAGGGGAGAAGAACAACAGATAAAGCGCTGCAAGAGCGGCAAACTTCAGCGCCGTTACCAGGAGGATGTCTCTTAACAAGGTTTTCGACATAGCACGACTATCCTCATGGAGACAATGATAAAGCATAAATCGGAGCGCGCCGGCCGATCAAGCGGAAAGAGTGCAATAACATAGCAGTCGTTTCGTTCTTTGACGCAAAATCTCTCGGTTCTGTCGTCGGAAACTCTTGCCGAAGCGCGAAGGAAAGGCGACATGGTTCGACACCTAACCACATCACGGCAAGCTCCAGGGATCGGCGGAACGCGGTATATGATAGAATGATCATATAAGGCTTTCAAGGCGGCTTCCCCCAACGCCCAATGGGGTTGTGTCGCGCCGGCAACACGGCAGAACGCCGAAAAGGCGCCGGAGTAGCATCACGTTGACGGCAAAAAGTTGACGGTAAGGAGTTGAGCCGGCCAAGGGCCCGGGAGAGCATATCCGTTCCGGCGGCCTCAGCGGCGCGGTGCCGGCGTGCGCGCGGCCAAGGCCCCCATGGCGAGTTCCACCACCTCGGCGGTGATCTCTTCCTGCCGCACGCGCCTCTGTTCGGCCTCCAGCCGGCTCAAAATGTTATCAACACCGCTTTTCGCGCGCGCCATGGCGGCGATGCGTGCTTCGTTTTCGGCGGCAAAGGCATGCGCGGTGGCTTCGCAAAGCTGCGCATAGACGTATTCCTCGGCAAGGCGCTCCAAGAGAGCGGGCGCCGGCATCTGGGTCAACGGCGGCTGGCGCGCGGCTCGCGGCGGAAAGGCGCGGGGATCCAGCGGCAAGAGCAAGCGATGCTCCACGGACACCCCAGCATTGGGCTGCCAGCGCGGAAAGAGCATGCTCACGGCCTCCAGCGGCATGCGTTCGTAGAGCGCATCGACCAGCCGCGCGGCGGTTGCGGGCACGGCGCCGGCCTGGGTGGCCATCGCGGTCTGCCAAGCGATCGAAAAGCCGCGCTCTTCCGCCAACCGCGCGCCGCGGGTGCCGGCCACCAGAAGCACCGTGGGCCGCGCCAGCGCCTCGGCCGCGTGCAGCACGGCTTCGTTGAACGCGCCGACAAAGCCCTGCTCGGCGCCAAACACAATCAACCCGGTGCGGCGCGCGCGCCCCGGCGCGAAACGCGGCGGTTCCGGCCCCAGCAGCGGCAATGCGGCGGCAATGGCCGCGGCGATGATGTTCGCATAAGCGGTGATCCCGGGCAGCATGCGCCGGCTCTCTCGCGCGCGTGCGGCGGCGATGCTACGCATGGCGGCAACCACGTTGCCGAGCTCGCGCACGCTGTTCGTACGCGCGATGAGTTCGGCCAGGCGTTGCGTCATGCCTCGACCTTGGCGGCGGAAGCAGCGGGGGCGGCGTGGCGGGCGGCGAGCGCGGCCAGCACGGCGGAGAGTTGCGGCCGCATCTCTGGCTCCAATGTCCGCGTGCGTTCCATCTCGGTCACGAACGCACCGAGATGTTGATCAAGCCAAGCCGGCAGCTCGCGACGAAACGCCGCCACGGCGGCCGGCGGCACGGCGTCCAGCAGGCCCTCACGCAGCGCAAACGCAAGTGCGACCTCGTCGGCAAGACGCAGCGGCGAAAGCTGCTGCTGGCAGAGCAGCGCGCGCAGCCGCTCGCCGCGCCCAAGCTGCGCCTTGAGGCGCGCATCAGCCACGCCGCCGAAGCGGGTGAACATTTCCAGCTCCAGAAACTGCGCATATTCCAGCCGAAACGTGCCGGCCGTCTCGCGCAGCGCGGGGGCCTGCGTCTTCCCGCCCACCCGGCTGACGCTGAGCCCGGTATCGATCGCCGGTTTTTGGCCGGCGTAGAAGAGCTTGGCATCGAGGACGAGTTGCCCGTCGGTAATCGAAATGAGATTGGTGGGAATATAGGCGGAAAGATTGCCGGCATCGGTCTCGGCGATCGGCAAGGCGGTCAGCGAGCCGCCGCCCCGCGCCTCGGACAGTTTGGCCGCGCGTTCCAAGAGGCGGGCATGCAAATAAAAGACATCGCCCGGATAGGCTTCGCGCCCGGGCGGCGAGCGCGTGAGCAAAGCGAGCTCGCGGTGCGTGGCTGCATGCTTGGTTAGATCGTCAATCACCACCAGAGCGTGCTGGCCGCGGTCGCGGAAATATTCGGCCATGGTGAAGCCCGCGAACGGGGCAATCCATTGCAGCCCCGGCGTGGCGGAAGCGTCGGCGACCACGAAGATGGTCCGCTCCGGCGCCCCATGCGCCCGCACCGCTTCAATCACGCGCGCCACGGAGGCGGTTTTCTGCCCGACCGCGATATAGACCGCAATCAAGTCCGTGTTCTTTTGGTTGATGATGGTATCCACGGCGATAGCGGTTTTGCCGATGGCGCGATCGCCGATAATCAGCTCGCGCTGGCCGCGGCCGAGCGCAAACAGCGCATCGATCACCAAGATCCCCGTTTGCACCGGTTCGGTCACGGCGACCCGATCGATAATCGCCGGCGCCGGCCGTTCGATCGGCGCGAATGCGTCCGCTTCGATCGCTCCGCCTTCATCGAGCGGCCGGCCGAGCGGATCCACCACGCGTCCGAGCAGCCCGGGGCCCACCGGGGCGCGCACCACTTCGCCCGTGCGATGCACCGCCGCTCCGGCGGCAACCCCTTCGGCGGGATCCAGCAAGACGCAACTGATGGCATCGGGCCCCAGCGTGTGTACGAAGCCGAACTGTCCGGATTCCAGCCGCAGCACCTCATCCAGCCGGGCGCTGCGAAGGCCGGAAATGGTGGCGATACCGTCGGCGATGCTGATGACGCGCCCGACTTCCTCCACTTTGGGGGCAAGTTCGGCGGCACGAAGACGGCTTTCCGCCCGTTCAAGCCACGTCTCGGGTTCGTTCGCCATCGGCTTGGTCCTTGTCCAACTCGGCCGCGATGCGTTCGAGATCGGCGCGCCAGCTTGCGCGCAGCCGCACATGCGGGCCGATCAGTTCCATTCCCCCCAAGAGCTTGGGCTCGACACGAAATTCCAGCGCCGGCGCCCGCCCGGCCTTCGCTTGCAGAAGCGCGCGCAGCCGTTCCTGCTCCGCGGGGAAGAGCGGTGCGGGGCTCAGCACCTGAAAATGCGCATCCGTTGCCAGCAGCCGAAGTTCCCCTTCCGGAAGCGAAGCCAGCATCGTCTCGAACGCCGCCAGCATGGCGGAATGAATTGCCTCCGGCGGCAGACGCTGAAGGAGACGCGCGGCAATGGCAACCGCGAGATCGGCGGCTTTGCGCTCCAGTTCGCGCCAGGCTGCTTCGCGTTCGCGCGCGATGGCGGCTTCGGCTTCCGCCCGCGCCTGCGCGAGCTCTTTTTCCGCCCGGGCCTTGAGCGCGGCGGCTGATGCCTCGGCTTCCGCCAGCGCCTTTGCGCGCAAACGCTCCGCTGCAGCCGCCACCGAGGCGAGCTCTTGCGCCGCTTCGGCTTTCGCCCGCTCGGCCTCGGCGCGTGCGGCGGCCGCCTCATCCAGCAGGCGTTTGGCTTCCGTCTGCCGCGCCGCGATCATGGCCGAGACGGGGCGAAACAGGTAACGCGCGAGCAGCCAGACAAGAATAAGCGCGTTGCCGGCTTGGAGCAGAAGCGTCCACCAATCAATGTGCATTGCCTCAATGCACGAACGGGTTGGCGAACAGCAGCAAAAGCGCAATCACCAAGCAGTAGATCGCCATGGTTTCGATCATCGCAAGCCCGATAAAAAGCGTGCGCGAAAGGGTGTTGGCGGATTCCGGCTGGCGTGCGATGGCATCCATGGCCGCGGCAACGGCGCGCCCTTCGCCGAGGCCGGGGCCGATTGCACCCACGCCCACCGCAAAAGCGGCGCCCAGAATGCTGGCGATTTGGATCCAATTCATGCAGACTTTCCTTTCGTTGCGAGAGAGCGATCTTCGCCGAGCGCCCCGGCAATGAAGACGGTGGCCAACATGCTGAAAATGTAGGCCTGGATCGCGCCCGTCAGTAGATCGAGCGCCATCAGCGGGATCGGCACAAGCAAGCCGGCCAATGAGAGCGCAAGGCCGATCATGAAAGCGCCGGCCATGACATTTCCAAAAAGGCGCACCAGCAGCGAAAAGGTGCGGGTAAAGGTTTCCACCACATTCAGCGGCAGCATCACCAAGGTGGGCTCGGCAAAGCCGGCTAGAAAGCCGCGCCAACCGCGCATGCGGATGCCGAACCAGAAAATCGCCGCAAACACCACCAAAGCCAATGCCGCGTCGGTTTCCAAATGCGCGGTGGGCGGCTCAATCCCGGGCACGAGCCACGACCAGTTGGCGGTGAGGATGAAGAGAAACAGCGTGCCGATCAGAGGCAGAAACGGCGCGGGATCCGCCCGAATGGTGTCGCGGATTTGCGTGGCAATCGCATCGATGACGAGCTCGAGTGCGGCTTGTCGGAAGGACGGCACCAACACCAGCCGGCGGGTCAGCAGATGCGCGCCGACGACAAGCACGCCCATAATGCCCCAAGTCACGATCACGGGCTCGGTGATCGGCACAGGCCCGAGCGTGAAGAGAACGGGGTTGCGGAGCGGCGAGCCCATCATGGCGTGCATGCCCGAACGCGACGGAGAAAAAAGGAGCGCGCGAGCAGCACGCCGAGTGCGGCAAGCAGCAGGGCCGCCGCGCCTTGCCGGGCAAGCAACGCCAAGACCGCGGCCAGGGCGCCGAAGCGCAACGCTTGCATCGCAATCGCGGCAAACAGGCTGCCGGGGCGGGCAAAGAGCCGCGCATTCCAGAGCAGGAGGCGAAAATAAGCCGCGCCGGCAACAAAACCGATGCCGAGAAAAAGCCCGAGATCGGCGCTCATTGCGTATGCATCCAACGCCAACCGGCATAGCAGCCGATCGCAAGCCCGATGAAGAGCAACGGTGCCGTCAGAAAAATGCCGGTGCCGAACCGGCGATCGAGCCAGCGGCCGAAGAAGGTGAAGAGCAGCGTCGGCACGACGATAATCCATCCCAACACGCCGATTTGCGCCAGTTGGCGGCCGAAGGACGGCTCACCCTCCTGCTGCCAGCGGCGCTGACGCTCGCCGCGCCGGTGCACGGCGCGCAGCAGTTCGTCGTCTTCCGCGGTCATGACGAAAACTCCGTGCCGGCATCCGGCGCACGGCCGTTGCGGAGCGCGCGCAAAATATGGCGGATGGCTTGCATCTGCAGCTTCAGGCTTGCCACGCGGGCATGTTGCTCGGCGTCCAACTCGGCGCGAAAGCGCTCCAGCACCGCGTGTTCCAATTCTTCGAGATCCTGGCCGAGCTCGGCTTCGCGCGTGGCGACCGCGACTTCCTCTCCCGCATGCACCGAAAGCACGCCGCGGCGCACCGCACAGTAGCCGCGTCGCCCGTCGGCATGGCGCCAGGCCAGCACCGAGACCGCAAGCGTAGTAAGAAACTCCGCATGGCCCGGCAAAATGCCGAACGCGCCCGTCGGGTCCTCGGCGCGCACGGAAACGATATCGGCATAGTCCGCGACTACGGCATCGGGGGTGGTAATCAACAGTCTCATGCCGTTTTCCGCGCGGTTTCCCGCTGCTTCGCCTCTTCCAGCGTGCCGATCATGTAAAGCGAGCTTTCCATCCAATCATCCGTTTCGCCCTCGAGGATGGCGCGGCAGCCGGCGAGCGTTTCGGCAAGCGAGACCGAGCGGCCTTTCGTGCCGGTGAAAGCCTCCGTCACCACAAAGGGCTGCGTGAGAAAACGTTGCAGCCGGCGTGCCCGCGCCACGATGCGCCGATCCTGCTGCGAAAGCTCTTCGACGCCGAGCAGCGCGATAATGTCTTTGAGTTCCACATAATGCGCGATGGTCTCGCGCACGCGCTCGGCAATCTCGGCATGCTCGGTCCCGACCACCAGCGGATCGAGCAAGACGGAGGAAGAGGCAAGCGGATCCACCGCCGGGTAGATGCCTTCCGCCGCCATGCTGCGGGAAAGCACGATCGCGCTATCGAGATGGCTGGAAATCGCGGTCACGGCCGGGTCGGTAAAATCGTCGGCGGGGACATAGACCGCCTCGATCGCTGTAATGGCGGCGCCGGCGACGGAGGCGATTCGTTCCTGCAGCGCCGCAACGTCGGTGGCCAAAGTGGGCTGATAACCCACGCGGGAGGGAAGCCGGCCCAAAAGGCCCGAGACCTCGCTACCGGCCTGCACGAACCGAAAGACGTTATCGATCAACAACAGCACGTTTTGGTGAAGCTGATCACGGAAATACTCGGCAATCGTCAGCGCCGTAAGCCCGACGCGCCAACGCGCCCCCGGCGGTTCGTTCATCTGGCCGAAAACCAAGACGCTGCGCGCGAGCACGTCGGATCTTTTCATTTCGGTCAGCAATTCCTCGCCTTCGCGCGAACGCTCGCCGATGCCGGCAAAGACCGAGATGCCCTGGTAGCGCTGCACCATCGCATGGATCAGTTCCATCACGAGCACGGTTTTGCCCACCCCGGCGCCGCCGAACATCGCCGCCTTGCCGCCTTGTGCCAGCGGCACCAAGAGGTCGATGACTTTAATGCCCGTTTCAAACAAGCCGGCGGCGGCTTTATGCTCGGCCAGCGGCGGCGCTTCGCGATGGATGGGCCAGAACGGCGTCTCCGGCGGCAGCGGCGGCCCGCCATCGCACAGATTCCCCGCAACGTCCAGCACCCGGCCAAGAATCGCCTGGCCGACCGGAACGGAAAGCGCCGCCCCGGTTGCGGCAACCCTGACGCCGCGCGCAAGCCCCGAGGTGGTGGCCAACGCGATGGCGCGCACGGTTTTTTCATCCAAATGCGCCTGCACTTCGGCAAGCAGCGCGGCACTCCGATCCCACTCTACGCGCAGGATTTCGTTGATGGCCGGCAGCGGGCCGGAAGGGAAGGCGACATCCAGCACCGCGCCGCGCACGGCGAGGACCTCTCCAAGGGGCGGGGAGGCAGCTGCGGCCGACACGGCGGGTTAAACGGAGCCGGCCAGCGCCTCCGGCGATTGTGCGATCGCGCGGATCAGATCGGCGCGGCTGACAATTCCGACAAGCTTGCCGTCCCGCACCACCGGCACGCGCTTGATGTGATGCTTATCAAGAAGTTCGGCGATTTCGGTCGCCGGGGTGGTCTCGGTGACGGTGATCACCGGGGTGGTCATCAAGTCGCGCGCGCGCCGCTGATCAAGCCGGATATAATCGAGAAAGGACGGCGCCAATTGTTCGCCTTCCGCCAAGACATTCAGCCACCACTCGCGTTGCAAGAGATGCGTTTGGCGGAACGGGCGCAGCAGATCCCCCTCGCTGATCATGCCGAGCACTTTGCCGTCTTTGTCGCACACCGGCACCGCACTAATGCCGCGTTCGGCAAGCCGGCGCGCGATATCGGGCACCCGATCATCCGGGCCGACGGTCACAACGTCGCGGGTCATAATTGCGGCTGCATCAAGTGGCATGGTTTGTTCTCCTTCAGAAGGCGCCGGGCACAAATTGCGGCTTGTGGAGACCGGCATCATCAAGGCTTCGAGTTTGCCACAACGCTTTGATTCACCTCAATGGCGCCGGCCGTTTTTGCGCGAAATTTCCGAACCGGTTGACAGCGTGCCGGAGCGCCCTAGACTGCATCCCGGCAAAAAGGGGCAAGTGCTTCGCCGGGCGTTGCGGGAATGTTCCGGGCGGCGGCGCGAAGCATTTAAGAACCAAGGAGGAACGTTCCGCCATGGAACCAAGCCGGGCTTTACAGCTGAATCGGGAAGAATTGCTGCGCGCGTATCGGCAGATGCGCACCATCCGCGAATTTGAAGAGCGGGTGCACACGGAATTTTCCAGCGGCGCCATTCCGGGTTTCGTGCATCTCTATGCCGGCGAGGAGGCGGTGGCCGTCGGCGTCTGCATGCATCTGACCGAGCGGGATTGCATCGCCTCCACCCATCGCGGGCACGGGCACTGCATTGCCAAAGGCTGCGACGTGAAGGGCATGATGGCCGAGATTTTCGGCCGCGCAGACGGGCTTTGCGGGGGCAAAGGCGGCTCCATGCACATTGCCGATGTCGCCAAAGGCATGCTGGGCGCGAACGGCATCGTAGGCGGCGGCGCCCCCCTGGCCTGCGGCGCGGCGCTTGCCGCCAAAACGCTGAAAACCGGCGGCGTGGCGGTGGCATTCGGCGGCGACGGCGCTTCCAACCAGGGCACGACGGCGGAATCGATGAATCTCGCAACCGTGTGGAAATTGCCCGTGATTTTCGTTTTGGAAGATAACGGCTATGCGGAGTCAACGGCGAGTTCTTGGTCGATCGGCGGCGATGCCGTCAAGCGCGCCGAAGGTTTCGGCATGCCGGGCGTGCGCGTGGACGGGCATGATTTCTTCGCCGTCTATGAAGCGATGCACGACCCGATCGCACGTGCCCGCGCCGGCGAGGGGCCGAGCTTTTTGCATGTGAAAGTCAACCGCTATTACGGACATTTCGAAGGCGATGCGCAAACCTATCGCGCGCCCGGCGAAGTGCAGCGTTTGCGCGCCGAGATGGACTGCATCGAGCGCTTCCGCAAGCGCGTGACCGAGGCCAAGGTTCTTGAGGAAAAAGACCTTGCCGCGATCGATCGCGAAGTCTTGGAGCTGATCGAAGAGAGCGTGCGCGCTGCGAAGGCGGCCGCATATCCGCCGCCGCCGGCACTGCTGAGCGACGTCTATGTGAGCTATCCGTAAAGATTGCAAAGATTGCGGGAGGGTGCAATGTCCAAGAAATCATTCCGTCAGGCGGTGAACGAAGCGCTGCGCCAGGAAATGGAACGCGACCCCACCGTGGTGCTGATGGGCGAAGACGTGGGCGGCGGCATGGGCGCGCCCGGAGAGGATGATGCCTGGGGCGGCCCGCTCGGCGTCACCAAAGGGCTTATGTCGCAGTTCGGCCGCGAGCGCGTGTTGGACACGCCGATTACCGAAAGCGCTTTTATCGGCGCGGCGGCCGGGGCTGCGCTGCGCGGCCTGCGCCCCGTGGCGGAATTGATGTTCGTGGATTTCATGGGCGTTTGTTTCGATCAGATTTTCAATCAGGCGGCGAAGTTTCGTTACATGTTCGGCGGCACGGCAAAAACGCCGTTGGTGATTCGCACCATGTACGGCGCGGGCTTTCGGGCGGCAAGCCAGCACAGCCAGTGCCTCTATCCGATTTTTACCCATGTGCCGGGATTGAAGGTGGTGATCCCCTCTTCGCCGTATGAAGCGAAAGGATTGCTGATTCAAGCCATCCGCGACGATGATCCGGTGATCTTCTTCGAGCACAAGGTGATGTACGACGACGAAGAAGACGTGCCCGACGATCCCTACACCATTCCTTTCGGCGAGGCGCGTTTCGTGCGCGAAGGCGAAGACGTCACCATCGTTGCGATCGGGCGGATGGTGCAGATGGCCAGCAAAGCCGCCGATGCCTTGGCGAAAGAAGGGATCAGCTGCACCGTGCTGGATCCGCGCACCACTTCGCCGCTCGATTTGCAAAGCATTTTGGAAAGCGTGCAGGAAACCGGGCGGCTGGTGATTGTGGATGAAGCCAATCCGCGTTGCAACATCGCAACGGATATTTCGGCCCAAGTGGTCGAGCAGGCTTTCGAATCCCTGAAGGCGCCCATTCGCATGGTCTGCCCGCCGCACACGCCGGTGCCGTTCTCGCCCGCGCTGGAAGACGCGTTTATCCCGAGTCCCGAGAAAATCGCCGCGGTGGTGAGAAGCGTAATGGCCTCGCCGACACGGCAGGCGGCTGCGTGATGGCCAAAATCACCGCGCTCACCATGCCCAAATTCGGCCTTGCCATGACCGAGGGCATGGTTGCGGCCTGGCACAAGCAGCCGGGCGAGACCGTCCGCCAGGGCGAAGAGATTGCCGACATCGAAACCTCGAAAATCACCAGCGCTTATGAATCTCCGGCCGCGGGCGTCTTGCGTCGGCAGGTTCTGGCGCCCGGCGAAATGGTGCCCGTCGGGGCGCTGATCGGCGTCATCGCCGAGCCCGAGGCGACGGAGGCGGAGATCGATGCCTTTATCGCCGAATTTCTGGCCAAGTTCGAAGCCGAACGGACGGAGGCGGAAACCGAGGCAACGGCGAACCCGGAGCGGGTGGAAACGCCCGCGGGGCTGGTGCAGTATTTGGCCGCGGGGCCGGCCGATGCGCCGGCGATCGTCTTTATCCATGGCTTCGGCGGCGATCTGAACAACTGGATGTTTCTCCAGCCGCTTTTGGCCGAGCGCTTCCGCACCGTGGCGTTGGATCTGCCCGGGCACGGCGGTTCCACCAAGGCGCTGAAGCAGGCGGATCCGGCCGCGCTTGCGCGCTTTGTCTTGGCGACGATGGACGCCTTGGGCATCGGGGCCGCGCATGTCGTCGGCCACTCGATGGGCGGGGCGGTGGCGATTGCGATCGCGCAAGAGGCAAGCGATCGCGCCTTGAGTTTAAGCTTGATCTCGCCGGCAGGTTTGGGCAGCGACATCAACGCCGATTTCATCCGCGGCTTCATCGAAGCCAAACGCGCGCGCCAGCTTGCCGCCGTCTTGCAATCGCTGTTTGCGGATCCCGCGCTCGTAGGCCGCGAGATGGTGGAAAACGTGCTGCGCTTCAAACGCCTTGACGGGGTGGAGGCCGCGCTCCGCACCCTGGCGGATGCGCATTTTCCGGATGGCCGGCAGGCCTTCGCGCTGCGCGAGGCTCTGGCGCGCTTTCCCGGCCCCGTGCAGGTGATTTGGGGCGTGCAAGATCAGATTATTCCGCCGGCGCATGCCGAGGGGCTTGCCGAGGCCGTGCGCGTGCATCGCTTCGAGAATGTCGGCCACATGGCGCATATGGAGCGCGCTACCGAAGTGGCGCGGCTGATCGCGGAATTGGCGGGCGGGCGCTAGAGAATTTCATATGTTTGCGCTCGCATGCCGGCCGCGGCTCGTTGCACCTCGGCGCATGGCGGAAGCCGGCACGGATTGAGCCGGCGCGCATTCCTCTATAAAACCCGTAGGGACGATAGGATGAAGAGGAACCCGCGTCATGCGCCCGCAGGCCAGCGCAAGAGCCGATACGTCCTTGATTTCCATCGGCGTTCTCTCCCGCCGTACCGGCTGCCATATCGAGACCATCCGCTTTTACGAGAAGATCGGCATCCTGCCGAAGCCGCGACGCACCGAAAGCGGGCGTCGGGTCTACGGCCCGGAGCTGGTGCGGCGCCTGAGTTTCATCCGGCGCACGCGCGAGCTGGGTTTTACCCTCGATGAGGTGCGCGCGCTGCTCAGGCTTGCCGATGCGCGCGACGTTCCCTGTTCCGAGGTTCGGGATATGGCGGTTGCGCATCGGGCCGATATCCAAGCGAAGATCGCCGATTTGCGGAAGTTGAAGAAGGTTCTCGATACCTTGATTGCGGAGTGCGAGGCCGGCGATCAGAGCAGCTGCCCACTGATCGAAACGCTTTTCAGCGATGCCGAGGCGTGATCTTCGCGCTCTTTACGAAAGCGTTACAAGGGTGTTGCGTTTGATCAAGTCAAAATCGATCTCCACGCCAAGGCCGGGGCCCAAGGGTGCGTGCACGAAACCCTCCGGATCCACGACAATGTCGTGAACAAGGCCGTATTTCTGCGCGGCATCGGGCAACAGCACTTCGAAAAATTCGCAGTTCCGGATGGCCATCACCACGTGCAGATTGGCGACATTGTTCAAAGAATTGCCGCCGTGATGCACTTCGTAGTTCATACCGAAGGCTTCGGCAAGGTGTGCGGTTTTGAGCATCGTGGTAATGCCGCCCTTCACGGCCACATCGCCGCGCAGAAAATCGGTCGCGCGGGCAATGATCCAAGGCGCATAGCTATCAAACCCGGCGGCGGGATACTCGGTTGCCATAATCGGAATCTCTAACTTCTCTTTCAGCTTCACGTAGTTGTAGAGATCTTGATCGGCAAGCGGATCTTCGTACCAATAGAACCCGAGCGCTTCGATGGCGCGGCCCACCCGCAATGCCTGTTCGTAACGATAACTCCACACCGAATCCAGCATCAACGTGTAGTCATCGCCCACCGCCGCGCGCACGGCTTCGCAAACCTTGATATCCTCGCGCCAGTTCTGCGGCGGATGAATTTTGTAGGCGCGCCAGCCGTTGGCTTGATAAAATTTCGCTTGCTCGACATAAGCTTCCGGCGAATCCAGCACTTGCGAACTCGCATAAGCGGGCACCGCCTCTCGGCATGTGCCGATGAGCCGATGAATGGGCAAACCCGCAACCTTGCCGGCAAGATCCCAAAGCGCGATATCCAGTGCGCCGATCAAGCGGACGGAAGCTGCGCGCACGCGCTGCCAGAGCGCCTGGTTCAGCCGCTCGCGATCCAACGGGTTTTGGCCGAGCAAAACCGGTTTTAAAACACGCAGCAGAATGGGTGCGTCCAAATCCGCCGGCGCATAGGCCGAGCCCAAGAAGGCATTGCCGACGGCACCTTCATCCGTAAGGATGGAGACCAAGCCGAGCGTGCTGCTTCCCCCCGCGGGCGTGGTGCGCGCGGAATAGCGAATGGGCGGGATGTTATCCCAGCCGAACAAGGTCACGGTAACATCGGTGATCTTCATGTTTCGCTTTTCCCTCCCGCTTCTTTTCCGGGCAACGCAATTCCCGCCAGCGCTTCCCAAACGCGGATGACGAACGCATCGTCTTTTGCGCCTTCGCCGTGCGCGGCTGCGGCCAGAAACAATTGATGTGCGGCCGCGGCAAGCGGCAACGGAAAAGTCAGCGCACGCGCTTGATCGAGAACAATGCCCAAATCTTTGACGAAGATATTCACCGCCGAAAGCGGCGTGTCATCACCTTGCAAAATATGCGGCACGCGGTTCTGCCACATCCAGGAACTTCCTGCCGAAGTCGAAATAACTTCATAGAGCGTCTTTGGATCCGCGCCGGCACGAATGCCGAAGGCAAGCGCTTCCGCCGCCACGGCGATATGCACGCCGGCCAAGAGTTGGTTAATCATTTTAACGGTGCTGCCGGCGCCGATCGTCTCGCCGAGTTGCCAGACCTTGGCGGCTATCGCATCCAGCACGGGTTTTGCGCGCAGGAAGGCGGCCGCGGGGCCGGAGGCCATCACGGTCAGGCTACCCCCGCGCGCGGCGGCCGCGCCGCCCGAGACCGGCGCATCCAGCATCCAAAGCCCGGCTTTGGCAAGCAAGTCTCCGATCTCGCGCGCCGCGGCGGGGGCGATGGTTGCCGAGCACATCACCACGCTGCCCTTTTGCAAACGCGGCACGCAGCCCTCGGGGCCGAACAAGACCGCGCGCTCCTGCGCTTCGTTCACCACCAGAATCACAACCGCCTCAAGCGCTTCCGGCAAATCCGCCGCACGCGCAACAACTGCCCCGCCGGCAGCAGCGAATGCGGCGCGCGCCTCTTCGCGCAGATCGCAGCCGGTCACCGCAAAGCCCTTCTTGAGCAAAGTGAGCGCAACCCCCATGCCCATGGCCCCAAGGCCGATCACGCCGACTTGCATTGTGCGTTTCCTCCTCTGTTCTGCCCGTCAGGCGGGCGGCCCCTCCGGCGCCAAGATGGCCTCGGCTTGCTGCAGCTCCCTGCGAAGCTGCGGCAGGAGGCTCTCTGCAAACGCCTTGATATCCGGGTCGGATGTGGTGCGGATCGTGCTTTCCAAGGCGGCAATCAGATCGCGATGGCGCTGCATGGTGCCGTCGAGGAAGGCTTGATCAAAGGAAATCGCCATCGCTTGTTCCACTGCCGATTCGACATAAGCCGGCTGCGATTTCGGAACTGTCGGCAGCATAATGTTTTTTTCTTTCGCCAGTTCACGAATCTTTTGCTCGCGTGCGATGGCATGTTCAAAGAGCTTGCGGGCAAAAGCGCGCAAGGCGGGAGTGGAGGCGCGTTTGAGCGCGATCCTTAGCGCATGCCGCTCGTCGATCATTGCCGATTCCATATTCGCCAGCGCCAAGGCATCCGCCATGTTGCCGGACTGCGGCGGCGGCGCGGTGGGCAGCGGCGGGGGCGGCGGCGCGGCCGGCCCGAACAATTCATTCGGGCCGCAGCCCGCAAGCGAGAGCAAAGGAAGGAGGGGCAGCAGCAAAAGACCGAACCGTCGCATGCGAAGTTCCTTGGCAGTTCCGTGATTCGCCCGCTTTATCAGGCATTCCGAAACGCGGATAATAAACACTTTTTCACGCACGCGCTCTTCACGGAGCGCGGTGTTTGCGAAAGCGCTCGACCGCGGCCACCAAAGCCCGCCGCGTTCCGGGCTCAAGCGCCGAGTGGCCGGCATCGGGAATAACGGTCAGTCGCGCCTGCGGCCAGGCGGCCGCCAGCTCAAAGGCCGTCTGCGGCGGGCAGATCACGTCGTATCGGCCTTGCACGATTTCCGCGGGGATATGCGCAATCCTGTCCATCCGCGCCAAGAGCCCTTCCGGCGGCAGGAAGAGGCCGTTGGCAAAGTAATAGGCCTCGATCCGGGCCAAGCCGAGCGCGGAGCGGTCTTGCGCAAACGCCGCCACGGTTTCGGGATTGGGCAGGAGCGTGCTGCAGATTCCTTCATAGACCGACCACGCGCGCGCCGCCGGAAGATGCACCGCAGGATCCGCATCCGTCAGGCGGCGCAAGTAACCGCCGAGCAGATCCTTGCGTTCGCTCTCGGGCAGAAAATTGGCAAAGGCGGCATGCGCTTCGGGGAAAAAGGCGGCAAGGCCGTAGAGAAACCACTCCACTTCCTTCGGCCGGCCGAGAAAGACGCCGCGCAGCACGCAGCCGATCACGCGCGAGGGGTATTCCTGCGCGTAGGCCAGCGCCAGCGTCGAGCCCCAGGAACCGCCGAACAAGAGCCAGCGTTCGATGCCCAAATACCCGCGCAGCGCCTCGATATCCTGCACCAAGTCGGGGGTGGTATTGGCAACAAGGCTGCCCAACGGGCGCGAACGCCCCGCGCCGCGTTGGTCGAAAATCACCACGCGCCAGAAGGCGGGATCGAAAAAACGCCGATGCACCGCCCCCGCCCCGGCGCCGGGGCCGCCGTGCAAAAACAGCACGGGCAGGCCGCGCGGGTTGCCGACTTGCTCCCAATACATCACATGCCCGGCTGTGAGCGGCAGATAGCCGGTCTCATATGGGCCAATTTCGGGAAAAAGGTCACCACGCGGCATGCAACCTATTTCTGGCACGACGCAGCAAGACGCAAGATGGTTTGACGCAAAAGGGGCGCGGATTTTCCAACGCGGGGCGATCGGCTTCGGCTCTTTGGCCGGCCTGACGGCGGTGGCAATGGCGGCGTTTGCCGCCCATGGCGGGCTGTCACCGCCGGCTTTGCAGATTGTGGAAAGCGGCTTGCGGATGCAGGGCTGGCACGCGCTGGCCTTGCTGTTGACTGCCCTCTGGCTGCCGCGCGGCGGAAGCCTGGCGGCCGCGGCGGCGGTTTTCTTTGCCCTCGGCACGGCGGTCTTTTGCGGCAGCGTCTATGCCTTTGCCCTGATCGGCCCGCAATTCGGCCGCTTTGCCCCGGTGGGCGGATCCGCGCTGATGCTGGGCTGGTTGCTGCTCGGCCTTTCCGCCTTCCGCGCGCGCTGAGGCAGCCCGCGAAGAATCGGGAAGCATCGGGAAAACATTGCGGCCGCCTGTCTGCGTCGCTATAAAACCCCTTTCGGATGCGTTAAACAGACGCGAAAGGAGCGGCCATGGCCACCCAATCGAAAGGTCCGGAGTTTGATCCGCTGAAAATGTTCGCCGAGATGAAGTTGCCCAATCTTCCGGATATGGAAGCGCTGCTGGCGACCTATCGCCGCAATATCGAAACCTTTTCCGCGGCCAATAAGATTGCGCTGGAAGGGGCGCAAGCCGTCGCCAAACGGCACATGGAAATCCTGCAGCAAATGGTGGCCGAGCTGACCGAGACCATCAAGGCGCTGAGCGAGGCGGAAGCGCCCAGCGCCAAAGCAGCGAAGCAGGCCGAATTGCTGAAGCGCGCCTACGAGCGGGCAGTGGCAAATTCCAAGGAATTGAGCGAGCTTATTCAGAAAGCGAACCAAGAGGCGCTGGCTTTGCTCAATCGGCGGTTCATGGAAGCCATGGATGAGATCAAGACGCTGATGGAAAAGGCCGGCGCCGCGCGTTAGCGGGGGCAATTTTCCGAAGCATGGGTTTTGCTCCGGGCGAGCGCGTTTACGCGGTCAAGGAGATTTTCCTCACCCTGCAAGGGGAGGGGTGCAACACCGGGCGGGTTGCGGTCTTCTGTCGGTTTTCCGGCTGCAACCTCTGGTCGGGCCGCGAGCAGGATCGGGCGCATGCGGTTTGCCGGTTCTGCGATACGGATTTCGTCGGCACGAACGGCGAGGGCGGGGGAAAGTTCGCGAGCGCCGAAGCGCTCGCCGAGGCGATTGCCGAGCGCTGGCCCGGCCCTGCGGCCGGGCGGTTCGTGGTGCTTACGGGCGGCGAGCCGCTGTTGCAGGTGGATGCGCCGCTGCTGGCCGCGCTGCACGCGCGCGGCTTTACGGTTGCGGTGGAGACTAACGGCACGATTCTGCCTCCTGCCGGGATCGATTGGCTCTGCGTGAGCCCCAAGGCGGGCGCTCGTCTGCTTGTGGAAGAAGGCGATGAGCTGAAGCTGGTTTACCCGCAGCCGGGCGCCGAGCCGGAACGCTATGCGGGGCTGCGCTTTCGGCATTTTCTGCTGCAGCCGATGGACGGGCCGGAGCGTGCCGAAAACACGGCGGCGGCGATCGCCTATTGCCTCGCGCATCCCAAGTGGCGACTCTCCCTGCAAACGCACAAATTCTTGGGAATTCGCTGAAGCCCCGCGTGGCGGGGGTAGGGAAAGCCGGCGCGCAGCCCCGCGGGCGAACGCGCCGTGTCTCTCATCCACAACCGCGAGTCTTCCAGCAGCACCCCGGCGCGCCTGTAGGCGAAAAAGCGCATTAACCATTTCGTGAAGCAGGCGAAGTTTTTCATCAAATCGTAAAGGTGCCCGCGGCCGCAAGGTCTCGCTTTCGCCTTGAATTATCGAGATTTTGTATTTTATCGATATTCGAGCAAGGTTTCGGTACCGTTGGCACGGGTTTTGCTTGATCCTTGGGTGGCCGTGGAAAGCGGCCGGCAGGGGGTGTCCGCATGACATCTTCCACGGTTGCAACACCTGAGGAGACGTTGATTATGGCGAAACTCAACAGAATGGATTGGTACGACCTTGCAAGAACAACCAACTGGACGCCCAAATACGTAAAAGAGTCAGAGCTCTTTCCGCCGGAACTCTCCGGCGATATGGGTATTCCGATGTCTGTTTGGGAAACCTATGATGAACCCTACAAGCAGACTTATCCGGAATACGTCAAAATTCAGCGGGAAAAAGACTCTGCCGCCTACTCGGTGAAAGCCGCCCTGCAGCGAAGCAAGATGCTGGAGAATGCCGATCCCGGCTGGATCAGCGTTCTCAAAGAACACTATGGCGCCATTGCGCGGGCGGAATATGCCGCCGCCTCTGCGGAAGCGCGCATGGCGCGTTTTGCAAAAGCCCCCGGCCAGCGCAACATGGCCACTCTGGGCATGTTGGACGAGATCCGTCACGGGCAGATCCAACTCTATTTCCCCCACGAGTACGTGGCCAAGGACCGGCAATTCGACTGGGCCTTCAAAGCCTACGATACCAACGAATGGGCAGCGATCGCCGCGCGGCATATGTTCGACAATATGATGAATGCGCGCGATGCGGTCGGAATTGGTTTGATGCTGACCTTCGCCTTTGAAACCGGCTTCACCAACATGCAGTTTCTGGGGCTGGCGGCCGATGCGGCGGAGGCAGGAGACTGGACATTTTCAAGTTTGATCTCCAGCGTTCAGACGGATGAATCGCGCCATGCGCAAATCGGCGGTCCCCTGGTTCCGATCTTGATTTCCCAAGGGAAAAAAGAAGCAGCGCAACGGATGATCGATATCTCGTTCTGGCGTTCGTGGAAATTGTTTTCCGTGCTAACCGGCCCGATCATGGACTACTACACGCCGTTAGCGCACCGGAAGCAATCCTTTAAAGAATTCATGCAAGAATGGATCGTCGGGCAATTTGAACG
>JAIMBF010000173.1 GCA_023511585.1 Terriglobia bacterium
CCGCAGGAGACCAATCGCGTCACGCTGGATCCCGAGGTGAAAGATCAATTCGGGCTGCCCGTTGCCCATGTGCATTTTGATGATCATCCGAACGATATCGCTATGCGCAATCACGGCTACCGGCAGGGGCAACTTGTCTATGAAGCCGTTGGCGCCACGCGGGTGTTGTTTGTGCCGCCCTATGCGAGCACGCACAATCTCGGCACCAATCGGATGAGCGAGCGGCCGCGCGACGGCGTCGTGAACCGATACGGGCAAACGCACGACATTCCGAACCTCTTCGTTTCAGACGGAAGCCAGTTCACTACGGGGGCCGGCTGCAACCCGACGCTGACAATCGTTGCGCTTGCCATCCGTCAGGCGGAATATATCGCGGACCAAATGGGCAAGAACGAAATTTGACGCCGAAACCGGCAACGTTGCCGTTGCAAGACCTTACTGTCGGGTTCCCGCAAAAGCCTTGAACTTTTGCGGGAACCCGGATTTGCAGCAGCTTTATTCTTGGAAATTCCGGACCGTCAAGTTCGGGTTAGCGGGTCGGTTTTGGCGGAGTGTGGCTGTAGTCGTAAAAACCCCGGCCTGTTTTGCGTCCCAGCCAACCTGCCTCCACATACTTCACCAAGAGCGGGCAAGGTCGGTACTTGCTGTCGGCGAGCCCTTCGTAGAGCACCTGCATGATGGAAAGGCAGGTATCGAGCCCGATAAAATCGGCAAGCTCCAATGGCCCCATCCGATGATTGGCGCCTAGTTTCATTGCCGTATCGATTGAGGCCACCGAGGCCACGCCCTCATACAGCGCATACACCGCTTCGTTAATCATCGGCACCAAAATGCGGTTAACGATAAAAGCAGGGAAATCCTCCGCCACGACAACGGTTTTGTTCAGCCGCTCGGCCAGAGAAACCGCGGCGGCAAAGGTTGGTTCATCGGTCGCGATGCCGCGAATGATTTCCACCAGCTTCATGACCGGTACCGGGTTCATGAAATGCATGCCGATGAACTTCTCCGGCCGGTCGGTGCTTGCGCCGAGCCGTGTGATCGAAATCGAAGAGGTATTGGACGCAAGCAGGCAGGAAGGTTTCAGATGCGGAATCAGCGCCTTGTAAACCTGGCGTTTGACCTCCTCTTTCTCGGTCACTGCCTCGATCACCATATCGGCCGGCGCCATCGCGGCAAGCTCGGTTGAGGTGGTAATTCGCGCCAAGGCCGGCGCTTTTTCCTCTTGGGTGATCGTGCCGGCCTTGATCTGGCGATCCATGTTCCGGCTGATGGTTTCCATCGCCTTGGCCAGCGCCTCGGGTTTTATATCCTGCAGCACCACCGAGAGCCCCGCCAAAGCACAGACATGCGCAATGCCGTTGCCCATCAGCCCCGCGCCGATCACCCCAACGTGGGAAATGGCAGGGGCCGCGGCCAACGCCTCGGGCGAAAGCGTCACGGTGGCGGAGGATGTCATTTCATCACCTTATCAAGCTCGGCCTCTAACTCGGGAAGCGCTTTGAACAAGTCGGCGACCAGGCCGTAATCGGCCACCTGAAAGATGGGCGCCTCTTCGTCCTTGTTGATGGCGACAATCACTTTGCTGTCTTTCATGCCGGCCAGATGCTGAATCGCCCCCGAGATGCCCACCGCGATATAGAGATCCGGGGCAACGATTTTCCCGGTTTGGCCCACTTGCATGTCATTGGGCACAAAGCCGGCATCCACCGCCGCGCGGGAAGCACCGATCGCGGCGTGCAGCTTATCTGCGATCCGCTCCAGGAGGCGGAAATTCTCGCCGCTTTGCATACCGCGCCCACCGGAGATCACCACCCGCGCCGAAGTGAGATCAGGCCGCTCGCTCTTGGTCAGCTCGGCGGAAACGAAACGCGAACGCGCCTCTACACCCACGGGGTTCACCGGCTCAACCGCAGCATTGCCGCCTTCCGCGGGCACCGGGTCGAAGCTTGCGGCGCGAACGGTGATAACCTTTTTGGCATCCTCCGAGCGAACGGTCGCCAACGCATTGCCGGCGTAAATCGGGCGAACGAAGGTTTCCGCATCGACCACTTCCGCAATGTCGCTGATCGGCTGGCAATCGAGCAAAGCCGCCAGTCGCGGCATGATGTTCTTGCCGACCGAAGTCGCTGCGGCAAACACATGCGTATAGCCGGGTGCAAGCGCGGCAAGCAGCGCGGCCAACGGCTCGGCCAGCATGTGCGCATAGGCGGGATGTTCCGCAACCAATACCTTGTTCACCCCCGGAAGCTTGGCTGCCGCCGCTGCCACGGAAGCGAGATTCTCCCCCGCGATCAGCCCGTGCACCTCGTCCTTCAGCTGCGTTGCGGCGGCAATCGCGCTGCGGGAGGGCTGCTTAATGGCCGCCCCTTCGTGCTCCAACAATACCAATACGGCCATGGCTCAAATCACCTTTGCTTCAAAGCGCAGTTTCTCCACGAGTTCCGCAACCGAAGCCACTTTCTTGCCGGCCTGGCGTTTCGGCGGCTCGGAGACCTTCAGCACGCGAAGCCGCGGTTGCGGATCGACGCCCAACTCCTCCGGCCGCAAGGTCTCAATCGGCTTTTTGCGGGCCTTCATGATATTCGGCAAGCTGGCATAGCGCGGTTCATTTAACCGCAAATCGGTGGTGATGACGGCCGGCAGGCTCAGCGCGAGCGTTTCCAGACCGCCGTCCACCTCGCGCGTGACCTGAAGATTGTTGCCCTCAAGCACCACTTTGGACGCGAACGTCGCTTGCGGCCA
>JAIMBF010000048.1 GCA_023511585.1 Terriglobia bacterium
CGTTCCGCAAGCTCGCCGGGCACGCTGGCAAGCAAGCCGCCGGCGGTTTGGGGGTCAAAGAGCAGGGCAAAGCGTGCATCCTCGGAAACCGCGGAAGCATTGCGCAATGCGCGGCGCAGCCGGATATTTTGCGGTTGAAGTGAGGAGAAAATGCCGCGCCGAACCGTCTCCAACGCTCCTTCGAAGACCGGCACCGCGGCGAGATCAAGCGCAACATCGACGCCGGAGGCTTTGATCATTTCCACAAGATGGCCGATCAAGCCAAAGCCGGTGATGTCGGTGCAGGCGCGCGCCCGATGGCGGGAAAAGCATTCCGCCGCCGCCCGGTTGGATTGCGTCATTGCCGCCAGCGCCTCTTCAATCCATCGCCCTTTTGCCTTGCCGCGCATTTCGGCAGCAAACAGCGTTCCGGTACCCAGCGGCTTCGTTAAAATCAGCGCATCGCCCGCGCGCATGCCGCCTTTCCGAAGCAATCTCTCGGGATCGGCCACGCCGTTGAGCGCAAAGCCCAGGGCCAATTCCGCCCCCTCGCTGGTATGGCCGCCGACCAGCGCCACCTCGGCCTCCGCCAACACCTTGAGCGCCCCTGCCATGAGCTGGAAGAGCTGTTCTTCCAGTTTCGCCTCAAGCCCGTAAGTGAGCGTGACGATGGCCAACGCGGTTTGCGGCTCTGCTCCCATGGCATAGAGATCGCCCAGCGCGTGATTGGCAGCGATCTGGCCGAACAGATAGGGATCCTCGATCAACGCGCGAAAATAATCGACCGTGTGCACCACCACCTTGCCCGGCAGCACCGCGACAACGGCAGCATCGTCCGGCGCATCGAGCCCGATCAGCACCTCTCTGCGGACATAAGGGGTCAGCCGTTGCAGGGCGCGGTCCAACACCGTGCTGCCGATCTTGGCGCCGCATCCGCCGCAACGCATGGCAATCGCGGAGATTTCGCGCAGCGCCTCTGCGTCCGCAAGCCCGGCGGCAAGCACGGGACGGTCGGCCTCAGCCATCTCGGGAAGCTCGTTGTACTTGCGCATAAACCGGCGGTCGATCCGGTCCTTCCAGCGCCAGATCAGCTTCCCTTCGGCGACAAATCCGTTGCGTGAGGCAATTGCGTATTTGTCCCCGGTGGAAATCAGGCTCAAAAACGCCCGCTGCGGCTTATAAGGTTTCAGCTTGCTGCCGCAGAGTGCGGCGCGAAGGTTATGGGCCAGCGGTTTGCCTTGCCGCACCGCAAACACGCCGGCGCGCGGGCGCAGATGGTTCACCATGACCGCCACATCGCCGGCGGCAAACACCTCCGGATGCGAGACGGATTGCAAATAGTCGTTGACCAAGATGAACCCCTGCGGGTCAAGCGCAAGGCCGCTTTCTTGCAGCCAGGGCGCCGCGCCGGCCGGCGTCACCCAAAGGATTTCATCAAGCGCAAAGACGGAACCATCGGCGCATTTCAGCCGGCCGGGCAAAACCTCCGTCACGGCGTTGCCGGTGTGCACATGAACGCCCCGTTCCGCCAGCACGCGGCTGAACTTGCGCCGAACGCGGGCATTGTATGAGGGCAGAATTTCATTCGTATCCGTGAACAGATGAAAGGCAAGACCGCGCGCATTCCTGCCGTGGGCCGCCCGTGCTTGCTGGAGGCGAAACTGCGCGGCGAGCAGAATTTCAACTCCGCCCGCGCCTGCCCCCACCACGCCGATCCGCACCTCGTCATCGTGGGCCAGGACCCGCTCTTCCAAACGCTGCCACTCTGCGAGAAACCGGTTAATCGGCTTGACCGGCACGACATTGCCCGCCGCTCCGGGCACTTCGTTCATGCGCGGCGTGGAACCGATGTCGATCGAAAGCAAGTCATAAGCAACCGGCGGGCGGTTGTGGCAAATGACCTGTCGGGCAGCCAAATCGAGGCCAATCACTTCGTCGTGAAACAACCGCGCCCCGGCAAAGCGTGCGAGCGGTGCGAGGTCGATATGGGTTTCATCGAAGCTATAATGGCCGGCGATCAGCCCGGGCAGCATGCCGGAATAGGGCGTATGAACATCCCGTGAAATCAGGCTCAACCGCACGCCCGGCAACGGCTTCATGCCGAAGCGTTTGAGTACAGCCACATGGCTGTGCCCGCCGCCAAGCAGCAAGAGATCTTTCACAACCGGGGTTTGGCTCTGACGGTTCATGCGCGCCCTTCGCTCTCGACCCTCTTGGCCGCCATCTCTAGGTGCCTATGCGACCACACTTCGCTCGCTCGGCAAAGGGTTTTGAGGAAGGTTAATCCTGCCGATCGGCGTTTCGTATCATTTTCCTTGCTCTTGCCCTTGAGGATCATGTGATGGCGCAAGGGCGTAACTGCTCCGGCTTCGCAAGGCTTTTCGGTTCCGTAAGCTCCCCGCAATTGTCGAAACCCCAGACCCGTATTATTTAAAAGCCGATGATCCCGAATTAAGACGGGGAACGACGGTGGGCGAGACGCGCCTGCATTGGCCTTCGCTGCATTGGCCTGCACGGGTAACCACTTCGGGGCCGCGAGTTACGCCGCCAGCTTTCCGATGGATCATTCGTGCACTTCGGCCCATAGCATGGCTCGGCTGCATTGGGCTGATCGGCTGGGCCGCCGTGCTGGAAGCCAACTCCGCAAGGCTCCAGTCATTCTTGCTCTCGCGCTGGGCAAGCAAGATGACTTTCACCGTGGCCCCCACCGAGCAAAGCCCCAAAGGGCAAAATGCGGCGAGCGGGCAAGGCGGATTGGTGCTGCCGCAAAGCGGCCCCTACGATGCACGCTTCGGCTATGCTGCCGCTCCTTCCTTCCTGGATCTGCTTGAGCGCGCGGGTTATGCGGTGGAACGTCGGGCGGTTCCTTCGCGCGAGCTCGCCGCTTTTGTCGCGCATGGGGGTTATCCGCCTTATCACGAAAAAGACCAAGCCGGTCTGACTTTGTACGACCGGTCGGGGGTATTGCTGCATTCGGGAAAGTATCCCCCTTTCATTTATCGGAATTTTGAGGAAATTCCGCCTCTTATCGTCAACACATTGCTGTTTGCCGAAGACCGCCATTTGCTCGATCCCACGCCTCCGGAGCGCAACCCGGCCGTGGATTGGCCACGGTTCGCACGCGCCGCCGCCGGCCAGATAGCGGGATTTGCCGTTCCCCACCTGCGTTCCGGCGGCGGCAGCACACTCGCCACCCAAATCGAGAAATTCCGCCACTCGCCCGAAGGACGCACTGAGCACGTTTTGGAAAAACTGCGGCAGATGATGAACGCGGCCGTACTTGCTTATAAGGACGGACCGGAAACGCTTGCCGCGCGTCGGCGCATCGTGGTGACCTATCTCAATTCCACGCCGCTTGCCTCCCGCCCGGGCTATGGCGAAATCATCGGGCTCGGAGAGGCTTTGCAACTCTGGTTCGGAACCGATTTCGCCGAGGCCAACCGCATTCTTCGCTCCCCTGCCCGCACCCCGGCCGAACTTGCCCGCAAGGGCGCAATTTACCGGCAGGTCTTGAGCTTGCTCATCGCCGAGCGGCGGCCGAACTATTATCTGATCACCAACCCGGAAGCATTGGCGGCGCAGACCGATCGCTACCTCGAGAAACTTGCCGCTAGCGGCATTATCGATGCGAAGCTGAGAGATGCAGCCCTGAACGCAAGATTCCCCCCGCTACCGCCGATCCCGGCCCTTGCCGAAGAGATCCCCGATGCAAGCCCGCCAATCGAAAGCAAACTTTCGGAAACATTGCGTGCTGATTTGCTCGGCCTTTTGAAAGTCCCGAATTTTTATGCCTTAGATCGGCTCGACCTGACCGTGCATTCCAGCATCGATTGGACAACGCAGCAGCGTGTGCAGGCAATTCTCGATCAGCTCAACGATCCCGAGTTCGTCGATACCCATCATCTGGTGGGTCATTACCTGCTGCATACCGATCGCAATTTGCACGTGAATTACAGCGTGGTGATCTATGAACGCGGAGAGGATGGCAATTATGTTCGCGTGCATGCCGACAGCCTGAACGAGCCGTTCGACATCAACTCCGGCGCGAAGCTTATTCTTGGGTCAACCGCGAAGCTACGCACGCTTGTTACCTATCTCAACATTATAACCGAGCTGCACGAGCGCCTGGCCGGCCTGCCGAAAGCGGAGCTCACGGCAGTGGCCAAGGAAGCGCATGATCCGCTGACCGAATGGGCAGCAACCTGGCTTGCCGGTTCGCGCGAGAGAGACTTGCCGGCCATGCTCGATGCAGCAATGCAACGGCATTATTCGGCAAGCCCCGGAGAATTTTTCACCAACGGCGGCACGCATTTCTTTCATAATTTCGAGCGCTGGGAAAACACGCTGCACCCGACCGTGGAAGAAGCCTTCGAGAATTCCATCAACCTCGTTTTCATCCGTCTGATGCGCGATATTCGGCAGTATTTCATAGCGCAGAATGCGGAAGCTCAACGTATCCTCTCCGATCCCGCGGACAGTGCGCGCGAGGCGTATTTGCATCGCTTTGTGGAAGAAGAGGGGCGGAAATTCGTCAATCGCTTTTATAATCGCTATCGCGGGTTGGAACGGGCGGCGATTCTTGCGCAGATCAGCCGTCGGGCCCGTGCCGGGCTGGATCGGCACGTGGCATTGTTCCGTGCGGTCGTGCCCAATGCATCTTTTGCCGATCTCAAAGCGTTCATAACCGCTCAGCGTTTTGCGCGCCTATCCGATCCGGACTTGCTCGATCTTTACGAAAAATACGACCCTGCCCGCTTCTCACTTGCCGATCGCGCTTACATCGCCGGGGTACATCCGTTGGAATTGTGGGTGGCATCCTACCTGATCCAACACCCTTCGGCTTCGCGTGCAGAGGTCTGGGAGCAGAGCAAACCGGCACTGCAAGAGAGCTATGGCTGGCTCTTGAAGACGCACCACAAGCATAAACAGGACGTGCGGCTCCGCATATTGCTGGAAGAAGATGCATTCGAGCAAATTTTGAAGGATTGGCAGCGCCAGGGCTATCCGTTCGGGCATCTGGTTCCCACGCTTGCCGACGTGATCGGCAGCTCCGGAGATCGGCCGGATGCGCTCGCCGTGCTGATGGGTGTCATTCTGAATGACGGGATAAGGAAGCCCACAGCGGAGTTCGAGCATTTCGAATTTGCCGAAGGCACCCCATTCGAGGCCGAAATCGGCTTTCACCCAAAATCGGCAGAGCGCGTGATGGCGCCGGAGGTCGCCGCCCGGATCCGGCAAGCGCTGCGCGGAGTGGTCGCAAACGGCACCGCCAAAAGCCTGCAAGGCGCCTACATTGGCCCGGATGGAAAGCCCATGGATATCGGCGGCAAAACCGGCACGGGGGACAATCGCTTCGACACATTTGCCCCGGGCGGAGCCATCATCTCCTCTCGCCCGGTTGACCGAACCGCGACATTCGTCTTCTTCTTGGGCGACCGATTTTTCGGAACCGTCACGGCTTATGTCAGCGGGCCGGAAGCCGGCCGCTACAACTTCACCAGCGCGCTTGCCGTGCAAGTGCTGAAGGTTCTGGAGCCGGCTCTCGCGCCTATGATCGGCGCAAGCCTTGGCAGCGCTCGGGCCGGCCTATAAAATGGCACGGATGGCGAAATCCCTACCCCCCTTTGTCGCTCCCGGAGGCGTGCGCACGTTGCTCTTGCATTCGTGCTGCGCACCCTGCGCCGGCCCGATCATGGAAAAGCTGCGCCGGGAGGACTTCGACTTCACCGTACTGTTTTACAACCCCAATATCCAGCCGGCTGACGAGTACGAACTGCGCAAGCAGGAGAATATCCGTTACGCAGCCGAGCTCGGCGTTCCCTTTGTCGATCTCGATTACGAGCCGCAAACTTGGTTTGCCCGCGTGCGCGGGTTGGAGTGGGAGCCGGAACGCGGCGCGCGCTGCACCGTCTGCTTTGAGATGCGCTTCGAGCGTAGCGCTCTCTATGCGGTCGAGAACGGTTTTTCGGTTTTCACCAGCACGCTCGGCATTTCTCGCTGGAAAGATATGGACCAGATTAATGCCGCCGGTGAGCGTGTGGCCGCGCGTTATCCGGGGCTTACCTACTGGACATGGAACTGGCGCAAGGGCGGCGGTACCCAGCGCATGAGCGAAATTGCCAAGGAGAAACAGTTTTATCAGCAAGAATACTGCGGCTGTGTCTATTCTCTCCGCGATACCAATCGCCACCGGCTCGCTCAGGGGCGAGGCCGGATCGTGCGAGGCGTAAAGTTTTATGGCCGCAATGACCCGGAGGAAACGCCGCGTTAAGCCTTAAACTCGGCGAGTGCGCGGGCAAACACGGAAGGATCGACATTCCCGCCGCTGAGCAGCACACCCACAACCTTGCCGCGTGCATCAAATCGTCCCGCGAGCAACGCGGCGAGCGCCACCGCGCCCCCTGGCTCCACAACCAGTTTCAGGTGCTGGAACGCGAAGGCCATGGCGGCAAGCACCTCGGCCTCACTCACGACCAACCCGCCGGCCAGCCGGGTTTTATTGAGGCTGAAAGTCAGCGCGCCGGGAGTGGGGGCAAGCAGGGAATCGCAAAGGGTTGTCCCTTCGCCGCTGTTATGCTCGCGTTTGCCGGAAGCGAGCGAGCGGGCGGTATCATCCCAGCCTTCTGGCTCCACGGAATAGACGCGCGTTGCCGGTGAGGCGCCCTCCATAGCAAGCGCTGAACCCGCAACCAGTCCGCCCCCGCTGGTGCTCACCAAAAGCGCATCCATCGTCATACCCAAGGCGCGCGCGTCTTCGGCAAGTTCCAGCGCCGCCGTGCCTTGGCCCGCAATCACCTCGGGATGTTCGTATGGCGGGATCAGAATGGCACCGGTTGCCGCGGCATGGGCGGCCGCGAGTGCTTCGCGGTCTTCGTGCACGCGGTCATAAAGGCGGATCTCCGCCCCCCACCGGCGCGTGCTTTCCAGCTTAATCTGCGGAGCATCCATCGGCATGAAGACGGTGGCCGAAATCCCCTCGGCCGCTGCCGCCGCGGCCACCGCCTGAGCATGGTTGCCGGAGGAATAAGCCAACACGCCCGCCTTTCTCTCGCTTGCGGAAAGCGCACGGATCGCGTTGGTTGCCCCGCGAAACTTGAAGCTTCCCGTGCGCTGCAGAACCTCCGGCTTAAGCAAAATCCGCCCACCGGTTCGTTGGTCCAGAAACGCATTGCGAAGCATCGGGGTGCGCACCACCGAGCCCGCGAGCCGCTTGGCGGCGGAGACCACGTCTTCATAAGTCGGAAGGTGCATGAAAAGGCTCCTCACTCAGGGAGATAACCAAATCCGGTGGCGTCCGCCAGCCCACGAGAGGGGATGGAGGGGTTATTCCTTCGCGGCAGCAATCGAACCGGCAGATTCGCCTCGCTTCCCCCTGCTCGGAAAAGCGCATCTGTCTCGGCAACCTCGGCGCCGCGCCTACGAATGACGATGCCGGCGAAGGATGCCGTCTCGGCCTGGTCCGCCGGCGCCAGCAAAAGCCCCGGGCGGTGCTGCCATATGGCCTCACTGTCCGGCAAAGCGAAGAATGCCCATCGCGGCCCAATTCCCAGAACCGGGACGTCCCGCGGCAACATCCAGGCAAGCTCGGCCGCAAGTCCGTAATTCTTTGCTGCCACGAAGGCCGCTCCCCGCCGTTTGCGCTCCGCTTCAACGGCCTCCGCCCATTGCCGCCATCCGGCAAGCTGCCTGAGGCTGGGGTCAAGCCGCGTCGGAAGCGGCAAGGGCGCAGCGAAAGCTTGAATATAAACCAGGAACGTCAACGCGAACCCAAACCCGGCGCTTGGCATCAACCATCGCTGCCAGCATCCTTCCAAGCGGGAAGCAGCCAAGGCTCCTGCCGGATAAAGCACGGCCGGCCAGTTCGCCTGCACGCGGTCAGCTAGGGCGTGTTCGACAAACACCACCGCCGGGACCCACAAAAGCAAGGCAAGCAACGCGGCCCCAGCCGCCGACTGCGATTCGCAAGCGGGCTCGGCCGGCCGCAAGGCTCGGCGCACCACCAAGACACCTCCCGCAACCACGAGCAAAAACACCCCCGGCGTGGCGAGCCCCATTTGGCCGAAGATGAGCTCGGCAAGAAACCGCGCCGCGGCGCCTCCATGCCAGTCTGCAATCCGGCTCCCTTGTTTGATAAAACTTGCAAAGCCATGGGTGGCGTTCCAGGCCAGCACGGGAGCAAAAACGAGCAGGGCCAGGCAAAGACCGGCCCAGGGCCAGACTGTGGCAAGCCAACGCCGCGGCCGGGGCATCACTAGCAGCCAAGCCCCAACCGAGAGCACCAATAACAAAGCTGTATATTTGCTTGCCATGGCAAGCCCGGCAGCAAGCCCGGCCGCCAACCACCATTCTCCGCGGCCCGTGCGCAAGAGCCGCGCGAGTGCCCAAATCGTGGCCGTCCAGAAAAAGAGAAGCGGGGTATCGGGCGTCATGATCACGCTCCCGGCCCCGAAGAGCAGGGTTGCGTTTAAGAGCGCCGCCGCAATCGGCCCGGCTCCTTTTCCGGGCCAGAAATCCTCGGCCGCCTGGCCAAGCAAAAGCGAACCTCCCGCCGCGGCGAGAGGCCCGAGCAAACGCACGCCAAGGGCCGTTTCGCCGAGAAGATGGGTTCCTATCCATATCCAATAGGCGACCATCGGCGGATGATCGAGATAACCCGGAGCAAGCGCCCGCGACCAGACCCAGTAATATGCCTCATCGGGCGAAAGCGGCAGCCACGCGGCAAGTGCAAGCCGGAGCAGCGTCAGGCCTGCCAGCCCGGCAAGCGCCCATCGAAGCTTTAGCGGGCGCGCCACACCAAGGTCGCCGAGACGGCGTAATTCCAAACCACGCCGATTACCGCCCCCGCCGCCCCGGCGACAGACCAAGCCGTATGCTCGGCATAGAGCATGCGCGCAATGCCGATATTGGCGTAGGCACCGATGCCGCAGACCAGCATGAAGAGAACAAGGCCACGCCAGAACTGCACGCCGCGCAAGCGCTGATCGGCATAGGTCAGCCGATTGTTCAGCTGAAAATTCGCAACCATGGCCACCATGGTTGCGATCGTTTGCGCCGACGCAAAGGAGATTTGCATCACCTCTCGCGCCAGCGTCAGTGCGGCAAGATGCACAAGAACGCCGAACGCACCGACGCTCGCAAAAGCAACGAACCGCAGCGGCACCATGCCGTGTAGGGCTTTGTCCAGCAGCAAAGCCCCGAATTGGGCAAGCACCAAGGCATTCAGTTTGCTTTCCCCGGCCCGGCGGGTGCGGAATTCGTAGGGGATCTCTCTCACCCGAAGCGGCTCGGGTGCGGAAAGCAGCAGATCAACCAAGATTTTAAAGCCGCTTCCGGTAAGCCGCGGCGCCAAGCGCTCAAAAAGCGGCTGGCGGATCATGAAAAAACCGCTCATCGGATCCTGAAGCGGGACAGGGAGGAAGAATTGCGCAAGACGAATGCCGAGCATGGAAAGCCGTTTGCGCCAATTGCTTTCCAACCCGCTGGCATCGCCGCCTGCCACATGCCGGCTTCCCACCACCACATCGGCCAGTCCCGCCTGCAAAATGGCAAGCATTTCCGGCAATTTGCTTTCATCGTGCTGGTGATCCGCGTCGATCACGGCGATATAGGGCGCTTCGGTGGCCAGAGCACCCTCGATCACGGCAGAGGCGAGCCCCTTACGCCCGATCCGGCGTAGACAGCGAATGCGAGGATCTCTCCGCCCGATCTCACGCACCAGCGCCGCCGTGCCGTCGGGACTGTCGTCATCGACGAAGATGGCTTCCCAGGAAAGGCCGGCGAGCGCCGCATCCAGCCGCTCCGCCATCAACGCCACGTTCTCGCGTTCGTTAAAGCATGGAATCACCACGCAAAGCTCCGGCGCGCGAAGCAAGAGGGTGCTGACCTGAGGCGAAGCGTTCATAACAGGCGCCCCTTAGCGCAGCGCGCTTCTTCGCAAAAGATCTTTCACCGGCCAAGCTCCCCTCTTAGAGATTTCGGAAGGTCTCTTCGGCCGCAGACGAACCCTCACTTCGGGCCGAGGCTAATGTGTGCGCACCGGGGCGCCTTCTTCCACCCGCCGCGCCCCAACCCGTGCCGCCAAGGCAGCAGCCATGAATTCATCCAGATCACCGTCGAGCACTGCCATAGGGTTTCCCTTTTCCACCCCGGTGCGCAAATCCTTTACCAACTGATAGGGCGCCAACACATAGCTGCGAATCTGATGCCCCCAGCCGATCTCGGTCTTGGCGCTTTCTAATTCCGCTGCCTCTGCCTCGCGCTTTTGCAACTCCAGCTCGTAAAGCCTTGCGCGCAGCATCTGCATTGCGGTTGCGCGATTGCGATGCTGGCTGCGATCCGTTTGGCAAGAAACCACAATGCCCGTCGGCAGGTGGGTAATGCGAATAGCGCTTTCGGTTTTGTTCACATGCTGCCCGCCGGCGCCGGAAGCCCGGAAGGTATCGATTTTCAGATCGCTCTCGTTGATTTCGATCTCGATATTCTCATCCACTGCGGGATAGACCCAAACGCTTGCGAAACTCGTATGCCGTCGTGCATTTGCGTCGAAAGGGGAAATCCGGACCAAACGATGCACCCCGGCTTCGGTTTTCAGCCAGCCATAGGCATTTGCACCCCTGACCAGCAGCGTGGCCGATTTGATTCCCGCCTGTTCACCCTCGCTGCGGTCCACCTCTTCCACTTTATATCCATGCCGCTCGGCCCAGCGGAGATACATCCGCTCCAGCATTTCCGCCCAGTCCTGCGCCTCGGTGCCACCCGCGCCGGCGTTGATTTCCACATAGGCATCGTTGGCATCCGCTTCGCCGGAAAGCAGGCTTTCAATTTCCTTCCGCTTGGCCTCCTCGGCGAGCGCCCGAAGCGTTTGCAGGCTTTCGGCCACCAGCGCCGTCTCGCCCTCGGCTTCTGCCATGCCGATCATTTCCACCGTCTCGGCGACTTGGTGTTCCAACCTCTGCACGGCCTCGATTTGCTCGGCCAAGCGTCTCCGCTCGCGCAAGAGCCGTTGCGCGGCAGCGGGATCGTCCCAAAGATGGGGGTCTTCGGCGCGCGCGTTCAGCTCCGCCAAGCGCGAAAGGCTGGCATCCCAGTCAAAGATGCCTCCTCAGCAGCGCGAGCGACTGCTTGATCTCGGTTTCCAAAGCTTCCGTTTCGGCAGACATATTCTCTCCTCCGCGAAAGCGGGCTCAATACAACCCGCCCAAACCTGCATCAAGCCCACCCACACCGCTCGAACCGGCAGCGGGATGCGGCGATGCTGCATTACCGGAGCCGTTCGCCTCGCTCGCCTCAGCCGTTGCCGGCGCGCCTTCCGTCGGCTCCGACACAAGCTGCGGGGCATCCAGCGGCGCCGACACGCCGGGCTCTTGGCCGGGCTTAAATGCATCGGTCACCAGACCTTCTTCGCCGTTCCACTGGGCAAGCGTCACACCCGGGGGTGGCGTAAAGTCCAGCACGGGCCGATCGCGCAGCGCTTCCGCCATGAAATCATGCCAAATCGGCGCAGCAAGCGCCCCTCCGGTCTCTCGGTCGCCAAGGCTCGCCGGCTGATCATAGCCGACCCAAACCACGGTGACCAAATCAGGGGTGAAGCCGCCAAACCAAGCATCGTTGAAATCTTGCGTCGTGCCGGTTTTGCCCGCGATGGGTCGGTCGATCCCTTGCCCCGCGGCAACCCCGGTGCCCCGGCGCACGACGTCTTCCATCATCGTAACCACCTGGAACACACTCGCCGGGTCGGCAATTTGCGCGCGCTGGTCGGTAAGCTCGGGAAGCACCGAAGGGTCCGGCGTGCAGTTGCCGCAGCTTACGGGTTGCGCCCGCCAAATCACCCGCCCTTGCGGATCTTGCACCGAATCAATCAAGGTGGGCACCACCTCACGCCCGCCCTCGTCCAACCCGGCATAGGCCCCCGCCATGCGCAGCACGGTGGTCTCCACCGCGCCTAAAGCAGCGGGTAACACGAGCGGCATAGATTCGACTACGTGAAAAGCTTTTGCGGTTTCGGCAATCGCCTCCATCCCGACCCGGTTGGCGACCCTGAGGGTCACCAAGTTACGCGATTTCCGCAGTGCCTCATGCAGCGAAATCGGCCCTTCGAAATCCATCTCGTAGTTGTTCGGGCGCCACTTTTCGCCGTTCGCCAAGTCCACGACAAACGGCGCGTCCAAAAAGCGCTGGCTTGGCGAAATCCCCTTCTCCATCGCGGTCAGATAAACAAAGGGCTTGAAGCTAGAGCCAGGCTGGCGGTTGGCTTGCGTGGCGCGGTCAAATTGACTGAGCTCGGCACTCCACCCGCCGGAAAGCGCGAGGACTCGTCCGGTGCGCGGATCGAGCGAAACCAGCGCCCCTTGTACTTCTGGAATCTGGCGCAGGGCGAGCCGCTCCGGCACTGGCGGGGACTTGCCGCGAGCCGGACGCGCCCCCTCGGGCTCGACCATCACCACATCGCCCACCGCCAAAACGTCCCGCATGCGTCGAGGGGTTGGGCCAAGAATATGATCATGCACGGGCCGCGCCCAGCGGGTCTCGGCAAGCAAGACCACCCCCGTGCGCGGCGTGGGCGCCCCGCTTGCGGCACCGTCCGCGCTCGGCTCCAGCCAGCCCAGCTTGGCGCTGGCATCCGCAACTTCCAGCACCACGGCAAGCCGCCATTGCGGCAACATCCCGGGCTGAGGCGGAAACTGCGCAAGCCGGCTTACCCAATTCCGTGCGAGATTTGCATCCTCCATATGCGCCACAGGCCCGCGCCAGCCCCCATGGCTGCGGTCATAGGCCATCAGGCCATTGCGCAGCGCACGGTCCGCCAGGCGCTGCAGCCGCGGATCGAGGCTGGTGCGTACCATCAACCCGCCTTGGGTAGCCACATCGAAGCCAAATCGAGCAATCAGTTCGCGTCGGACATCTTCGGCAAAATATTCCGCGCCGGGTACGGCATCCGGACGATGCAAAGGCGCGACATGCACCGGCGTTGCTTTCGCAGCCTCCGCTTCGGCCGGCGTAATCACGCGGTCTTCGGCCATGCGGTCCAGCACCCAATCCCGTCGGGTGCGGGCCGCCTCGGGGTTGCGAAACGGGTTGTAGATATTCGGTGCTTTCGGCAAGGCTGCAAGCATCGCCGCTTCGGACAGCGAGAGCTCTGCCAGTGGCTTGTTGAAATAGGTCTGTGCCGCCGCCGCAACACCGTAGGCGCCCTGGCCCAGGTAAATCTGATTGAGGTAAAGTTCCAAAATCCTCTCTTTGGAAAGGCTGCGCTCGATGCGCATGGCCAGAATCGCTTCTCGGATTTTGCGCGCCAGCGTCAGCTCCCCGCTGAGCAGCATATTCTTGGCGACTTGCTGGGTAATCGTGGAGGCTCCCAACGGCCTTCGCCCCTCATGCAGATGGGCGAGGTCGGTGACCGCCGCACGCACAATAGCCATCGGGTCCACGCCGGGATGCGTCCAGAAGTTCCGGTCTTCTGCGGAAACGAAGGCCGATTTCACTTGTTGGGGAATGGCATTGATGGGAACGAAAATCCGCCGCTCGGTCGAGAGATCCGTCAGCAGGGTTCCATCTGCGGCATAGACACGGCTCATCAGCCGGGGCTGATAGTGTTTCAGCCCCTCAAAATCGGGCAAATCGGCAGCGTAGTGCCGATAGGCCGCGTAGATTCCGACGGTTGCCACCACCGCCGCTAGCAACGCCAAGCCGGCAAGTGCCCCGACAAGCCGTCCAAGCCAGCGCAGAAGGAACCCGCGCGGCCGCCTCTCGCGCCGTTTGGGCGGGCGCGGCGAGCCAGGCTCCGGCGTCGGTGGCGGGGCCAAACGCTGGCCCGGCGTTATGGAAAGGTTCATGCTTTCTGATATGGCAAAAGCAACGCAAAACGAACAGGTCGTTTAACCTGCCATATGCGCAAGATGATCGGCGGTTGCGAAATATGCCTCGATCGCCCGGCGCATTGCTGCCGCGACTTGTTTGCGATGCTCCTGGCGCTGCAAGATCGCCTCGTCTTGACGGTTGGACATAAACCCCATTTCCACCAACACGCTGGGAATATCGGCCGCTTTCAACACCACAAATCCGGCGTGCCGCTCGGGGTTCGGCAGAAGCGGGCCGGCATGATTGAGAGAGGCAACCAGCGAATGCGAAAGCCGCGCCGAACCGATGCGCGTTTCCCGCCGCACGAGGCTTGCCAAAATCTGCACCACCTCCGGGCGAAGGCCCCGAAATTGCGGGCCGGCGAACCGGTCCGCGGCGTTTTCACGGGCGGCAAGGGCTGCGGTTTGAGCATCCGACGCGTGTGCCGCAAGCGTATAAACGCTTGCCCCCCGCACGCTATGGTCCGGCACGGCATCGGCATGCAACGAAACGAAAACCGACGCCCGTTGCGCTTGGGCGTAGGCCACGCGAGATTCCAAAGGAATAAACAAATCCCGCTTGCGGGTAAGTTCCACGCGGTAGCGCCCGGTTGCTTCCAGCTGACGCTTAAGCTCAAGCGCCGCGGCGAGCGCTACGTGTTTCTCATATGTGCCCGAAACACCGATCGCGCCGGGGTCTTTTCCGCCATGTCCGGGATCCAGTACCACCAGCCGCGGCGCCCGTGTGGCGAAGCTTTCAAACGGCTTGCGGCCCGGCCCCTGAACCACGGGCTCGGCACTCGGGCGTGGAGCGGCTTCGGCGAGGCGGCTCCGCAACGCCGCAGGAAGCAAAAAACTCGCGAGCAGACCGTGGCCGATCAGCACGCGGCGCGGAAAGAACGTCTCTTCAGACATCTTGCGGATGAAGTTAACATAAAAGTTTTATAAAGTCGTCTTTCCTCTTCATGAATCGCATTTCATGTGGCATTCGCGCCACGCTCCCTTGCAGAAAGAAGCGGTTTGCCTCATGTTCTCCTCAGAGGTGAAAGTGCCGGGCGATTCCGCTCTTGCGCCTCATAGAGTTGCGCTCCCGGATAGGGTGATGCCGAAATCCGCATCCGAGTTTCCGGAGCAGAATATCTTATGGCCGGTTGCCTTGGCGTCGGCTAGACTTGTTTCCGGCGCTGCTTTGTGCACCGCCGGTTCATCTGACCCCGTCGGTTCGGGGCACTATGGGATAGGCTCTGGCCGACCGTCTTGAGGACCACCTTTCGGACTGATGACTGCTACCGCTTTCGTTCATTCTTTTCCATGCACTGCCGCCGCAATGGCCGGCCAGCAGGTAGAGCGCGTGGCCTTCGGTCTCTCTCAATCCCTATTTTGCCGCCGCATGCGCGCGCCCATTGCAGGCTTGCCCGCGGCGAAGCGGAGTTTTGCACTACATGACCAAACGGATGCTCATCGATGCCACGCACGCGGAAGAAACCCGTGTCGTGGTTCTGGACGGTGACCGGCTCGAAGATTTCGACGTCGAAACCTCAACCAAGCGGCAAATCAAAGGCAATATCTATCTCGCCCGCGTTGTGCGTGTCGAACCAAGCTTGCAAGCCGCTTTTGTCGAATACGGCGGAAACCGCCACGGTTTTCTTGCGTTCAGCGAAATTCACCCGGATTATTACCAAATTCCGGTTGCCGATCGGGAACGCTTGCTTGCCTTGCAAGCCGAAGAAGCAAAAGCCGAAGCCCTAGCCGAGGAGGCCAAAGCCGACGCGGAAGCCGGCGCCGGCGGTTTTGCCGAGGAAAGCGAAGGGCAAACCGCGGAAATTTCTCCAGCGCTGCCTGCTTCGGAACCACCCCGCTCGGAAGCGGCTGCAAGCGATTCGGGCGCTATGGTTCCATCGCTTTCGCCCGACCAACCGGCGGCAGAGCAGACAACAGATCAGCCCGCAGCCGCCCTGAACATTCCCTACCCCGCACGGGTGAGTGGAGCTCAGTCCGAGCTTCCCATTATTCCCATCACCGCCCCCGAGCCCGAACAGCCCCCGCTCGAATCCTTCCCCTCGGCGGCTTCCGAAATTGTTGCGGAAAACTGGCATAGCCCGGAGGCGGCAGAAGCAGCAAAGGAAGAGCCGAGCGAAGCGGCAACGAGCGAAAAAAGCTCCGAAGCAAGCGAGGCAACGCCGGCCGAGCACGACATCGAGCAGGTCTCCGCCGAATCCCCCCCGCCCGAAACCATGGGCGGAGAGGGGGATGCGGCCGATGAAGTCTCGGAGAGGAGAATTCCGCCCCGGTTTCTTCGCCAATACAAAATCCAAGAAGTGATTCGTCGCCGTCAGATCATGCTCGTCCAAGTCATCAAGGAAGAGCGTGGCAACAAGGGTGCGGCGTTGACGACGTATATTTCGCTCGCCGGTCGGTTTTGCGTGCTGATGCCGAATTCTCCGCGCGGCGGCGGAATTTCGCGTAAAATCACCTCGCCCGCGGATCGGCGCCGGCTGAAGGAAATCATCGCCGAGCTCAACGTCCCGGAAGGAATGGGGCTGATTATTCGGACCGCAGGCGCCAATCGTCCCAAAGCCGAAATCAAACGCGACTACGACTATCTGCTTCGCTTATGGGATGATATTCGCGAAACCACATTGCGATCCGTCGCACCTGCGCTGATTTACGAGGAAGCCTCTCTCATCAAGCGCGCCATTCGCGACGTCTATTCCCGCGACATCGATGAAGTGATTGTCGATGGCGAAGAAGGTTACCGCGTGGCGCGCGATTTCATGCGCATGCTGATGCCGGCGCATGCAAAGAAAGTGGTGCTTTGGCAAAGCGCGAACGGCGGCGGCAAACAGCCGCTGTTTGCGCATTTTCGGGTTGAATCCCAACTCGATGCCATGCATTTGCCCACGGTGGACCTTCCCTCCGGCGGCTCGCTGGTGATTAACCAGACCGAAGCCTTGGTTGCGATCGACGTCAATTCCGGCCGATCAACCCGCGAGCGCAACGTAGAAGACACGGCGCTTCGCACCAATCTCGAAGCCGCCGATGAAATCGCCCGCCAACTTCGGCTGCGCGACCTCGCCGGGCTGATTGTGATCGACTTCATCGATATGGAGTCGAAAAAACACAACGCCATGGTAGAGCGGCGCCTGAAAGAGGCCCTCAAAAACGATCGCGCGCGCATCCAGCTTGGCCATATCAGCCACTTTGGCCTGTTGGAGATGAGCCGGCAACGGCTGAGGCCCTCGCTCGCCGAAACCAGCTTCGTCGTTTGCCCGACCTGTGGAGGTACCGGCCATTTGCGCAGCACGGAAAGTGCGGCGGTGCACGTCTTGCGCAGCATTGAAGAAGAGGCGGCAAGAAAAATCCCCGCGGTTCATGCGCGTTCGGAACGTGGGTCGCCTGTCACGGAGTTTTTGGTGCATCTGCCCGGGGCCGTCGCTCTTTACATTCTCAACCATAAACGCGAACGACTGAGCGAGATTGAAACCCGCTACGGTTTGCGTGTGACTTTCGCGGCCGATGACTCTTTGCCGACCGGTCAGATGCGGATCGAGCATATCCGCTCTCATCCGCATGCCACGGCCGAACCGCCTCAGGCTGTTACCCTCGAGCGCGTGGCGGCGTTGGCCCGCACGGAGTCGGAAAAGACCGAAGTCACCAAAATCGAAGCCGAAGAAGCCGAAGCTCCAAGAGTGGAAGCCGCCGAGGAAGAACTTACCCTTTCGGCCGCACCCGTGCCCGTGGAGCCTACAGCCGAAGAGGCGGATCGGCGGCGCAAGCGGCGGCGGCGGCGGCGGAAACGTCGCGAGGACATCACGCCCGCTGTGGCTCCCGGCGGAATTCCGGCGCCGGCGGAGCCGGCCCTTGGTCTTGTCGAAGGGCCCTATCCGTTGGCGGCCGCGCAACCGGATGTTACCGCAGCGGCACCGGCCGAGTTCGACATCCCTGAACATCCGCCAATTGCCGCGCGGGCATCGGAAGAGATTATCGGCATAGAAGAGCAAATTTCCGTAAGCGAATCGGAAACGGTGGCGCTTGTCGATGCCGCTCCACCGCAGGAAACGACAGCAGTCCGTCGGCGCCCGCGCCAAAGTGGCGGGCGAGCGCGTGTTTCACGCCGCGCCAAAAAAGAGGATGCAGCGAAGACGGAGCCCACATTGCCGCTGCGCGAAGAGACGGCGGCGACTTCCGAGGCAGAGCTTGCACCTGCCGTGGAGCAACCTCCGGAAGGAGAACCGGCCCCGGCTGCCGAGCCTGCCGCGCCCTTGCCGCTTCAGCCCTCTGAAGAGCCCACAAAGCCCCTTTCGGAAGCTGCCGCGCCGGAGCCTGCCCCGGAGCCGCTGATCAAGCCGATCATCGTCGGCCCAGGCCTGGTGGTTGCGGAAAAAAAACGGGGCTGGTGGCGGCACTAAGACTGCTCGTGCCTTCTTTGTTACTATGGCGAAAGGGGGCTTGAGCACAGCGGAAGACTAGGCCACACTCGCTGCCCAGGCGATGCCGCGAAGCGCTCGCGTGGAGGGGACGGGCATGTGTCGTCTGTACGCCGGTCAAGATCCTGCAACCTTTGCCGCGGAAACGCGCTCGGTGCGTCTCAATGGCCAGGTAACCTCCTTGCGGCTGGAGGCTGCATTCTGGGATATTCTGCAGGAAATCGCCGCCCGGGAAGGTATGAGCCTCGGGCGCTTCCTCTCCCAGTTGCATGAGGAAATTTTGCAACTCCGCGGCGACGTTCCGAATTTCGCTTCCACTTTGCGGGTGATTTGTCTGCAGGATTTGCGCCGGCGGGCGAATATTGATGCGCTGCCCGCTCCGCTGACGGCACACTAGCCCGCTACTACCCCAAAGCCCGGGCAAGCGCGCTAGATTTCGGCGAACACAAAAGGGCGCGAAATCTCACGCAGCCGCTTTTCTCTCGCCGAGGCCCTTGAAGCAAGAAAAAGCCCTGCGAATTCGCGCCAAAACAACAGGGAGCAACGGACCATGAGACATGTTGATCGGCGCCTCAAAGTCGGCCGACGTAATTTTTTGCGCGGCACCACTGCGGCATTCCCCGCCGCCGCGTTGGCGGCTTCCGGAATGGGCATTTCGGCAACCGCGGCATGGGCACAAGCGGCACATAATCTTAGCCCGCATACCATGGCCACGCTTGTGCGAATGGCGCGCGATATTTATCCGCACGATCGCGTGCCGGATGTTTTCTACATAAAAGCGGTCGTGCCTTTCGATCTTGCCGCCGAGCAAGACGGCATGCTGCGGGATCTGTTGGAAGCCGGCGTTGCCCAGTTGGACGCGGATGCCAGAGCCCGATACGGCGCAAGCTATCTTGGCATCGCCGAAGAGAGTGTCCGTGTCGGTCTGCTTCAAGGCATTTCTTCCTCGCCGTTTTTCGAGAAGATTCGCAGCGATTTGATCGTAACGTTCTACAATCAACACGAGCTTTGGCCGCTGTTCGGCTACGAGGGGTCGTCGTTTGAGTACGGCGGCTACCTGCATCGCGGCTTTAACGACATCGATTGGCTGCCGAACAGCTGAGGGAGGAAAACACGATGGCCAAGTTCGATCTGAACGACGATGGTGTTGTCGTCATTGTCGGGTCCGGCGCCGGTGGCGGAACGCTCGGCAACGAATTGGCGCAAAAGGGCATCAACGTTGTTATTCTGGAAGCCGGACCTCGGCTAACGATTGATGATTTCGTCAACGACGAATGGGCGAGTTTCCAACAGCTCGCTTGGAAGGACATGCGCACGACCTCGGGCTCTTGGCGTATCGCGCATGATGCGCCCAACTTTCCGGCATGGATTGTAAAAGCGGTCGGCGGCACGTCGATCCATTGGGCCGGGGCATCTCTCCGCTTCCAGGCGCATGAGTTCAAAGCTCGTTCCACCTACGGGGAGATTCGGGGTGCAAATCTCTTGGACTGGCCGATCAGTCTAGAGGAAATGGCGCCCTATTACAGCCGCGCGGAAGACAAGATGGGAACCACGGGCACGCACGATATCGCGCGGCTGCCGGGCAATAACAATTTCAAGGTGATGTACGCAGGGGCCAAGAAGCTCGGTTACCAAAGCGTTGATACAGGCAACATGTCCATCAACAGCGCGCCGCGCGACGGGCGGAACGCCTGTCAGCAGACGGGGTTTTGCTTTCAGGGCTGCAAATTCGGCGCGAAATGGTCCACGCTCTATGAGGCGATCCCGAAAGGTGAAGCCACCGGGCGGATGGAAGTGCGCGAACGCAGCATGGTGCTTCGCATCGAGCATAATGCCGCCGGCAAAGTCACCGGTGTGCTCTATGCCGATGCCGCCGGCCAGGTGCAGCGCCAAAAGGCTCGGGTCGTCTGTGTCGCCTGCAATTCCATCGAAAGCCCGCGCTTGTTGCTCAACAGCGCGTCATCCATGTTTCCTGACGGGCTTGCGAACAGCTCCGGCCAAGTCGGGCGGAATTACATGCGCCATACGACAGGCAGCGTCTACGCGGTCTTTCCCCGGCCAGTGCATATGTACCGCGGCACCACCATGGCCGGCATTATCCGTGATGAGGCCGACAACAATCCCGCACGCGGCTTTGTTGGCGGGTATCATCTGGAAACGCTCTCGCTCGGCTTGCCCTTCATGGCCGCATTTCTCAACCCGGGCGCGTGGGGGCGTAGCTTTACCAGTGCACTGGATGACTATGCCCATATGGCAGGCATGTGGATTGTCGGAGAGGATATGCCGCAGGAGACCAATCGCGTCACGCTGGATCCCGAGGTGAAAGATCAATTCGGGCTGCCCGTTGCCCATGTGCATTT
>JAIMBF010000049.1 GCA_023511585.1 Terriglobia bacterium
AAAGAATACGGGCGTGCGCGGTTTTATAATCGGTCCGGCCGAAATTGCGCGCGGCGGCTGATGATTTTGCCGGAGACCATAAACGCGCCCTCGCCCATATAGTGCAGCGTCTCGGGGTGCTTCGGAGAAGCGGCCACGTGCGCCTTCACTACCTCGAAGATGAAGAAATTGTAGGCCTCGACCAACCGATCGTCGTAAAGCCGGCACTCGAAATTGGCATGGCATTCGCGGATCAACGGCGCTTCGACTTTTGTTGCCGGCTCGGCCGTAAGACCGAATTTCTCGAACTTGTCGATCTCCGCGCCGGAGGTGTTGCCGATGCCCACCACCGCATCGGTCAGCCGCGTCGTCGGCACATTGATAACGCATTGGCCGCTTTTACGGATCAATTGAAAGCTGTAATTGCTCTCGGCGATGATGCATCCCACCAGCGCGGGCGTGAACTCCATAACCGTGTGCCAGCCCATGGTCATGATGTTCGCTTTGCCCTGGAAGCGAGAGGAGACCAGCACAACCGGGCCGGGTTCAAGATACCGCCGAATGCGGCTGACCGGAAAATCGCGCTTTTTGGAATATCTCAGCATGAAACCCCCGTTTTCACCACTGGCCTGGTTTTCGTTCCGAAAGCGCGTTCCGGCGAAGGAGCCAATCAAGCGGTGCTGGTGCGAAGCTGCGGCAAGCCGAGCATTTCGCGCGCTTCGGCAGGGGTGGCCGGCTCCATATCCAGCTCGCGCATAATGCGCACCGTGCGCGCCACCAGCATTTCGTTCGTGGCCAGCACGCCCTTGGTGTAATAGTTGTTGTCCTCAAGCCCGACGCGGACATGCCCGCCCATCAAGAGCGCTTGCGTGGTACCCGGAAGCTGCGCCGGGCCGATCGCCGAGAGGCACCAAATGGATTGCGGCGGCAAGAGGCGCACCATGGCTGCGAGCAGATCATGGCTGTAGGGCATGCCGCCCTGAAAATTGCGGTCGGTGCCGAGCACAATGTTGATGTAATAGGGCGGCTTGTCGTAACCCTTTTGGATCAAACGCGTAACATCCTGAATGATATGCGCGGGGTTGAAGACTTCCCATTCCGGCTTGATCCCCCGCTCCTGAAAGCGCTTGGCCATCGCTTCGCAGCGCGAGGGGGTGGTGATGACCAGAATCTCGCGCTCGCCGAAGACATCGACGGCGGTGAAGCCATCAAACGTTGCCATTTCCGCGCCGGCATCCAGGCCCTTCAGCCGTTCTTCAAAATTGTTCTCGAACATGCCATCCGGGCGCGCGAGCAGCATATCGCCGGACGAGCCGCCGCCGGTGGAGTTGTTGAGAATGATATCGCAGCGCTCGCGAATCAGGGTATTCATCCGGCGATAGATTTCGGGGTTACAGGTTGCCTGGTCATCCGGCCGGCGGGCGTGCAGCGCCGCAATCGCCGCCCCTTCCTTGTAGGATTTGTAAACCGATTCGGCAATTTCCTCGGGCTGCGTCGGCAGGTTCGGGTTGGAGGCTTTGGAGGCCATCCCGCCCGTGGGCGCAACCGTTACGATCACTTTTCTTGATGCCATAGTCTCCTCCATGGTGCAGAGTGCCGATATGCCAAAATCTCTCTCGCGCCGAGCCGCCGCCTCCCAGCTTTCGAGCCCGAACGACGAGCGGGCGGAGCTCCTCTCCCCGCTGGCGGAGAGCCCAAGCTTTTTGATGCGGCTTGCGCAGTTGCGCGCATTCGATGAGTTCTATCGCCAATTCGCCGGGTTGGGCGTGACCCCGGCGGGGTTTTCCGTGTTTGCCTTGATTATCGCCAATCCGGGCGTGAGGCCGGGCGCCATTGCCGAGGAGTTGCAGGTCAAACCCTCCAACGTCGCCGCGCTGGTGAATGCGCTGGTCGCGGCCGGCTACGTGCAACGCTCCACCGATACCGCGGAGCTCCGCGCATCCTTGCTTTACCCCACCGCCGCCGGCCGAAAAGCCTGGCAGGAAATGGAACAGGCGCATGAGCGGGTGGAGGCGCGGCTTTTGGAGCCTCTCACGCCGGCGGAGCGGAAACAGCTCGTCACTTTGTTGCGAAAGCTCCTGCATCGGTGATCGTCCGTTCCCCCCTGCCCTGCGGCGTGCCGAGCGTTCTCTGCTTGCGCACCGAACCCGGCCCGAGTTATTATTATGAAGCTTACATAAATGAAACAAGCCGTTGTTCAAGGAAATAGCGCATGAAGGACGACCCCGCCATCACCTATGAGCTGCGGGAGGGCGTGGCGTGGATCGGCCTCAACCGCCCCGAAAAGCGCAACGCCATCAATGATGCGCTCTTGGAAGCCTTGGCCGCAGCGGTGCGCCGGGCGCAAAAAGAGGCGCGGGTGCTGGTGATTTACGGGCACGGCCCGTGCTTCAGCGCCGGGCTCGACCTTGCCGAGCATCGTGCGCGCGAGCCGGCCGACGTGCTGCACCACTCACGCTCCTGGCACGCCGCCTTTTCCTTGATCCGACGCGGCAGCGCGGCAGCGATCGCGGCGCTGCACGGGGCAACCGTGGGCGGCGGCCTGGAGCTTGCTGCCGCCTGCCACATCCGGGTGGCCGATAGCACGGCCTTCTTTGCGCTGCCGGAAGGCTCGCGGGGCATTTACGTAGGGGGCGGCGCGTCGGTTTACGTCGCGCGGCTGCTCGGAACCGCGCGCATGATGGACATGATGCTCACCGGCCGCGTGCTTGATGCCGAAGCGGCGGAGCGGGCCGGGCTTGTGCAATATCTGGTGCCGGAGGGCGCCCTTCGCGAGAAAGCGGCCGAACTTGCGGCGCGGGTCAAAGAGACGGCGCCGCTAACCATGCTGGGCGTGTTGCAGGCATTGCCGCGGATTCAGGATATGAGCGAGGAAGACGGGCTGTTCGTGGAAAGCATGATGGCCGCGCTTGCCCAGAGCGGGGCGGAAGCCCAAGCGCGCCTTGCAGACTTTGTGGCCAAACGGGGGGCCAAGGTGATGCGGCCTTCGCAGAACGAATAATCGATCGACGGGAGAAGGAGAAGGAAGAGCGTCGTGACACCTGCCAATGTGCGCATCATCAAAATTGAATGGGGCCATTGCGATCCGGCCGGCATTGTTTTTAACCCGCGCTTTTTCGAGTGGTTTGATGCCGCCACCACCGAGCTCTTGGCGCAGCGGCTCGGCCTTTCCAAGCCGGCGATGTTGAAGCGCTATGATATTGTCGGCATTCCGCTGGTTAGCACGCGCGCGAACTTTCTCACCCCGTGCGTCTTTGGCGATGAAGTGCGGATTGAAAGCACGCTTGTGCAATTCCGCCGCTCGAGTTTCGACGTGCAGCACCGGCTCTTCAAAGAGGACGGCACACTCGCCGTGGAAGGGTTTGAGACGCGGGTTTGGGTGGCGCATGACCCGGAACGACCGGGCGGGATCAAGGCCCGGCAGATCCCCGATGAGGTGCTGGCACGTTTCGGTATGACACGGACGGAAACATCTTAAACCCGAACCATAGGGAGGAAAACACACAATGCTGCGACGGAGAACAGTTCTGGCCGGTGCCGCTCTGGCAGCTGCCAGCGGCGCCCTGCCCGCCCCACGCACAGCGCGTGCCGCAACAAGCGGAGCGCCCGTGCGCATCGGCGTGCTCAACGACATGTCCGGGGTTTATGCCGATTATCAAGGCCCCGGCTCCGTCGTTGCTACGGAGCTCGCCGTGAAGGACTACGGCGGGCAGGTTGCCGGCGTTGCGATCGAGGTGAAATCCGGCGATCATCAAAACAAACCGGATATCGGCGCCGCCATCGCCCGCCGCTGGCTGGATCTGGACGGGATCGATATGATTTTGGACGTGCCGAATTCCGCCGTGGCCCTTGCGGTGGCAGATCTCTGCCGGCAGAAAAACAAGGTGTTCATCGGCTCCGGCGCCGGCACCGCTGCGTTGACTGGTGAGAAATGCTCGCCCAACACCGTGCACTGGACCTATGACACATGGTCGCTTGCGCATTCCATGGGCAAGGCGGTGGTGGAGCGCGGCGGCAAGCGTTGGTTCCTGATTGTGGCCGATTACGTCTTCGGCCATGATTTGCAAAAGAGCGTGACGGAAGCGGTGCAGAAGGCCGGCGGGACGATTGTCGGTGCGGTGCGCCATCCGCTCGGGAACGCCGATTATTCCAGTTACCTGATCAGCGCCCAGGCCTCCGGGGCCGATGTGCTCTGCCTGGCCAATGCCGGCGGGGATACCACGACGTGCCTCAAGCAGGCCTCGGAGTTCGGGCTTAATCGCACGATGCAGATTGCCGGGCTGGTGGTAAACATCAACATGATCGAGCCGATCGGCCTGAAGGATGCGCAAGGCTTGCTGGCCGTGATGCCGTTTTATTGGGATATGAACGCGGCCACGCGCGCGTTTGCGTATCGGTTCCAGGCGGCGCACCCGCGGCACCAAATGCCGAACGACATGCAGGCCGGCTGCTACGCTGCAACCCTGCACTACCTTAAGGCCGTGGCGAAGCTCGGCAGCGCGGAGGACGGGCGGGCCGTGGTGGCCGCCATGAAGGCCATGCCGACGGATGACCCTTTGTTCGGAAAAGGAATGATTCGCCCGGACGGCCGGACAATTCACCCCGTTTATCTCATGCAGGCGAAAAGCCCTGCCGAATCTCGGGGCAATTGGGATTTCTTCAAGCTGGTCGGGGTAGTGCCGGCGGATCAGGCCTACCGCCCGCTGAATGAGGGCCATTGCCCGTTGGTGGCGGGATAGAGCCGCAAGAAGAAAGCATGCGGAAGAAGCAAGTGCGCGGGCATGTGGTCAACCGGCCTGGTGAATCACCGCGTGTCATCCGGCCGCGATGGATGGGGTTCATCCAGAGATTGGCAATTGTTGCCAAACTCGCTACCCTTTGGGGGAAATCGGTGAGATCGGACTCATGCCCACCCGGAACATCAGCCTTACGCCCGAGCAGGACGCCTTCATCGACGAAATGCTCAAAAAGGGCGAATACCGCAATGCCAGCGAGGCCGTGGGCGACGCCATCCGCGCGCTGCAACAGCGGCGGGCGCTGGATGCACTTAAGCTGGAACGTCTGCGCCGCAGCATCGATGATGGCCTCGCCGATCTCGAACGTGGCGACTACGAGGAACTCGATGACGCCGACCTTGAAGCCTGGCTTGATCGCCTCGTCAAAGCGCGCTGACCCTCCATGGCGCGCTACCGGCTCACAAGGTCGGCACGGCGCGACATCGCCTCGATCCTGCGCACGAGCGAAGAACGGCACGGCCGCGAGGCCCGCATCCGCTACGCCGCGCTCCTCCTCGCCGCGTTCCGCCGTGTCGCCGCAGACCCGGAGGGGCCTTCAACGTCTGACCGCAGCGCGTTACGGCCGGGCATCCGCAGCTTTCACATCCGGTACAGCCGGGAGGAGAGCCGCGAAACCCCAGTGGCAAACCCTGTGCACGTGATTTTCTATCGCGCGGTGCAGCCGGGGCTCGTCGAAATCGTGCGCGTGTTGCACGATCGCATGGAACCGAGCCGGCATATCGGCCGAGGGCGGCAAGACGAAGAATAGGGCTCGGATCGGTCCTGCGAATTGGAGGTTAAACACGTATTGTGCCAAATAAACAGAAGACCCCGATGCATGCCGAAATACTTTCACCACCCATGAACGGTATGCTGGTCGGAAAAGGAATGATTCGCCCGGACGGCCGGACAATCCACCCCGTGTATCTCATGCAGGCGAAAAGCCCTGCCGAATCCCGGGGCAATTGGGATTTCTTCAAGCTGGTCGGGGTAGTGCCGGCGGATCAAGCCTACCGCCCGCTCAATGAGGGCCATTGCCCGTTGGTGGCGGGATAACGGGCCTAACAAGAGGAACGCATGAGCGAAACGTCTGTTCAACGCGTCGCAGTGATTGGCACCGGCTTGATCGGCGCCAGCTGGGCCAGCTGTTTTCTCGCCCGCGGGCTGGAGGTGGTGGCTTCCGACCCTGCGCCGGGCGCCGAGGCCACGCTGCGCAAAGCCGTGGCCGCACACTGGCCGGCGATGGAAATGCTGGGGCTTGCGCCCGGCGCTTCCCCGGAGCGGTTGCGCTTTGTCGCCTCGCCCGAAGAAGCTGCTGCCGGCGCCCAATTCATCCAAGAAAACGCGCCCGAGCAGCTGGCGCTGAAGCGCGAGCTCTTCCGCCGACTGGATGCGGCAGCGCCGGCCGAGGCCATCCTCGCGAGCAGCTCTTCCACCTTTATGGTCAGCGAGTTCCAGGATGCCTGCCTTCACCACTCCGAACGCGTGGTGCTGGGCCATCCGTTCAACCCGCCGCATCTGATCCCCTTGGTGGAAGTCGCGGGCGGGCGGCACAGCGCAGCCGCTGCCGTGCAGCGCGCGTGCGATTTCTACCGAGCCCTCGGCAAGCGCCCCATTCTGCTTAAGAAAGAAATGCGCGGGCACGTGGCGAATAGGCTGCAAGCGGCGCTCTGGCGCGAAGCCTTCTTTTTGTTGGCGGAAGGCGTGGTAAGCGTGGCGGATCTCGACGCCGCCATCGCGCACGGCCCCGGCTTGCGCTGGGCGCTGCTCGGCCCCTTGCTCAATTTGCATCTCTCCGGCGGGCCGGGCGGGTTTGGAGCGCTCTTCGGCAAGCCGCTTTGGCGCGCGACGGAAGCGGTTTGGCAGGATCTGGGAACCGCCTCGGTGGATAACGCGCTGGCGGAGCGGGTGGCGAAGGGCATCAAAGAAGAGCTCGCGCCGCATGACGAAGCCGAAGTGCTGAGCAAGCGCGACGAGGTGCTGCTCGCTTTGCTGGAGCTTAAGGCAAAAGCGAAGGTTTTGCCCTAATGGCGCGGGCCGGACGGCAATGGCGGGATCGGTAACGGAATTTGCACTTCCTCTGCATGGCGTCAGCGAACCGCGCCCGGCGTTTTCAAGCCTTTGCGCGATGTTTGCCCACGCCGTGGCCACCGTTCCCGAGGTGGTGGCGCTGCGCGGGGCAGGCGCTTCGCTGACCTACCGCGAAGAAGGCCGCGCGGTGGATGCGCTGGCACGCAGGCTCGCCGCGTTGGCGGCGCCGGGCGAGGTGGTGGCGCTGCTGCTGCCCAATTCCATCGCTTTCCGTATCAGCTACTTCGCGGCTTTGAAGGCGCTGGCGGTACCGGCCTTGCTCAACCCGCTTTACCGCGCCTTGGAACTGGAGCGCTTGTTGCGTGAGGTGAACCCGCGCGTGCTGTTGTGCGGGGAAACGACGCAGGCCTTGGCGCACGAGCTTGCCGCGAAGCTCGGCATTCCGGCGGTTTTGGGCTTCGGGGCTGAGCTTTCGGTTACGGCGCTGGCCGCCGAGCCCGCGGCACCGTTGAACCGGCGCGAGGCCGGCGCGGAAGATCTCGGGGTGCTCTTGTTCTCGGGCGGCACCACGGGCTTGCCCAAGGCCGTGCCGCAAACGCACGGGCGGCTGCTGATTGCGGTGCGCTGCGTCGATTACAGCTGGCCGACGCGGGCGCAAGGCGAAGTCTGGCTGCCGATTGCGCCGTTCACGCATGTCTATGGGTTTCTGCAGGGCCTGCTGAGCCCGGTCTATTCGCGCGCCGAGGTGATTATTCCCGAACGGTTCAAGCCGGAGCTGATTGTGGAGCTGCTGGCGCGCCACCGGGTGACCGTCTTCGGCGGCGGGCCGCCGGCGGTTTATGCCGCCTTGTTGAACGCTGCCAATCTTGCGGGGGCGGATTTTTCGGCGCTGCGCGTTTGCCCGGCCGGCGGGGCGCCGATGCCCGTTGAGCTTTTGCAACGCTGGCAAAACGCCACCGGATGCGTCATTCACGAAGGCTACGGGATGACGGAGATGGCGCCGATCAGCGGCACCACGGATTTAAGCGGCGTGCGCCCCGGATCGGTCGGCAAGCCGATCCCGTGCAACGAGGTGCAGATTGTAGACCTGGAGACCGGCACCCGCGTGCTGAAGGCGGGCGAGACGGGCGAGGTGCGCGTGCGCGGCCCGCATATGATGCGGGGCTATTACAATCGGCCGGAGGAAACGGCCAAGGTGCTTCGCGACGGGTTTATTTACACCGGCGATATCGGGCGCATGGATGCGGATGGTTTCCTTTACATCACCGACCGCAAGAAAGACGTGATTCTGGTGAAGGGGTTTAATGTCTTTCCGCGCGAGGTGGAGGAAGTGATTCACACCCATCCGAAAGTGGCGGCGGCGGGCGTGGTGGGCGTGCCCGATGCGCGCACCGGCGAGCGCGTGATCGCCTATGTTGTTCCGCGCCCGGAAGAAGCGCTGGATGCGGACGAACTCGCCGTCTATATCGCCGAGCGTCTGGCGGCTTACAAATGCCCCGCCGTTATTCGGATTGTTACAGCGCTGCCGATGACCGGAGCACAGAAGCTGGACCGCATGGCGCTGCGCGCGCAGGCGCTTGGGGACGAATAGCAAAAAAATAATCCGCTTTCGCAGCGGATCGGCGATGTGAGACACGTTTCGTTACAGAAAGGATATGGCATGCCGCCGCGGATTGCTGCGAGCACAACGCCTTCCCCATGCTGTTCTCTATGGCGGCGTGATCGCGTCTTGCTCGGAAGAATAAGGATCGAGAAGCGAGTCTCTCGGTGCGTCGGCAAGCGTGCGCACGGGTTGCCTGCCGGTCCGGAAGATCGGCGCCGGCTTGTCCGGTCGAACAGCCGCCTGCGCCTCACGTTCTTCGGAGCCAGGTTGCCCGCGAGGCTGGATTCCTCGTGGATGGATGGTATGATAGAAATTTCCGAATACGTCTTTGTACTCAAGCACAACCTCGTTAGTATCGTCGGCAATGAAATTTATATCCCCGATCGTAATCGACCTTTGACTTTTTGGGTCCCAGACCTGCCAAATATTGGACTTTTCGATGGAGATCTCGATCTTCACGCTGTCACCAGGGCCGACCAGCCCGGATACGAGTACCGATTGGGTCAATCGATACGGACAATCGTCACTTCCCCCGCGCCTTTGACTGAGATAGACGTAAACATCCGTAGCAGGACCACCCCCCTTATTTTGGAGCTCTCCTTTGATTCTAATGGAAAGTCCAAAATTGGCATTCGGATGAAAAGCATTCCCAAAGGGGTGATGTAAGTCGACGCCTTGAAATGTGATGACGCAAAACGGTCGCCGATTTTCCCGATGATGCCGTTCGGCTTGCTGCGCTGCGTCCGCCGTCTCCTTCGCAAGCCGCCGGGTGACCCATGCAAGATAGTATGTGGCCCCCGCCATCACCACAGTTGCAATGGCAACAACCAAACTGATCCAATCACCGACCGTCACTCTGCGCTATCTCCGTTGGCTCACTGCACGGCCATGTTTGACGCCTGCACGATCTGCTTCTGCTCGCTCCTCTCGGTATTCCAAATAGTTTCCGCTTTCAAGAATGGCACGCGCAGGTCGGAGACACGCTGTTTGTAGTCTTCGGGAACCTCGAAAAACCGCAAACAGGCGGCATTCAGGGCCTCATACCCGGCTGGCACGGGGGCGGAATCAGTAGCGAAACGTGCGCAGCCTTGGCTAACGCGTGCAGACTCCCGTTCCAACCGACCCAACTGGAAATCGAAAGACTGATATGAAAGTCCCATATTAATAGGCAGCAGGTTCGCTTCTATGGCGGCCTGATTGATTGCAACGGAAATCTGACTGCGCGCAACGGACGCCTGACCGCCGCCATAGATCGATTGCTTGCGGGCGAGGGCAGCACGCATGCGCTGCGTAATATCGTGGTATCGCTGTTCTACAGCCGCGAACTTTGGCAGTGCGGCGTCCGCCTTGGTGGTGAAGGCAGACAACTGCTCGGTGACCTTGCGGAGATTAACAAGCTGTACCTCTCTTATTCTTGTCTTATTCTTGCTTGCTGTTCTGCGGCTTGCTCGAGGCTTGGCCGCTGCGATAGTGGAGGCAACGTTTGCGGCCGGGTTGGCGGTCCCGCGATAGCTAACTGCAAGCAACGTCCTGGCGACAACGGCCCAAATTGCGCCGCGAGCAGAGTATCTATAGCAGCGTCAGGCAACGCATAAACGATAACTGCGATTCCCCCTCGGCGTGCCGCCTCCTGACGAACCTCGGCGCGCAAGATGCTGCACGGCGCAACTGTCCCGAACTTCAGCACTAGAACCGCAAGGCTTCCGCCGGTCACAATTAACAGCATCAGAAGCAGATTTTTCATACCGTGCGCTGTCGGTCGAGAATGTCGTCTAGGTTCTGAAGGTCGCGATAGTGAATAAGCAAAACACGATTCGTCGCGGCGAGCTGCTCAGCGGGTTCCGTGTATCGGTTGTTGGAGACCACAATCCCGAAATCTGCCTGCTCGTGGTTCTTGGCGGCCGTCACCTCCTGCACCGCCCTGTTGCCAACCGACCGAGCAGAGAGCTTGCACCGAAGCACAACACGCCGTCCGCCTTTCTCAGCAATCACGTCAGCGCCTTGGTCGCGGCTCTGCATGGTGACACGCGCATCCCATCCAGCGCGACGCAGCTCCTCCGCGCAGAATGTCTCGAACTCGGCCGGCGTCATATCATCGGAGAAGGTCTGAAACCCCGGCTGTTCGCGTTGAGCGGTTACAACCCTTTGATCGATGAGTTGAAAAACCTCGGTATGGTTGCGGGCAAGGGATGCCTTCTCGCTCGCGGTCAGTGCGGGCTGGATGTGCTGGGCGATAAAATAGTTGATCTCCTTTGCCCATTTGTCATGCTGCGGCTTGCCATAGGGATCGAGCCTGACAAGTTGCGCACGCCTCCTGAGCAACGGTTCTAGCTGCTGGTCAGTCGCCGCTCGGACCTTTTCGAGAAGAGCATTGCGGGCGGTCGCGCGCCGGATCAACCGCACGATGGGAAAGGTAATAATGCCGACGACAATGATCAGGACGACAAGGCCGATAGCATTCCCCGAACCGCTCGGAGCGTTTTGCAGGGCCTCTGCCAATATCCAGAAGATTATGCCGATGACAACCAGTAAGCCGAAGGCAATCTGTGCCCGAATGAGATGCTTTTGCTTGCGACGCGCCATCGATGCCTGCCTTGATCCGCGTGATTGCCGTCAGGTCGCCAGCTCCAAGTTGGTTACCGCTAGCATATTGTAGCCATAGCTCCGCGCCAGTTTTTTGCGTTGCACCATCAGCCAGGTGCTCCCGGGTGTCAGATCGACGATCGCACTTTTGGTTTTTGGTTTCAAGCATCGCAAGCGCGCGGCGGCGTCCGAACAGCACATATTCTGCCATGCCGCCGTCTCGAGCGGATAATCAAAACGCTTGCTCCAGCTGTCAGCGAGTTTCCATTCACTATTTTTCAGAGGCTGGTTCATCTTGCCCCGCGCAGGCGTTTCATCGGTCATCTTTGTTCGCTCCTCGCGGCCCACTTGCCGTTCTTGCCGACGCTATCAGGGCGCACGAACAGTCATTCATATTCCTCTACAGACATGATCATAACTATGCCACGGCCATGCTTTTCAATCAACGCTGATACTGCAAGCGCTATATCCATCATCATTCCGAACGTGTTCTTGGCCGCGCGTGCCGACATGGGTTTCACGGCCGAAGCCCGGGCCTGGTTTCGGTCGGCCAGTGAAGCACGACCTTTCGGCATGGATTGGTATGGGCGACTGGCCCGACCCCATGCCGATGAAATATCGTAGCCCGTGTCTTTGCTTCGCCGGGTAAGCCCGAAGAATCCGGGAACGTTTTGACCACGGCAGGAATGCCGGATGACCAGTCCTTGCTGCTTTTCCTTCCGGAAGTTGCGGCACAACGGGAGACAAGCGTGCTGCCGGCCGAGGACGCCATCGCAAACCGGCTCGGGCTTAGCCAAAGCAAGCGAGATCGGCTTCTCCCAAACGGTTAAGGGCGATTGTTTCTTCATCGGGCTGCCTGGGCAAAGTTCCACCTGAGCAAGGCAGGTTTTCCGGAAAGCCCGCAGTGCGGCCGCTTTGTTATCAGCGCCGAGGCAGGAAACTCTTCGCCAATCCGCCGGAACGACCGGATGCAAAGTTTTTGCTTTCCGTGCTGGCCTACCGTGAGTTCTTCTCTCACAAGCAGGCAAAAGAACTCGAAGAAATCGCATCGCAGCCGGATCAATGATCGATGGACAGCAACGCGCCATTGAGAAGATTGGCAGCCACCGTCTGCAGATGCGCAAGCATCGCTTCTTTCGCGCCGTTGCTGTCACGCCGACGCAGCGCAAGCAGAATGGCCTCATGCTCGCGGCAATAGCGTTGTCGTCGCTCCTCGGAGAATGACCGCCGTTTCAGATCAAACCATGGCAAGCGGTTGCGAAAGATACGCACCAGATGATGCACTTCCCGAAGAAAATCGTTGCGCGCGGAAGCAAAGATGCGGTGGTGAAATTCGGCATCCCAGTGCTCGAAAGTCACCAGGTCGCGTGCGGCAACGGCAATGCGGTGGGCGTCCTGCACGGCGTTGAGTTCGCTCTCGCTCGCGCGGGCAGCGGCAAAGCCCGCCGCCGCCGGCTCGAGCAGGAGTCGAATCTCCATAATATCAGCGGGGCTTGCTCCTTCCATGCGGGCGATAGTTCCGGCAAGCGAGCTGGCATCGGCAACCGAGAGGAAGGTGCCGCGGCCGACATGCCGTGTCACCACGCCGCTGACGGCGAGGATCTCCACCGCGCGGCGGATGGTGTTACGCGCAACGCCGAATTCCGCAGCGAGATCGCGTTCGGGCGGAAGGCGCCCATGCTCCATCCACTCGCCGGACGCAATACGGTTTTTCAGCGCGACGGCAATGTCGCTGGCGAGGTGCTTCGGCATCGTGGACCGTAATTCCTCACGTCTCTCTATTTGAACCAATTGTGAACCACATACACCCTCGCGCCGATTCCCGTTCAGAGTGTAATAAGCGGAGATATTAGCGCATCGATTGGTAGAATTCCGCGTACTGTATAGCGCTTACTTTTCCCTTGCAAGAGTCGGTGAAGAAGATTAGGCGTATTGACAGAACATTCCGTCGGACTACGATTGGTTTAAATGCACGCCGGGGAAAACCGCTGTGCAGATGGTCCAGCCGGAGGGGGGATGCCTTGAAGACTGCTGCCTTATCATTTCTTGAAGAACGAAGCCGCGATCAGCACGGCGTCCAACCCCCGAACCTTCTTCTTTTGGATCCGCCGGCGGCGCATGCGGCGGGAAGGCGCCCCGCTATCGCCAAACGCATTTCGTTGCGACGAATGCCATCGTTAATCCCGCTGGATCGGATGACATCGGAGGCATCGATTTCCCTGACAGATGGCGACGTCCCTCGCAACGATCGCGACGGCAACGGGGCGCTTGTTAGTCCACTTATGAACCGCATGGAGGCGCTGAGGGCATGACCACTGCTGCAATCGGGCCAATCGTTGCCGAAATCGCCGGAGAGGGGTTTCCGGTGGTCATGCTGCACGGTCTCGGCGGCACCACGAACATGTATCAGCCGCAGATGCCGGCGCTCGCGTCCTATCGCGTCATCCGGCTGGATCTTCCGGGGGCCGGGCGGGCACCGCTTCCGGATTTGCCGGCAAGTATCGAGACCATCACCGATGCCGTGCGCAGCGCGCTCCACGGCCTTGGTGTCGTGCGCGCACATTTCGTCGGGCATTCGATGGGCACGCTGATCTGCCAACGTCTGGCGGCGGAGAATCCCGGGCTGGTTGCTTCCCTGGTGTTGTTCGGTGCGCTCGCCGAACCTTCGGATGCGATGCGGGAAGGGCTTCGCAACCGCGCGCGCCTTGCGCGTTCCGGCGGCATCGCGGATATCGCCGATCAGATTATCGCCGGCGCACTTTCATCCCACACACGGGAGCATCTCCCGGCGGCCGTTGCTTTCGTTCGCGAATCGGTGATGCGCCAGAATCCGGAGGGTTATGCCTGGAATTGCGAGGCGCTGGCGAAAGCAACGGCGGTCGATCCGCGGCGGATCGGTGCGCCGGCGGCGCTGATCACCGGGGATGCGGATGCGGTCAGTCCTCCGCATGTCGCCCGCGCGCTCGCCGATGCCATGCGCGGCGCACAGCTCTCTATCGTCGATCGGTGCGGGCATTGGGCGCCGATCGAAGCATCACAAGAAAGCAGTAGGCGAATACTCGATTTTTTCCACCGCGTCGAACGCGAAGACAGCGGTGGCCGTCGCCAATTCGGGAGGTAATCATGGCGAACGATACATGGAACGGCACGAGTTCGGGAAGCATATTGTTCACCAATGTGCGTATTCTCGATGCAACCGGCGAGTACCCTTACACCGGCGAGGTGCTTGTCCAAGACGGGCGCATCAAGCAGATCACGCGCGGCACCGCGCGTTTCGGTCTGACCGGCGCCGGCAGCACCTCTGCGGCGTATGGCGGCGTCACCGTGATTGACGGCGCAGGCGCTACGCTCATGCCGGGGCTGATCGATGCCCACCTCCATCTCTCTTGGAACAACGCGCCGGGCATTGATCCGATTCAGATGATGGAGCCGGAAGAACATATGCTGGTCACGATGGAAATGGCCAAGCTGGTGCTTGATGCCGGCTTCACCGGCGGGCGCGGCGCTGCCGCGGCGAAACCTCGGCTCGATGTCGTTGCCAAGCGTTTCATCAACGAAGGGCGCTTCCCGGGCCCGCGTTATCTTGCCGCAGGGCCGGAGATCACCACCGTCGGCGGGCTCGGCGACGCAACGCCCTCGCATATTCCGCATCCCGGTCTCAATCTCGGCATCGTGGTTTCGGGACCGGAAGAGATTCGCCGCACCGTGCGAACCCTCATCAAATACGGCGTGGATACCATCAAGCTCAATCTCTCCGGAGAATCGCTGACCGGCATGGGGGCCGAGGAAACCCCGATGGCCGAGGAAGAGGTGGCGATGGCGGTGCAGGAGGCGCGCCGGCGCGGCAAAACCCTGGCCGCACATGCCCGATCCTCGGGCTCGATCAAGCAATGCGTCCGTCATGGAATCGAAATTATTTACCACGCCTCGTTTCTCGATGAAGAGGCGCTGGACATGCTGGAGGCGAACAAAGACCGGCACTTTGTCGCGCCGGGGATCGCGTGGCTCATCAATACCGCCCGACACGCCGCGGAATGGGGCATCAAGCCGGGCTCGCGGATTGCCATGGAATATGAACGCGAACTTGAAGCCTGCATCGAGAGCATGAAAAAATTGCATCGCCGCGGTGTTCGCATCTGCATCGGCGGCGATTACGGCTTTGCCTGGACGCCGCAAGGCACCAACGCCAAGGACATTCAGACTTTCGTCGAAATGCTCGGCTTCTCGCCGATGGAGGCGATTCAGGCGGCGACGAAGTATGGCGGCGAAATCATGGGAATGGCCAACGAGCTCGGCATGGTGAAGGAGGGTTATCTCGCCGATCTTTTGCTGGTCGATGGCGATCCGCTTGCCGATGTGCGCATCCTGCAGGACAAAAACCGGATCCTCGCGATCATGAAAGACGGCAAATTCCACAAGGCGCCGCGCATGAACGAGCAGCGCCGGCGGTTGGTCGCGTGAGTCTATCCGGAGAAACCGGCGCCGAGATGCTGGCCGGCGGCGGGTTCAGCCGCCGGCACGTCTGGATTTTGGCCGCGCTGGTCGGTGCCGCCGTAGTTGCTTGGTTGATTTTCGCGATCTGGCCGGCTTGGCTCTCTGCCGCGCTCATCTCGAAGAGGGCATTCTTCAGTGCCGTCTTGAACGGGCTCACCCTCTCCGGCCTCTATTTCCTGGTCGCGAGCGGCTTCACCTTGGTCTTCGGGTTGATGCGCAACGTCAATCTCGCGCATGGTTCGCTTTACCTGCTCGGCGCCTATATCGGCTACGAGGTTACGAGCCGGACGGGATATTGGCTGTTCGGCGTTGCGGCCGGGTTTGCGGTCTTGGCGGTGATCGGCGTCGCCATGCAGGTTTTCGTTTTCCGTCACCTCGAGGGTGACGATCTCCGCCAGACGCTGGTGACGCTCGGCATTTCCATCGTCGCGGCGGACCTCATGCTCGCGGTCTGGACCGGCACGACCTATCAGATTCCGATACCGAGCTGGCTTGACGGCGCGGTCACATTGCCGATCGTTACCGCAGTGCGTGCGAACGGCGAGTTGATATTCCTGCGCTACACATTTTTTCGACTCGTTGTTCTTGCAACGGCGATCGTCATCGGCATCGGGCTATGGTTCATGCTCAATCGCACGCGCGTCGGCATGATGATTCGCGCGGGTGTCGACGATCGGGCGATGCTTTCGGCCTCCGGCATCAATGTACATGCCGTTTTTGCGATTGTCTTTGCGGTTGGCGCCGGGCTTGCCGGTATCGCCGGCGTGATCGGCGGCTCGGTGCTCTCGGTCGCGCCGGGCGAGGATGTGCGCTATCTGCTTGCCTCGCTCGTGGTGGTTATCGTCGGCGGCATGGGTTCGATCACCGGCGCTGCCATCGGCGCGCTGCTCATCGGTCTCGCCGAGCAGATCGGCCTGGTCTATTTTCCCACCTACGGCGTGGTGCTGACTTTCGTCATCATGGTCGCGGTGCTGGCGCTCCGGCCGCAGGGCATCATGGGGCGTTTGTGATGTCCGAATTGCTCACTGCCGCGCGGCCGCGTCTGGACGGTACTTTTCTCGAGCGGATCGGTCTCGGCAATATCGCGCTTGTTATATTTCTTGTTATCTATCCGGCGGTTGCTTCCGAATTTTTTATCGTCCAGATCGGAGCCTATTCGTTGATCTGGGGAATGTTGGCGCTGTCTTTGATGATTCTCGCCGGTTACGGCGGAATGGTCAGCATGGCGCAAATCTCGATCGCCGGAGTGGCCGGCTATACGGTTGCGATTTTCGGCATGAACCACACGGGGGTGCATGGTTTCGGCTGGCCGTTCTGGATTCTGGTGCCGTTTGCGGTGCTGCTTGCGGCGCTCGTTGCGGGTTTGATCGGGTTAATCTCCAACCGCACCGAAGGCATCTACACCATCATGATCACGCTCGCCGTCGCCACCGGATTTTTCTACTTCACCCAGCAGAACTACGCACTTTTCAACGGGCATTCGGGGTTCGCCGGCATCGAAGCGCCGAAATTTTGGGGCATCAATTGGCGTGCCCCGGTCCCCTTCTATTATCTTTGCCTCGGCTGCGCCGTGCTCTCGTATGCCGCTGTTCTCTACGCGTCACGTTCCGCCTACGGGCTTACTTTGCAGGCGGTGCGCGACAATGCCCGCCGTATGCGCGCCCTCGGCTACGACGTGACCCGGCACAAAGTGGTGGCCTATTTCTATTCCGGCTTGATTGCAGGCTTGGGCGGCGTGCTGCTGGTCTGGTTCAACGGTCGCATCTCGCCGGGAACCATCGATGTAAGCGCCGCGATCAATGTCTTGGTCATCGCCGTCATCGGCGGCATGCGTCATCCGATCGGGCCGTTTCTCGGCGCGGTCGTTGTCGTGCTGATTCAAACCTTTGCCATCGATGTCGTCGGAGCCGAACGCTACAACACGCTCATCGGTCTTGTTTTTCTGCTGATCGTCTTCGCTTCTCCGGACGGGATTCTCGGATTGTGGGAAAAGGCAAAATTACGTGCGCCTCGGGAACAGGTTTTTCAGCTGGATCCGTTGCGGGCGGGGGTGATGTCCATAACCAACAGAAGGAAGAGAAACATATGAGGAGTAAAATAAATTACGCGCTGGCATTGGCCGGCATGCTGATGGCGCCCGCGATGGCGTCTGCTCAGGACACGATGAAAATCGGCGTTCTGGCGACGTTTGAGGGTGCGTTCACGGTCCTCGGAGAGGACGGAATGCGCGGTGCGATGACCGCCGTCGATGAATTCCACGGCATGGTGGGCGGCAAGAAAATCGAAATCATCAAGGGTTCATCGGACGCCTCTCCGGACAGTGCGGTACGGGCGGCGCGCAAGCTCGTCGAGCAGGACGGGGTTAAGGTCTTGGTCGGACCGCTCTCGGGCGATGAGGGCCTGGCAATCAAAGATTACGCCAAGACCAAGCCCGATGTCACTTTCCTGAACGGCTCCTCGGCCGCTCAGGATACCACCTTGCGCGATCCGGCCCCCAATTTTTTCCGCTTTTCCACGGATGGCGCACAGTGGATGGCGGGCCTCGGCAATTACGTTTACAAGGAGAAAGGTTATAAGCGTGTTGCGACGGTCGCCGAGGATTATTCCTTCCCCTACACGCAGGTTTTCGGCTTCATGGCGGAGTTTTGCAAAGCCGGCGGCCATGTGCCCGCGAAAGCATGGGTGCCGATTGGAACCAAAGATTATTCCTCCGTCATCGCGGCAATCCCGGAAGATGTCGATGCGATCTACGTCGCGCTGGGCGGAGCGGATGCCGTCAATTTTCTCACCCAATACGAGCAGGCGGGCGGCAAGGCACCGCTGATCGGCGGCTCCATCACCGTCGATCAGACGGTGTTGACTTCGAAAGGAAAGATTCATGACGTGCTGATCGGAACGCCGTCGGCCGGCCCCACTGCCGACAGCAATCCAAGCCCGGAATGGAAGGCTTTCGTTGCGGCCTATAAAAAGCAACCCGGCGCGTTCCCGGTGCCGTCGCTCTTTGCCCATGCCTACTATGTGAATATGAAAGCGGCGCTGCTCGGGCTCCAGCAGGTGGGCGACGACGTCTCCGATGGCGGCGCCAAGTTGCGCGCGGCGCTTTCGAAGCTCGTCTTTGAGACACCGACCGGAAAAGTCTCCCTCGATGAAAACCGCAATGCCATCGCCGACATTTTTCTGACCGAGGTCGTGAAGTTGCCCGATGGCACGCTGTTCAACAAACTCATCAAGGTTACGCCGCAGGTCAATCAGACTCTCGGCATTCCGCGTGATGAGTTCCTCAAGCTCGGCAAGGTCGGGCGCGAAAATCCGTCCTGCCCGTGAGCTGATTGGACCGCGAGGCGACCGCCAATGTCCGAAACTTCCGTCGCAGACCGTCTCTACGGCGCTGGTGCGCCGGCATTGGAGCTCGACGGCGTGACGCGTCATTTCGGCGCATTGGCGGCGCTTTCCGGGGTTACCATGCGAATCTCGGCGGGCGAGCGACGTGCGATCTTGGGCTCGAACGGCGCCGGCAAAACGACGTTGTTCAACGCCGTCACGGGGGAGTTTCCGCTCACCGCCGGGCGGATTCGTTTCTTCGGCGAAGATATTTCCGAGCTGCCGACGCAGGAACGGATCCGCCGCGGCCTTCGGCGCACGTATCAAATTTCACAACTTTTCGGCAGGTTGACCGTCCTCGATAGTGTCTTTCTCGCCTGCCGCGGGGTATCCGGTCGGCGCTTCTCTCTGCGCCGTCCGGATGCGCGCGATGTCAGCATGATGCAGGCCCGCTCGATTATCACCGCAGTGCATCTGGATGATGAGAGCGATCGGCTGGTTTCCACCCTAAGCCACGGTCAGCAGCGCCAGCTTGAGATCGCGCTTGCTCTTGCCGGCGCGCCGCGCTTCATTTTGTTCGACGAGCCGGCCGCGGGTCTGTCGCCGAGCGAACGGCGGGATCTCGTCGCAATCCTCAGCGCGCTACCGAAGCATATCGGGTATATCATCATTGAGCACGATCTCGACGTCGCACTGCGCGTCGCTGATTATGTTTCGATCATGCACAACGGGCGTTTGTTTAAAGAAGGCACGCCCGAGCAAATCGAGAATGATCCGGAGGTGCAAGATATCTATCTCGGCCACAAGCATCACTGAGCGCACGGCAAGGTCTTCCCGCCCGGCGCCGGCGGCGCTGAAAATCGAAGACCTGCAGGTCTATTACGGCGAGAGCCACGCGATTCAGGGTGTGTCGCTGACACTGGAGCGCGGCATCCTCTCGTTGGTCGGCCGCAACGGTATGGGCAAGACCACGCTCTGCAACACTATCGTGGGGCTCAAAGATGCGCGCGCCGGCAGCATCCGCGTCTATGGCCGGGAAATCTTAAATCGGGATCCGCACGAGATTCATCGCCTCGGCGTCGGCTATGTGCCGCAGGGGCGGCGCTGTTGGCCCAGCCTCTCCGTCGATGAACATTTGCGGCTGGTCGCGAACAAGCGACGCGATGCGATCTGGACGGTAGAGCGCATCTATCAAACCTTTCCGCGTCTGGCAGAGCGGCGCAACAATCTTGGCACACAACTCTCCGGCGGCGAGCAGCAAATGTTGGCAATCGCCCGCGCGTTGCTCGGCGATCCGAAACTGCTGGTAATGGACGAGCCGACAGAAGGCTTGGCGCCGAACATTGTCGCGCAGGTTGAGCAGTTGCTGATTTCGCTCGGCGAAGCCGAAGAGATGGCAATCCTGGTGATTGAGCAGAATATCGGCGTCGCCACCACAGTCTCCGATCACGTTGCGATCATGGTCAATGGTCGCATCAATCGTATTGTGGAATCGCACGTGCTGGCCGCTGATCGCGGCTTGCAGCAGCGGCTGCTCGGCGTCGGTCGCCACGGCGA